>NZ_VPBQ01000002.1:0-25074 GCF_013418635.1 Acinetobacter sp. YH12131
ACACCACCAACTACAAGCTGGATGGCAACACGGTGGTGTTGACTGAGGCTGGCTTGGCCCTAGTCAACAAGGGTGAGGATCTGCCTGCATTCACGCTCACTCCGAGTGACGGCGAGGTGAACGGCACGGCTGCCAACGTCGATCCGTCGGTGACAGCATTGCCGAGACCCACCATTACCTTGGAACCCATCACTGGCGACAACGTAATCAACAAGTCCGAATCCGAGCGCGACAACGTGCCGATGACAGGTACGGTGGGGGATGATGCGAAGGTGGATGACATCGTCACGCTGGCCGTGAATGGCAAGACCTTCACCGGCAAGGTCTATGATGACAACGGCATCTTGCGCTTCAGTATTGATGTGCCTGGGGGTATTTTGGCTACTACTACGTCCATTACCGCCAGCGTAAGTACTGCGGATGCAGCTGGCAATGTGGGTACGGGCAGTACCGACCATACCTATTCGGTGGATACGGAAGCTACAATAACCATCACCGGCCCGCTGGCTGTTGACGATGTGATCAACGAAACTGAATCTGGTAAGCTTCTGGTGATCAGTGGTACGACTGATGCAGAGGTGGGGCAGGTCGTCACAGTTCAGATCGGTGGCAAGTCTTATAAATTCGAAATCGTCGATACGAGCGGGAACTGGAGCGTGATGGTGCCTGCTGAAGATGTGGCTTTACTCACAGGTTCTCCGCAGATCACTGCAAGCGTGACCGACAGCGCAGATAATTACGCACAGGATCTGCACACGATTATTGTAGACAAAACACCTCCCGCAGTGAAGATCACGGTGGATCCAAGTGTGCTAAATGGTGTTGGTGAGACCAATTCCGGCGAGTTGACCATTAAGTTTACCGAAGTGCCGTATGATTCTGCAGGCAATGCACTGTCGGCGGCGGAGGTTCTGGCTTTGCTAGGTAATCCAGCCAATCTCACGCTCGATACGCTGAGCACGAGCGATGGCGGACTCACCTGGACGGGTACAGTCACCGCAGCTGCAAACACCGAAACGACGGTGTCGTTGACGATTACTGCTGGGAGCTACCACGACCAAGCAGGCAACGCGGGCGGCGAGGGCAATGGCAACGTCAGTATCGACACCATCGCACCAACGATCACCATCACCGGCCCGCTGGCCAGTGATGACGTGATCAACGCGGCTGAATCCCTGCAAGACTTGACCATCAGTGGCACCACGATAGGCGTGGAAAATGGCCAGTTGGTAAAGGTCACCCTCAATGGCGAGACCTATACGGCTGAAGTGACGAACAATGCCTGGACGCTGGATGTGCCTCGGGCGAATGTGACGGCGTTGCCGCAAGGCGGGCTGATCGTGACGGCGGATGTTTCCGATGCGGCGGGCAACCCTGCAACGCAGGCGACCCGTCCGGTCACGGTGGACACGGAAGCGCCGATCATCACCATCACTTCAGTAGCGGATGATAATAACATCGTCGAATGGGATGAGAAGACCACTGAGGGCTTTACTGTTGCTGGTACGGCTTCTGGCGTGCTGACGGGTGCCGAAGTCATCGTGACCTTTAAAGATGCCAGTGGTAATCTTATTCTCGATGCCGACAATCATCCGGTCAGCGTCACTGGTACGGTCAATGCTGATGGCGATTGGACAGCGAACGTCAGCCCAGCGAAGGCTGCAACGTTGAAGGATGGCACCGCCACAGCTACCGTCAGCGATGCCGCAGGCAATAGCGCGAGCGATGATCAGGCCTACACGGTTGCCGCGCCGCCGTCGCCGGTCATTACTGGCTATCACGACAATATTGACTATGTGCAGGGCACTACCAGTGCACAGACTGCGCATGATAGCAGTACTACGGTCTCGGGCAGTGTATTGGGTCGCTATGGAGAAACGCTGACAGATTTCACAGAGACGACTATGCTGAACGGTACCTACGGCACCTTTACCTTCGACACCACCACCGGCATATGGAGCTATGAACTCAACCCGAATCTGGCGGGTGCGCTTGACGCCAGCAAAGCACCGCTGAATGATCAGCTCACCGTCACCGGCAGCGACGGCAAGCAGTACCAGGTGCAGGTGTCGATTCACGACATGTACCCGACGACACTGACCACCGTCACTGCCACCACCGTGGCGTTGAAGGATGAAAACAAGATCAACAGCTCCGAGGTAGAAGGCCAACTGGAAGGAACTGCATCAGATGGCAGCAGTGTGGTTACTAACGTGACCATCGACGGTCGGTCCGTTAGCATCGGTCAGACTTTGGAACTAACCGATAAAGGTGCGATCACCGTGTATGCCGATGGTCGCTACACCTTCGAGCCTTATGATGCTGGTACTTCGATCAAGCTGGAGTACACGGTCGATGGCACTACGTCGCAGACGACCACAATCACCGATAGCTCGGTGACCTACAGCAATGACGTTATGGGTCGCATCACCGGCACGGTGGACGCGCCCGATGGTCAGGTCACCCTCCGCCTGTACACAAATAAGCAAAGCACCGATGATAATGGTGATGTGAATTACGGTAATGTTAGTTATCCTAACGGTGCAGATGTGGTGGTCACGGTCAGTGGCGGCCAATGGACGATCAGTCCCGAGCAGTTACGTGAAGTGTTGCAGAAAATCTGGTGGGCCGACCAGTTGCGCGGCGACGATGAAATCTATCTGCAGGTCAAGCTAGTTGATACCGTTACTGGACACGTCAGCGAGGTGTCTGAAAAGTACACCTTCGTGGCTGATACTTATGCTCCGCAGGCGACCCATGTTGATTATGTTGCACCGGAAAGCACTGGATTTGGTCATGTCACCGCACTCGTGTCTGGTGACCTGACTAACGCCAAGCAAACCCATGCCGATATTGGCGACAAGGTCGAGGTGTACTATGACGGTGAGTTCTATGGCGAGGGTATAGTTGGTAGTCTGGCTCCTGGTTACGGGCAATATTTACAGATCAATGTAGCGCTTAATCAGGCCTTGCCTATTGACTACAACTCGGATCTTCTTAAGGTTCATGTCACCGACAAGGCGGGCAATACTGGTACCAGTGACAGTGGAACCGTAACTCCGGCACCAGAGAATCTGCCAACACCGATAGTGGTTGCCTATGTAGATTCTGTTACTGGTTCTAATGGTGTAGGCGGAAGCGGTGACACTGGGGATGTTGGATACAATGGACTGACCAACGATAGGCAGGGTAGCATTCGCGGTACGATTGACTTGGATGCAGCCGGTGGCGACGAGGTGGACGAAATCTGGGTCACCGTACGTGGCCTCGGCCCGATCCGTATCGAAGTGCCTGAAAGTGCGAGCGGAGTTTGGACCTGGACCATCACCTCGGAACGGCTCGCCCTGCTCACCACCACCGGCACCCTCGGCGATGGTTCGGTCGAAGTGGTGGCGCGTGCCTACAACTCGGATTCCAACTCGACAGGCCTAGCATCCGCGCCATTTGTGTTCACCGTGGACGGTACCCCGCCGACGGTGAGTGTCAGTGTAGACGATGTGAACCTGACTGGCGCGGAGACCGTCATGGTCACCTTCACCTTCAATGAAGCGCCGCAGGGCTTTGTCGTGGGCGACATCACCACAACCGGTGGCACGGTCTCGAACCTGCAGCAGGTCAGCCCGCTGGTCTGGACGGCCACGTTCGCCCCGACAGCGGGTTACGAAGGTGCTGCCTCGGTGACGCTTGCGGCGGGCAGTTACGCCGATGCAGCGGGCAATGCCGGCTTGGCAGGCAACGTGGTCGGCATGACCGTGGATACCCGCGCGCCTGTCAACACGGTACCTGTGGCGCAGACAGTCAATGAAGACACGACGTTGAGCCTGTCGACGGTTCAGGTGGCTGACACCAACCTCGCCAGCGTGCAGCTCAGCGTGGGCAATGGTGTCATGAAAGTGACGTTGCAAACTGGGGCTTCCATCAGTGCCGGTAGCAACGGTAGCGGTACCCTGACCCTGGTCGGCAGCGAGGCGGCGATCAACGCGACCTTGCAGACCTTGACCTACCAAGGTAATACTCACTGGAGTGGTAGCGATACTTTGGCGGTGGTTTCCAAGGATAACTTCGGGCAGACAGTTAATAACACCACGACGATCAACGTCACGCCGGTGGCCGACGCGCCCACGTTGACCTTAACGTCGCCGACGGTCGAGTCGCCAGTGGACAATGGACTCATACGGACCACTTATACGGGTTTGAATATTGGTGGCACTGGTGGCAATGGTGTGTCTGAAACAGACTTGCTGGTCGGTTTTGCTGCTGCCTCCGGTGGCACCAGCACCACAGTTACCAATGCCAATGTCAACATCTCCAACGGATTGACTGCTAACGCAGGTGACAAGATGTCCGGCCTGATCTATCTGGAAGCAGGCAAGTCATATACCTTTGGTGGCACTGCCGATGACAGCGCTGCCATCGTGGTCGGTGGTATCACTGTGGCTTCGGGGCGTTGGGGCATTAGTAGTACCAGTCCTGATGGCTCTAGTGGATCCGGTAAGTTTCAAGGCACGTTTACGCCCTCTGCCAGTGGTTACTACACATTGGATATCTATGTGCATAACCAATCTGGGCCTGGTGGCTATAGCATCTTGTTTAAAGAAGGGTTGAACCCAGCCGCCGTGCTGTCGACGACGTCTGCGCAACTGTTTACAAATGTGGCAGCGATTGAGGCGGCAGGGGGTGAACTGGGCAGTCTGAGCAACGGTACCGGTCGCTACGGCTATTACAAGGCCTATGGTGCCAATGAAGGCGAGGCTGGTACTGCCATCAAGATTTCCAGCATTGCTGCAGGTCTGGTGGATACCGATGGCTCCGAAACTTTGGCGGTGTGGGTCAAGAACATCCCAGTGGGTGCGAAGCTCAGCGATGGCAGCAACAGCTTCACCGCCACAAGTGGCAACACGCAAGTGGATGTTCAGAGCTGGAACAAGGCTACGCTGACTTACACCCCGCCGATCAATGCTAGCACTGGTGCGGTAACGTTGCAGGTGGAGGCCATCACCACCGAAGTGGGTAATCCCTCCAGCACCGCCAGCACCACTGGCAGCCTAGTGGTGCAGGTGCATGCGGTCGAGCCTGTCGTGTTGGGTGCGTTCAGCGGTGGCGTGCTGGGCAATACCTCGGCGTGGACTGTTACAGAGGGAACGGTGGCGATTAATAGTGATGGGCGACTGGTGATTGATGATTCAAGCAACAATGGTGGAAATAATGCCATAGCCACCAGCGCTGCTTTTACTGTCAATCATGCTGGCAGTACTCTGACGTTCAGCCAGTGGACGAGTGAGGTACGGAGTGGTGATTCGGTCAGTTACCAGTTGCAAAAGCAGGATGTCAATGATGGGACTTGGAGTAATGTGACAGGGGCCAGTGGTACGCACAACTTCTCCAGCAACACCAATCTGATCAACCAGTCCATTACTCGGACAATCGATGAGGCAGGCACCTACCGGCTGGTGTTCACGGTTGCGGACTATTCATCGCGGGGCAATCTTACCTTGCAGGTCGACAATATCACCCTGACCCCACCTCAGAACATCGCTGGCAGGGGTGCATCTGCCGAAAGCTTCGTTGCCGATTCGTTCGGTGAAGATCTGCTGATGAGTGGTCTCGAGAATGACAGCTTAAACGGCGGTGCAGGAAGTGACATCCTCAATGGTGGTTCAGGCAACGATACCTTGATTGGTGGTTCTGGTTCAGACACAGCGATTTATGCGGTCTTAAATGCTGCCGATGCGACAGGTGGTAATGGTACAGACACATGGGTCGATTACGAAGCCAATGACAAAATTGAGTTTGGTGCTGGGTTCTTCGGAGGTCTACTTTCAGTAGATCAATCGGATATTGCTAACTACATCAAAGTTGAAGATGATGGTAATGGCGATGCCGTATTGAAAATTGACCGTGATGGTGTTGCTAATAGAACGAGTGGTACAACTCATGATTGGGCTGATTTGTTAATTATTGAAGGTAAGACCGCATTGGAATTACAGGATTTAATTAATAACCAAATCATTATTGGTTAATCTGAGTCTTTAAAGAAAGCGACATATCAAATATGTCGCTTTCTTGTCTTTTTCATTGTTAAAAATTATTTCAAACTTATATTTTTAAATTAGATACGCCAATCTCAACTTTTAATTATGGTTTCAAGCTGTATAGGAGGATTCCCTAATTTCATATTTAGAATAACTGAAAGAGTATGTGAAAGAATCTTACGAACAATTCGATGTGTTAAATGCCACAGATCTTTTGCCCTTACTTTTTGAATGTTGAATCGGTCAGTCAACTGACCGATAACAGTTTCAATTTGCCTTCGAGCATTCATCAATATTCTGATTGATTCTTTTGGTCTTAGATCAACCATATTTCGTCTATAAGGTGTTTGTAAGTCTAAATATTGATGCCTAAAATATTGTTTTAATTCAGGTCTTATATATCCCTTATCCGCTCCCAATAAACCATAAATGTTTTGTGTAATTTCAGGTGCAACATCTCTTTCATCACAATTTGCTGGAGCAAAAGTATAGTTCGTAATCATCCCTGATAAATTAATCACGATATGCCCTTTAAACCCATAATATTTTTCCTGTCAGTTAAACGTTTAGGCAGGACATTATGGAAAAAATGGTCAGGCTATCATCGCCGCAGTTTGGTGGAAACCAAGATGCATTGCATCAAATTATTAGGCGATAAATTAATGGCAAGAAGCTTTCCTAGTCAGGTGAATGAAATTCATGCACGTGTAGCAGTCCTCAACAGATTTACGGAATTAGGTCGACCACTTACCCAAGTTACGCCTTAAATTTGGCTCAATTAGGGGCGCTTTGCATTTCAAATCTTTGTGCAACAAAGCCACTCAGTATTGTCAATGCCTGCAAAAATCCTAATACCTCGATCGCTTCGGTCGCACTGCAACGTAGTATTAATGCCAACCTTGTCAGTCGTTGGATCAGGATCTTCAGCCATCATGAGGGTGCCGTGCAGGATCCTACTCATGTGAATCCAGCATTTATTGCTTTGCCTTACACTGCTGCAATCAGCCAACCTATTGATGAGAGGATCACGTTGTGTATCACCGTGCCTCATACGAATAATGATATTCAGCTAAAATGGCAGACATCAGAAATACCTGCCTTGGCAGAATTACTCAAGGCACTGGCAACATGATCCGCATTGATGAAATCTGGTTGTCTACTCAGCCCATGGACATGCGTGCAGGTATGGATACGACCATGGCTCAGGTGGTGAGAGCCTTTGGCTACATCAAACCGCATTGCGCCTACCTGTTCTGTAATAAACGTGGTCATCGTATGAAAGTGTTGGTACATGATGGACTGGGCATCTGGCTGTGTGCCCGGCGTTTGGAACAGGGTAAATTTCACTGGGCTCAAGTTCACCAAGGTGAAACCGTGGCCCTCAACCCGGAACAGTTACAGGCACTGATCCAAGGTTTGCCCTGGCAGCGCATTGGACGACAGCAGGTGGTAACAATGCTCTAAACCAAGCTCGGCTATTCTGCTATTCTCCAAACGTTCTATTTCATTCTCTTCATGACCTCAGGCATACTGCGGTCATGAATACGCTGCCTGACTTAAGCCAACTGACCCATGAACAACTGCTGGAATTTACCCGGCAGTTGGCGATGCAGCATCAGTCTCTAGCACAATCAAACCAGCAATTAGATGCCAAAGTTCAACATCTTGAAGTCACCAATCAGCAATTAGATTCTAAAGTTCAGCATCTTTCTATTCTCAATCAAAAATACGAGCATGAACTGGCGCTGTTTAAACAGCATAAATTCGGCAGTAAAAACGAACATCTCACCGCAAAACAAATCCATCTGTGGGATGAGGCGGTCGAAGAAGATATCGCAGCCGTTGATCTGGAATTAGAACGATTAAATGCAGATAAAACCCATGCAGCGACACAGAAAGCCACAGTCAACAAACCTAAACGTCGACTGCTGCCAGATCATCTACACACCATCCGTATTGAGCATGAACCTGCATCAACCCAATGCAGTTGTGGCTGCCAGTTACGTCGTATCGGCGAAGATATCAGTGAAAAACTGCATTTCAGACCGGCACAGTTCTATAAGGAACAGTATGTGCGTGGCAAATGGGTCTGTGATCAGTGCGACACCCTGACTCAGCAAGCGATGCCCGCCTATGTGATTGATAAAGGTATTGCCAGTCCTGAACTGCTCAGCCATGTGCTGGTATCGAAGTATGCCGATCATTTGCCGCTGTACCGTCAGCGCCTGATCTATCAGCGGGCTGGCATTGATCTGTCCAGATCCACGTTATCTGACTGGATTGGTCGCTGCGGTGTGGAACTGGAACCTCTGGCCAATGCCTTAAAACAGGTGGTGTTGCAACAGCGGGTGATCCATGCCGATGAAACGCCGGTCACCATCATGCGGATGGGTGAGAATGATAAAAAACCGAAGAAAGGTTATGTCTGGGCCTATGCCACTACACAGTACAATCCAGTTCAAGCCGTGATCTATGACTTTCAGGATAGTCGTTCAGGTCAGCATGCTGAAGCGTTCCTGAAAGACTGGCAGGGCCATCTGGTCTGTGATGATTACAGCGGTTATAAAGCACGCTTTAAATCAGGTCAGGTCATTGAGGTGGGCTGCATGGCGCATGCGCGTCGTAAATTCCATGAACTGCATGTAACTGGGAAAAGTCAGGTCGCTGAACAGGCATTAGTGCTGATTCAGAAAAGGCTGCCGACGCATAAAGCGACCCAAATAGAAGAATTACTGCCACATCGCTGGAAATCCAACTCAAATTAAAAAATAGGCATGGGGTTCAGCGGACGCTTACAATGATCAATTAAAATAGCAATGCCCATTGCACCTTTACAGACAATCTTCCACATAAAATCAAAACGATCCTGACCGGGGGTGCCATAAAGTCCAATTTTAGTCTCATCTTCCAGCACGATTTCACCGTAGTCGATTCCGACTGTAGTGGAATATTTACTGTGTCTCTCGATATCTGTATTGATTGCTTCGGTTTCTATGACCGGAATGTCGGAAAGTGCCTTGATCGCGGCTGATTTTCCAGCCCCCATACTCCCGCCAAAAACAATCTTATATTGCTGAAAAATCATATAGATACCTTTTTCTTCAAGCTTTGATAGGTGTCGTATAAAATCTATCGCGTAGTTTTAAGCTTAAAGCTGCCAAGTGTAATTTAGTACTTATGTCAATATTTTTAATTATGGTTGGATCATTACATGATTACAGTAACCATAACCATTTAAAATATTTTCAAATACCAGGCGGTAAGCGTAGGAGTATAAGTGTGAATAAATTGTGAATTATGAATTGATTATTTGATTAACTTGGACTGGTCACCAGAACAAATTTCAGGTGCTTTAACACAACGCGGTTGGCTGGATGTACCTTCACATGAGTGGATTTACCAGTACATTTATCAAGATAAATCAAAAGGCGGTAAACTTTATCTACACTTAAGGCTTCAGAAGAAATATCGAAAACGCGGTTACAAAAACACGGATCGTAGGGGGCAAATCATTGATAAAACAAGTATTCACTGCCGAGACCAGGTCATTGATCAACGACAACGTTTAGGAGATTTCGAAGGTGACACGGTGATTGGTAAACATCATAAAGGTGCTTTATTGACTCTCGTTGATCGAAAGATCCTGTATGTACATATTGTTCATTTAGGGCCAACGAGAGCATCCTCTCAAACGATTACTTGTGCATTAGATCGTTTACAAATGAGCCATGCTTATAGTGTGACATTTGATAATGGCAAAGAATTTTCCGAACACAAAAGAATTACTGATGTTGGCATAGAGACGTATTTTGCTGATCCTTACAAGTCTATTCAACGAGCAAGGAATGAAAATACGAATGGTTTAATCCGTCAATATCTGCCAAAATCATCATCGTTTGATGACGTGTCAAACGAACAAATAGAGCAGATAGAATTTGCACTCAACCATTGTTCTAGAAAAACACTAGGTTGGCTTACACCGAGTGAAGTTATGGGTGGTTTTTATACTGTTGTACTTGCCGCTTGAATCCGCCTTATATTTTAAGTGATTTGTAATCTAATTTGTTGCTTAAAAGATTGAATCTTGGGGGGTGTTGCATTGGCAGCGCAAAGAGAACTTATATCTTACAGAGCGAATATGTTGTCAAAAAACAAATCAATTTTTATCTTTCTTTTTTTAGCATTCGTAATCGTGAATATTTTCATGATTAGTTTATTTGCTTATACCTTATATACTTCACATGAGCGCGAAGAAGCTGAAGTTAGAATTCATATAGAAAATTTAACTTTACTTCTCGAAAAAAGAATTAGCAGTAGCTCAAAAGAAATTGATTTATCTTTACATACGTTACAAGCTTATGTAGAAAAAGAATTACGTGAAAAAAAACAAATAAATGATAGAGATATTTCTAGCTTTATTCAAAAACAAAAAGACTGGATCGGTTCTGTTACACGAATTCATATCACCGATATCAAAGGTCAAGTCCAATTTGGCGATAGTGATATTAGTAATGAGACTTGGAATTACGCCAACTATCGTTTTTTTAAAGATGTTCAACAGAATGATAAAGATCAACTGTTTGTTACGAAACTAATAAGAGATCCTAATGGTCAAGGCTGGGTTCATCTATTTGCACGACGTTACAACCAGCCGGATGGAACTTTTGCAGGTATGATCGTCTCTACATTACCTGCTAGTTACTTTAATCATCTGATTGCAGATCTGGATGTAGGCCCTAAAGGGGTGCTGTTGGTGCAAGACCTGAATATGCGAATTATCGCCCGCAATCCCGTGCTCCAAACTCCGAAAGGCCTAGTGGGTTTTGTAAGTGCACCACCAGAACTGTCACAACTGGTTCATTCCAGAGCACAGTTTGGTAGTATTTATAGTCAACAAACAATAGATAAAGTCCCACGTATGGGACACTTCCGTAGATTAAGCACTATGCCTGTTTTTGTTGTTGTTGCTTATGCAAAAGAAGACTATCTGGCTCAATGGTATCATGAACTAATTAAAGCTATTTTGTTTGGGTTGCTCTTTCTTGTAGTTACTGCGATTACAACATACTTAGTTTGGTATCAAATCCGGGCCAATATATTAAGTAATCGTCGTAGTCAGATGCTGTTGCAGAATGCTAAAGATGGTATTCATATACTAGATAGACAAGGCCGGCTCATTGAAGGGAGTGATTCGTTTTTTCGTATGATAGGCAGCACTCCACGACTAGTTGTAGGACAAACGCTGAGTTATTGGGATAACGGCTATAATGAAACAGATCTTCAAGATTTGATCAATACAGGTGTTTTAAATCCAGAGGGTATTCGCTTCGAAACTTATTATCAGAATGCTCAAGGTGAGTGTTATCCAGTAGAAGTCAGTTCAGTTCTAGTGCATCTTGATAATGAAGAGGTTTTCTTCTGCTCGGCACGTGATATTACTGAACGTAAAAAAGCTGAAGAAAATCAGCGTATCGCTGCAACTGCATTTGAGTCCCAGGTTGGAATGATGATTACAGATTCTCAGCGAGTTATTTTACGGACCAATCGTGCATTAACAGAAATTAGCGGTTATAGCCAGCAAGAGTTGATCGGTAATACACCAAAAATCTTTCAATCGGGCAGGCACGACAAAAAATTCTATGCCACCATGTGGGAGCTTATTCGTACCACTGGATCTTGGCAAGGTGAAATATGGAATAAGCGTAAAAATGGAGAATTGTATCCACAGCACATCTTGATTGCGGCTGTACGTGATAGGAATGGCGAAACGACGCATTATGTGTCTTCTATTACCGATATTTCTGCCTACAAAGCTTCAGAAGAAAAAGTACGTTTGCTTGCATTCTATGATTCTCTGACCCAATTACCTAACCGTAGCCTGTTTCTCGAGCATCTTGAACAGAGCCTACAAGAAGCGGAAAATAAAAAATGGTGGGGAGCACTTCTGTGCATTGATCTGGATCACTTTAAAGTATTGAATGATACAGAAGGTCATGAGACTGGCGATCGCTTATTAGAGCAAGTCGCAACGCGCCTGTCAGAATACATAGAAGCAAATCAAATGGTTGCTCGATTTATGAGTGATGAGTTTGTGGTACTGCTTGATCAGCTTGGCAACTCCGAGATGGAGGCTATCCAACGAGCAGAAAAAACTGCAAAAGATATTTTGCAAAAACTCGCTCAACCATACTTTTTCACTAACTCTGAGTACCGTAGTTCAGCAAGTATCGGGATTAGCCTGTTTGGTCAAGATGCAGAGGAAAACCTACAGGATCCAATTAAACGTGCCCAAATGGCAGTGTTTGAAGCAAAGAATTATGGCCGAAATACCTATCGCTTCTTTGATCCACGGATTCAATCTCAGGTTGAGGAACGTGCCGAGATTGATGCCGGCTTGCGTCAAGCGTTGGAAAAAAATCAGCTTATGTTGTATTACCAGCCACAAGTAAATGGTGCAGAGCGGATGATAGGAGTAGAAGCCTTGTTACGTTGGCGTCATCCAGTTAAAGGAATGATTTCTCCTGCCCGTTTTATCCCTATAGCAGAAGAAAATGGCTTTATGATTTCACTGGGTCAGTGGGTACTAGAAAGTGCCTGCCAGCAATTAGGAGAATGGGCTAAACACCCGAAAACAGCTCATCTCAGCATCGCCGTGAATGTCAGTGCAAGTCAGTTTAGGCGTGAGGAGTTTGTTCAAGACGTACTCGAAATTCTGGAGCGTACCCAAGCTCCGGCACACTTGCTCAAACTTGAACTTACCGAAAGCGCCCTAGTCATGCGTATAGAAGATATTATTGAAAAAATGACCATTCTTAAACGTTATGGAGTGATATTTTCTCTAGATGACTTTGGGACTGGTTATTCTTCTCTGGCTTATTTACAACGTATTCCAATTGATCAGTTGAAAATTGATCAAGGTTTTGTTCGTGATATCGTGGTGAGTAGTAATGATGCCGAAATTGTGAAAATGATTATTGTTTTGGCTAAAACTTTGGGAATTTCTTTAATTGCTGAGGGAGTTGAAACTGAAGCCCAACGAGATATATTAGAAAAACAAGGCTGTTACCATTATCAAGGCTATTTGTTTGGCAAACCGATGCCTATTGATGAGCTTGAGCAATACTATCTTTCAAGAGTACATACAAAACCAAGAAAGACCTGAGTAAGTCCCAAAGTCGTGCTATCTATCCCCACCTAAATCAAAGATTACAGATGGGGAATTTCGCACAGTTAGTTAAATTGCTGTATAAAGCAGGGCAGCCAGGCATTCCGCTTGCTCAATCGAACAGATGCCTTCCAGGCGCATCTCTTTGATCACGATCCTGAAGGGTTCTATTCGCCCGTTCTACACAGCCTTTGGCTTGTGGTGAGTTGGCGAAGATAATATCGATATTCAGGGTGCTGAGTACGCGCCCAAATTGCGTAATCTTGGTGTCTTTCTTGCTGCTTTGATTCACCCTGAAGACTGAATGTTTGTCGCTGTAAAACGCTAAAGGCTTACCATGCTGTTCGACATACAAACGTGTTGAAATCATATAGTCAAAGGCTGATTCCGACTCACAGAAGCGTAAATGCTGCAATTTTCCTGTGGCATCATCGATAAACACCAGTAGACAGCATTTAGGGGCTCATCCATCAAACCAGTCATGGTATGAGCTATCGATTTGAATCAGTTCACCAAAGCAATCCCGGTTGTAACGAGGCTGATACGGGCGTTTCAAGTGCTTGGTGCAAAATCAACAGCTACTTGGATACCAATTCTTATTAAGAATGGACACTTACTACTCACTTGCCTTGTGCCATTTTAGTAAGCATCCGGCTAACACAGCCTTACCAAGCGATCCTATAAGCCTTAATTTAGTCCCCACCTAAAAACAAGTGGGGACTTAATCCATGAACATGGATATATATTCAGCAACACCTCCTATTGCTAAAAAACGCAGAACATACAGCAAAGAATTCAAACTCAGTATTGTCAATGCCTGCAAAAATCCTAATACCTCGATCGCTTCGGTCGCACTGCAACATAGTATTAATGCCAACCTTGTCAGTCGTTGGATCAGGATCTTCAGCCATCATGATGGTGCCGTGCAGGATCCTACTCATGTGAATCCAGCATTTATTGCTTTGCCTTACACTGCTGCAATCAGCCAACCTATTGATGAGAGGATCACGTTGTGTATCACCGTGCCTCATACGAATAATGATATTCAGCTAAAATGGCAGACATCAGAAATACCTGCCTTGGCAGAATTACTCAAGGCACTGGCAACATGATCCGTATCAATGAAATTTGGCTCTCTACCCAGCCCATGGATATGCGAGCAGGAATGGATACTGTCATGGCTCAGGTGGTGAGAGCCTTTGGCTGTTAGCGGCAGTGTAAAAATGACCCCCTAATGGCATTTAAAAACTGACCCCCTTGGTTAATATAGCGGTCATTTTGGACTGCTCAACATGTTAACTTTGGAGCAAGCAGTGACAATCCAAATACTTCATCAACAAGGTAAATCTATTAAAGCCATTAGTCGTGAACTGGGGGTGTCCAGAAATACCGTACGTAAATATTTACGGCAAAACACCACACCTCAGTATCAGCGTATACAGCCTAGAATAAGTATCCTTGACCCATACAAACCCTATTTACTCCAACGTGTAAACGCAGCTCATCCTGAATGGATTCCTGCTGTTGTGCTCTACCAGGAAATTTTAAGGTTGGGATATCCAGGAAAGATCAGGATCTTGAGGGAATATCTTGCAACATTAAAACCAGTTGCTAAACCAGAACCGATCATTCGTTTTGAAACCCAACCTGGCCAACAAATGCAAGTAGATTTCACGACAATTCGACGCAACAACACGACTTTAAAAGCCTTTGTCGCAACATTAGGGTATTCCAGAGCGACTTTCGTGAAATTTTATGATCATGAACGTACGGATGCATGGATCGATGGTCTAGAAAATGTATTTCAGTTCTTTGCAGGAGTACCTCAAGAAATCCTGTTTGATAACGCTAAAACGATCATGATTGAACGGGATGCCTATCAGGAGGGGCAGCATAAATGGAATCCCAAACTGCTCGACTGCGCCAAGAAATACAGCTTTCGTCCTCGCGTATGTAAGCCCTACCGTGCACTGAACCGTACTGGGTTTGTCGGAGACTTTTTTATTTAAGTTAGGCCACCTGACCTAACGTGTTAACCTTATCATAGTACATTGCTTCAAACTCAAAAGGCGATACATAATCTAGTGCACTATGTACACGCTCTTTATTGAACCAATCTACCCAATTTAGTGTCGCAAGTTGTACATGTGCTAAACCTTGCCAATCTGCTTTTAGATATTCAATCACCTCTGTTTTGTATAAGCCATTCACCGTTTCAGCCAAAGCATTATCGTATGAATCACCCGTTGTACCGACTGATGCTCGTAAATTTGCTGCTTCAAAACGATTGGTATAGCGAATAGAAAGATATTGAACACTTCTATCGGAATGATGAATCACATTCTTTGGCATGCCTCGATCGTGCAATGCTTCTCATCACAGAGATCTAGAGTCCGATAATAGGTTGAAGGGGCGATCGGTAAAATTCTACAAATCGCCTCGACTCCGTACAGCTCTTTATTATGGATAAAATCCACCATTATTTGTGAGGGCGGTCGAGCTCCGCCTGGGCGAAAAAAGCGGCTGCTTTGCGTAGAATTTCATTGGCACGCTTTAATTCTTTAATTTCACGTTCCATTTGCTTCATTTTTTCTTGGTCAGATATCTGTTGTACTTTGGCAGGATTTAGTTGATCCATATGCTTTAAATACCAAACACGCAATGTTTCAGGAGTACAACCGATTTTAGGAGCAATAGCTGTGATTGCTGCCCAAGTAGAAGGATAATCTTTTTCAGATTCAATTAGTAATTGAACCGCTCTTTCTCAAATTTCGGGGGTATAGTTTGGTTTTTTCATCGGAATAGTCTCTCAGAATATTGAGTCTCCGACAAACCCGGTACGGTTCACTATCTAGTTAAGTATTTCTAATAAAACTATAAAGTGATACAGTTGACACAAAAAATAAATGTTCAAAATATACATTTATTTTGATATAAAGATGTTAAAATGTGCACTGCGTCACAATAATAATTTTTCAGTAGATTCATGGAAAGATATTTGTGTAGGAAATGTGCTTGAAATTGTTCCTTAAATTGTTCTAAGTCCACAAGGGATAGTTATGTTGAGATTGTCACTTTTAGCTGTTGTAGCTTCATTGGGGGTAGCGGCTTGCACATCAAGCCCATATACGAAGCCATCAGATTTACGTTTTCAGAAAAAAACGCAAGAAAATAATCAACCTATTGTATTAAAGCGAGATGAGAAGCTTTGTGGTGGTGATACAGCAGAACAGCAAAATTGCCCGATTGAATTTTATATTGACAGTATTAAAGCTGGAAATTTTTATATAAATAATTCGGCTCAATATGCATTGAAACCAGAAACATATAATTTCAAAGTAAAAAACTGTACTGAAGAATCATGCCAAAGTTGTGATGTTGACTTAAACGTAGGAAAGCTAACAAGCAATGAATTTGTACTCTCTGTCAATATAAACGGTAAACCTTTTATTTCCAATAATGGTCAGCCTTTAAGTTGTGAGGTGAAGCACAAGGTTGCTGCTCAGGAACAGATAATACGAGTGGATTTAGCTGCGGACACTTTATTTAAATTTAACGGTTCTTCCTTGAATGATTTACTGCCAAAGGGGCGTCAAGAGGTCTTGAATGTTGCTTCGCAAATTCATAACAACTTCGTTTCTGTAAGCCGCATTAATTTAGTTGGTCACACAGATCGTTTGGGAAGTGATAGCTATAACAATCAATTGGGGCAAAACCGTGCAGACACAGTACGCAACCTGTTGGTTCAAAACGGTGTATCTGAAAATAGGGTGTGTTGACACTTTTAGCTTAAAAAATAGCGAAGTAGTAAAATCAAATCGCCAAACCCAATTTTACTATTCGCTATGCCTCGTACCATGCTGACAGATCAACACTGGCAAAAGTTGAAAACTATTTTGCGTAATTTATCTATTCATCACAACTCAAACTTACGTAATTTTATTGAAGCTATTCTCTATAGAATTAGAACAGGCTGTCCGTGGCGAGATATTCCTTCCTATTTCGGTCAATCAAACTCTATTTTCAAACGTTTTAATCGTTGGTCAAGCAGTGGTAAGTTGCTTAGATTATTCAAATTATTAGCATCATGCCCCGATATGGAATGGATTTTTATTGATGGCTCTCACGTACGTGCTCATCAACATTCTGCCGGTATAGCGAATCAATCCATTTCTAAAAGTGTAGGAGGAAACTCCTCAAAAATACATTTGATTGTTGATGCAAATGGCAATCCTATTGATTTCATGATTACCGATGGAACCACACATGATGTCAAAGTTGCACCTGATTTAATATCAACATTAGACTTAAAAGAGACAAAAGTGGTCTGCGCAGATAAAGGCTATGATTCAGAACCACTGCGTGAACAGATCAGAAAAACAGGGACAAAAGCGAATATACCAAAGAAAATAAATAGCCAATCGAACAATGATCATATGGACTGGTATTTATATAAAATCAGGCATTTAGTTGAAAATATGTTTTGTAGATTAAAGCAATTTAGAGGAATAGCTACCCGATATGACAAGCTCAAAAGAAATTATCAAAGTGCTGTTGCCTTAGCCTGTATATTTTTATGGCTACCTTTATAGGTTTAATTATGAACAGTAAATGTCAACAGACCCTAATATTTCAACGTCTAGTGCAGGCAAAAATCAACCTGTGACGAATGGTTGTTTTGATGTAAAACAGCGTGAAGAACTCAAAGCTTGTTTAGCCTGACCGCCGTGTAACTGTCGAAATTACAGGCATTACTAAATAGTTAAAGTTTTAGAAGATAAAAGAATATAATTTTTTGGGTAAAAATATGACTAATTTTATTGTAATTGAGAAAGACTCATTAAATAAGTCTACAGTAAATGCGACACAGATTACATTAACCGAAGCTTCTATTGTTCATGCTAAAATGAGCCGTGATGACGTCGACGAATTTATCCGTGATGGCAATAACTTAGTGCTTAAGTTAAAAAATGGTGAAGTTGTTGTTATTGAGAATTTTTTTATAACATATGACGATGTCGCTTCAGATTTGGTTTTTGAAGAAGATGGGTGTGTTCTATATTGGTTTGATGGCGTATCGGGTTTTAAAGGCATTCCAGGATTAGAAGCATTATTGCCTGCTGTTGAAAGCAGTCAACTCGTTGGATTGTTACCTTGGTTGGTGGGTGCTGCTGTAGTTGGTGGCGCTGCAGCAATTATTGATCACAATGACAAGGATGAAGAACCGAAAGATACTACAGCACCTACAGCACCAACTGTTGAGATTAATGATGGTGGTGATGGTGTTATCAATCCAACTGATCTTGTCAACGGCAAAGTTACAGTGACTGTTAAGCCGACCGAGCCAGTTGTAGAGGGTGATAAGATTACGATCACTCATCCAGATGGTTCAATAGAAGAAATTGAAGTTACAGCATCAAGCAAAGATGACATTAACAACAATGGTATTACTGTTGAAGTAACTCCTGCTGCGGAAGGTAAAGATACAGTTGTTACCGCAACAGTGACCGATAAAGCTGGCAATACGTCACCAGAAGGCAGCGATAATTCAACAGTTGACTTGGTAGTTCCGGGCGATGTTGACGGTGACGGTGAAAAAGACCTAACAGGTGCGCCAGTTGTTGAAATTCAAGATGGCGGTGATGATGTCATTAACCCATCAGATGTTGATGAGAATGGCAAAGTTGATGCAAAAGTAACCTTCCCGAAAGATGCGGGTTATAGCGTTGGTGATACTGTTGTGATCAAAGATCAAGATGGCACTGAACTGGTTAACCGTCCATTAACAGCTGAAGACCTTGAAAACGGCATTACTGTCAAAGTAACTCCTGCAGCGGAAGGTGAAGACACTGTGTCAAACATAACGCTCCTTTCATTCATTTTAAATTTGAATTTATCTTAAGTTAATTTTGGATAAAGATAGATAAAAATTGTAATGAAAATGGCTGCAATTACAGTACTCATTTAATGCTATGATGCAGCATTTGAAAAACTCCCACGGTATGAATTTACCAAGATGCTTAAATCATGAATTTTATAAAATCAAAGATATGGCTTGTGCTGTTTCTTCCGTTTTGTGCACCAATAATGCCTATTTATGCAGCAAAACCAAAAAATTATTTAGACTCAGCTAAAGCAAACATCGAACAGTTTTTTTCGTCGCAACCTGCAGATTTGAATCAAGTGAGTATTCAAGAACTAAGTAAATACTCATGGGGTGAGCAGACAGCGCAAGATACTTTGCCAGTTATCAAATTGAGTGGTATTCAACAACAACTTAAAGGTATGGAAAAAATAAGCATTAACTCTGAAGCTGAGCTAACACTTTTTGATGCAATTCATCAAGCGCTACAGCGTCGACCTGAAATCACTCAGAGTATTGCTACTATTGCAGGCCAAGGTGCAAACATTGATGCGGCGAAAGCACAATATTTTCCTCAAATCTCTGGTGGTATTAGTACAGCTGATTTAACGACTGGCGAACGGGGAAGACAGCTTTACAGTTTATCAGCGACACAGGTTTTATATGATTTTGGAAAAATCAAAAGCGATATCAATATAGAAGAAGCGAAGTTATTACGAGAACAAGCAAATACATTAAATAGCATTGATGATATTGCAT
Source organism: Acinetobacter sp. YH12131 (assembly GCF_013418635.1). Classification (NCBI taxonomy): domain Bacteria; kingdom Pseudomonadati; phylum Pseudomonadota; class Gammaproteobacteria; order Moraxellales; family Moraxellaceae; genus Acinetobacter; species Acinetobacter sp. YH12131. Next base: position 19,820 of record NZ_VPBQ01000002.1, read on the forward strand.
ATCAAACAGCGAATGCGATGGTCAATATTAACCGTTATCAAGAAATCGTTCGTATTGCTAATCAACAAATCAAAGGAATTGCTCGAATTGCAGAAATCGCTAATTTACGGGCTAAAGCGGGTATTAGTAGTCAGGCAGATCCGATTCAGGCACAGTCAAATTTAGAAGCGGCCCAATCAAATTTACTCATACAAGAAACGCAATTAAAGCAATATCAGCAAAAGTTACAAATGCTACTAGGCTATGACGTCTCTCATGTGAAGATGCATATTCCAGATACGATCATTCGTAATGCGGGTTTATACAATGCCCCAAACTTTACTCAAATTCCTAAGATGATAGCAGCTCAGGCAGCAGTACAAATTGCCAAATTTCAAAAAGAACAAACGAAACTAAGTACATATCCAACAATTAATATTAAGGGCAGTTTAAATCAGGCCTTGAATGGAAAAAATCCGAATAATAATGAAGATGATGGTTTTTATAGCTCCATTATGGTGGAAGCGAATAGCAACTTTTTTCAAGGCGGGGCAGCCCGATCAAAACTCCGTTCTGCTAATTATGCGGAAGAAGCAGCAAAAGCAGCAGTTAACACAGTTTATTTAGATGTTTTGGATCAGGTACAGCTCATTCGTGTACAGGTCGAAAATAAGCAAAAGCAAATGGATGTTCTAGCTTTAAGAAAAGAAACCACGGCACGGACAAAAGAGTTGTATCAAGAACAATATAAATTAGGCACCCGCACAGTGGTGGATTTATTGAATTCTGAACAAGCAATTCATGCTGCCGCACAGGAAATTGAAAATGCAAGATATGATATTTACGCGGCCCTAATTCAGTATATCTATGTTACTGGTGCTTCAAGAGCATTTTATCAACTAAATAATACTTCTATTCAAGGGTTTGAAATTTTACCATGAGCAAAACTATGAATTATCAGCCATGGCTTCAAGCCGTTCTAGCAATTGCAAAACATTATCGTATCGAACCATCTGAAGAGCGTTTACGCTTGCAACTCGATTGGAATCCGAGCCAGTCACTTGATGATATTTTGATTTTGGTGAGCCGTCAGATCGGGATGAGTCTAAGAAAAACTGAATTTAGTGAAGATATTTTGAATCCGTGGCGTTTACCACTTCTTATTCAAATGCAAGATGGACAAGTTGGCGTATTGAATCAACTCGATGTCAATGGGAATGCAAATATTCAGTTTAGTGGTGATCAGGGATTAGCACAGGTACTTACTGTAGAGCTATTAAAAGAAAATGTGAACAATGTTTATATTTTAAGACCTGAGAAATCAATTCCTGATGTCCGTATTGATGAATATATTAAACCATATGAGCAGAACTGGTTTTGGACGATTGTACTAAGAGATTGGAAGCGCTATTTGGATGTGATGTTTGCATCATTAATGGCCAATATCCTTGCCTTGGCGACAGTTTTATTTTCTATGAATGTTTATGATCGAGTTATTCCTGCACAGTCTGTTCCAACTTTATGGGTATTAGCTGGTGGTGTACTAATTGCAGCAATATTTGAATTTTGTTTACGAGTTGCACGTATTTATTTATCAGACATTATCGGAAAACGTGCAGATCTAAAAATCTCAGATAAGGTATTTGGTCATGCTTTAAGAATTAAAAATAAAGAGCGATCCAAATCCACAGGTACGTTTATTTCGCAAATACGTGAATTAGAAGGTGTTCGTGAATTAGTCACTTCTACAACCATTTCAGCGATTGCAGATTTGCCTTTCTTCTTTTTGTTTTTGGCAATTTTTTGGCTGATCGGTGGCAATCTGTTTTGGGTAATGGTTTTGGTTGTACCTTTAATGATTATTCCTGGAATTTTGATTCAAAAGCCATTGGCAAAATTAGCATCTGAAGGAATGCGTGAAGGTGCTATTCGCAATGCAACACTGGTGGAAGCTGTTCAAGGTATAGAAGATATTAAGTTATTGCGAGCGGAATCTCGATTTCAGAACCAATGGAATCACATGAATGAAGCTGCTGCAGATATTTCAATGCGCCAGCGGAAATTAGTTGGAATTGTGGGGGCGTGGACTCAGAAAGTGCAAGGGCTTACTTTTGCGATTGTCGTCCTTGTTGGATGTTTTGCTGTGATGAAAGGGGAAATGACTACAGGTGCATTAGTTGCTTGTTCAATTTTATCATCGCGTATGCTTGGACCAATTGCACAGATTTCAGGAGTTCTAGGGCGTTTTCAACAAGCTAAAGTTGCTAAGACAAGTTTAGATGAGCTTATGAAGAAACCAGTTGACCAAGCACCAAATGCACATTTAATTCATAGACCTGTTTTGAATGGACATTATGAACTTAATAATATTGTCTTCAAATATAGTGAAAACGATGCAAAACCTACTCTCATCATTCCTAAACTTGAAATTCAAGCGGGTGAGAAAATTGCGATTTTAGGTCGTAATGGTGCAGGTAAATCAACGCTATTACAGTTGCTATCAGGGATGCAAGAACCTGTTCAAGGGAAAATCAATTTAGATGGGGTTGACTTGGGGTTAATTGATCCAACTGATGTACGTCGAGATATGGGCTTACTCAATCAGAATGCACATTTGTTTTTTGGTTCTGTACGTGAAAATTTAACATTAGGCTCACCTTTGGCGACTGACCAAGAGCTTTTAAATGTGCTCAAGCTCACTAGGGCATTAAACTTTGTATTAGATAAGAAAGAAGGTTTAGATCATCAAATTTTAGAAGGTGGTGTTGGTTTTTCTGGTGGCCAGCGTCAAGCTTTACTTTTATCACGATTATTACTTCGTCAACCAAATATTCTATTGCTTGATGAGCCGACAGCCGCAATCGATGACGTTTCTGAAAAACAATTGATTGACAACCTGAAAGGCTGGTTGGGCCAAAGAACGTTAGTCATTGCAACCCATCGTCGAGCAGTACTTGAGTTGGTGGATCGAATTATTGTAGTACATGATGGAAAAATTGTTATGGATGGTCCTAAAGAGCAAGTATTAGGTAATACTCAAACCAATATAGCGAGTACAGCATCATGATTAGAAATCCTATAGAAAGAAAAGATGCTGTAAAAGTTCAAGATTTAGAACCACCATTGCCCAGACCCAGTCTATTTATTTGGATTATTTGTTCGGGGCTTCTGGCTTTATTGATCTGGGCATGGTTTTTTAAACTTGAAGAGGTTTCAACTGGTACTGGTAAAGTCATTCCTTCATCTAAAGAACAAGTGGTACAGTCTCTTGAAGGTGGAATTTTAACAAAGCTTTATGTGCATGAAGGGCAAATCGTACAAGAAGGGCAGGTACTTGCCCAACTTGACCCAACTCGCTTTGCATCAAATGTTGGTGAATCTGCTTCCTTACTACTGGCATCACAAGCAACAGCAGCGCGATTACGTGCAGAAGTCAATGGAACTGCTTTAAAGTTTCCGAGTGAAGTACTTAAAGAGCGAAGTTTAGTTGAAGAAGAAACAGCACTGTATCATTCACGACGATCTAATATAGAAGAATCTTTGTCAGGTTTACAACAGGCACTTATTTTAGTTGAACAGGAGCTACAAATGACTGAACCATTAGTAGCTAAAGGTGCAGCTAGTGAAGTCGAAGTATTGCGGCTCAAGCGCCAAGCAACTGATTTGCGCAATCAAATGAATGATGTGAGAAATCAATATTTGGTAAAAGCTCGAGAAGAGTTGGCAAAAGCCAACACAGATATCGAAACGCAATTACAAGTCGTAAAAGGTAAATCAGACTCTTTAAATCGTACTCTTTTTAAATCACCTGTACGAGGAATTGTTAAAGAAATTGATGTTATGACTATTGGCGGAGTGATTTCTCAAAATGGCAAGTTGATGACAATTGTTCCTCTGGATGAACAACTTTTGGTTGAGGCACGTATTTCACCGCGAGATATTGCTTTTATTCATCCTGGGCAAGATGCACTCGTGAAGATCACTGCCTATGATTATTCTATTTATGGTGGGTTGAAAGGAAAAGTTTCAATTATTTCACCAGACACATTGAGAGATGAAGTTAAGCAAGATCAATTTTATTATCGAGTGTATATTCGAACGGATTCAGGAAAATTGATGAATAAAGCAGGCAAACAATTCAGTATTACTCCTGGCATGGTTGCAACAGTCGATATTAAAACAGGGGAGAAAACGATTTTAGATTATCTAATAAAACCATTTAATAAAGCGCAAGAGGCTTTAAGAGAAAGATAGTTTTGAGTGAGCCTGTAAATAAATTTGAGGGTGTAAATAATTTTGTTTTTGTGCTTTTTATATGTGAATACGGCTTTGTTGCACAAAGATTTGAAATGCAAAGCGCCCCTAATTGAGCCAAATTTAAGGCGTAACTTGGGTAAGTGGTCGACCTAATTCCGTAAATCTGTTGAGGACTGCTACACGTGCATGAATTTCATTCACCTGACTAGGAAAGCTTCTTGCCATTAATTTATCGCCTAATAATTTGATGCAATCCATCTTGGTTTCCACCAAACTGCGGCGATGATAAGCTGTCATTAAAAAGTAAACATGTATTCTTTTCCGAATTGGTTTGATACTCTCTCCACCCATTGCTCTATTTTATCAGCTGTCATGACTTGAAAATCTCGCCAATAATATTTCATCTGCTTCCATACCATCTCGATTCGATTTAACTCAGGGCTATAAGCTGGAATAAAATACAAATTCGTCGAAAAGTTACTTTTAAGTAGCTCTCTGTAATCAGCCATCTTTTTACTTCTATGAATCGAGGCATTATCAACAATAAGAACCAATGGAAGGTTATAAGTCTGTTTTACTTGTTGAGCTATTCCAGTTAAATAGGCATAAAACCAAGTGCTTGTAACTGACTCTTGTAAACAACTTGTCACCAGTTTCCCCGTTGAAAGCAAACACCCCATGACATTAACTCGTTTTAATCTTATTGCATCAACCGCATGAACATCACCTATCTTTGTCCACGCATAGCGGTTATCAGGTGTAGATGAAAACCCTGTTTCATCAACATAACCTAATATAATTTCACCACGTGCCGCTTGCTCTCGTAATTTTTCAATCTGCTGTGTTGCTTGTTCAAATGCAATCGGATCTCTTTTTTTTCAAGCTATGACGGGTACGCTTGAAGACCATACCTGAATCACGTAAAAACTTACGAATGGTTTCAACAGACACGGACACTTCGTATTCTTCATGTAGTTTGACTCGGATTTGTTCTGCATTGAGTGGACTTGTATTGACCC
>NZ_VPBQ01000006.1:0-151638 GCF_013418635.1 Acinetobacter sp. YH12131
AAATGGACAATGCCTATTCAGGAATGGGGACAAACGATTACTCAATTATCCATTTACTTTGAAGGTCGATTAGATGATATAATTAAAATCTAGTCAAATTTACTGACACAGAATTTTGAACGCCCTCGCATTTTGCTGTGGATTGCCTGGTTGAGTAAATACATGCTCAATACCATGCTGATCACACCACTTTTCCATCAGCTCACTTATATACTCTGGGCCGTTGTCGGTTCTAATGCGTTTAGGTTTGCCTCGCCATTCAATGAGCTGATCAAGTCCTCTCAGTACACGTTCTGCTGGCAATGAAAAGTCAATCAATATATCCAATGACTTGCGATTATAGTCATCAATCACGTTGTGAACTCGATAACTACGTCCATCACTGAGTTGATCATGCATAAAGTCCATTGACCATGATTCATTCTTAGCTGTCGGTACTGCAAGGGGTTCTGGCTGTTCTCGTTTAATCCGCTTATTAGGCTTGATTCTTAAATTAAGCTCAAGCTCCTTATAAATGCGATAGACACGTTTATGATTCCACTGATAGTTTTTGATATTACGCAGATACAAAAAGCAGAGTTTGAAGCCCCAAGTCTTATGTTCATTGGTCAGTTTAATCAGCCAATCTGCGATTTGAATATTCTCCTGATCCAAACGAGCTTTATAGCGATAACACGTTTGACTGACTTTAAAAATTAAGCAGGCCATGCTGATTGAAATCTTAAATTGCTCAGTAGCTTGCTGAGCAAGTGACTTTCGCTGAACAGGCCTTAAAACTTTTTTAAAAGTGCATCTTGCAAGATGTCTGACTTTAGCCGCTCATCAGCATACATGCGTTTTAAACGGGCATTTTCAGCCTCAAGTTCTTTAAGCCGCGTCATCATTGAAAGATCCATGCCGCCATATTTGGACTTCCACTTGTAGAATGTAGCAGAGCTCATACCATGTTCGCGGCACAAGTTCGGTATGGGTGTTCCTGCTTCAGCTTGCTTCAAGATACTCATGATCAAGCTGTCTGAATACTTAGATGTTTTCATAGAAAATCTCCTTAAATCAAGGTTATTCGATTTTCTACTTTTAAACTCAATTATTTTTAGGGAGGATTACCTTTAGATCTACAGGCGGAGCAGCTTGAACAGTTGCTCGAGTGGAAAGGCATTAGTTTTACCGACCTAGTCCATGCACTTATTGCACATGAGTATGCAACGAGTCAGCCCTATGTCCCGCGAGAGATCGAATCTCAAAACAGCATCGTACGTGTGAAGAATGTAGCCACAAAAGTCAGTCGTGTAGCCACATCCTATTGCAAACTCGATCCTGAGTTTCTTAGAGAGCTAGGGCGGATTGGCAATAACATCAATCAAATCGCCAAATCTCTGAATATCCTTTGTCTGAGCCAACAAAAACAGAAGATGGATTTTTCATATATCCAATGCTTGGCTGTCTTAGAAAATATTCAACAACTGCTCCATCGGCATCTAGATCCTTTACCCATCATCACACGCTCTGAATATCAGGTTGAACGTCGGAAAGAACAGGCTTTACGTTATGTGACCACCCAAAGGGAAGAAGCATGATTATTAAGTTTCTACCCCATGGCAAAGGTGATCCATTTCGTGCTGCTGCTTATGTGATGGATGATAAGGATCATCTGAATTTGCCACGTACGGGTGTAGAAGTACTTCGTGGTGATCCGATGACCTTTGCTTCGATTGCACAAAGCTCACCGCATAAATATCGCTATACCTCAGTGGTGATTGCATGGGCCGCAGAAGATGAAGTAGGTATCGATGAAATCAACGAGGTACTTGATGCATTTGAACAGCATGCTTTTGCTGGCTTAAAGCCACATCAGTATCACATGACGGCTGTGATGCACGAAGAAGAGAATCGATCGAAACATATCCATGTCCTGATTCCTCGTCTTGAACTTAGCACTGAGAAATCTCTCAATATTGCACCGCTTGGGCATCGGCATTACTTCGATCCACTGCGAGATTACTTCAACCATAAATATGACTGGGCAAGACCTGACGATCCTGCTCGAGCGAGAAGCTTACAGCTCCAACACCATGCACTTAAGCAGAATGCGGCTGCTTTACGAGCCAATTTGATTGAACAGCCTAAGGCAACACGCATTGAGTTGATTAATCAATTTATCGAGCACCGAATGTTGCAAGGCGTGGTCTATGACCGTCCTACCGTTCTACAAGCACTCTCTGAAATCGGTACGATCACACGGGTCGGACAAAACTATATTTCACTTCGTACCGAAGCAGGTACAGACAGATTAAAGGCTGCATATTATGACGAACAGTTTTACCTCTCAGATTACCTTGAAGATCAAAGAAGAAGAGACACTCTTGGATCTCCATCAATTAAGGATTCAAGAAAGCTTACAGAACGGACTCGAGCATTGCGAGAAGCTGAGCAACGCATTCAAGACGTACGAACAAAACGCCAGCAGTACAATGAACGAACATATCGAGACCCTGAACCACTATCAGCAGCAATTGGTCATGATCAACGAAGCACATACGCAGTTGAGTCAGCAGTTGAAGAAGTTACAACGCTACAAGATCCATCTCGAGGAGGAGAACGAACAGCAGAACAATCAGATGGGGGAAATTCTTCTACAGATGCAAAGTCATCAACAATCACATTTGGAGATCTTAGAGACGATAGAGAAAATCAAAAAATTGGTTTTGAATTCTTCGATCTCAAGCGAATCACGATTCAAGGAGATCAATCAACAACTCAAGATGAAGCCCGATCTCAATACCATAGAGGAGATTCAGCAGGGCATCGCCAAAACACCTACCTTCATTTTAGTGCTATTGCTGATACTGACTTTCAGCAACAGTCTTATTTTAATTTACAACAGCATAAGAGGTATCTAAATGCCCGAATTCCATACCGAGTTACAACACCTGACTCAGCAACAACTGCAATTGTTACAACAAGAAAATCAAGCTTTGAAAAGTTACTTGCAAGAGATGAAGGACGAGATCAAAGAAGCCAACAATACCATCGCATTGCAGCAAGCTTATCAAGAAAAATTGCAACAATTGATCGAACAATTGAACAGCGAGCTACAGCACAAGGATCAGCAGATCCAGCAGTATCAGAATTATTTATCCAGCAACATCGACGTACCAAATCAAACCGATTTATCCAATATCTTGGTGCCGTTGTTGAAAGAGTCTCTGAATACCTATCTCCAATCAGAACAGTTTCAAATGCAGTGTCAGAGGTATATCGAGGCAAGGCTCAGCAGTTATTCGAGCAGTTTAGAGATGCTACATACGATCAACTGGTCAAGTTTGCAATATCCCGAGAAAAGCATCGAAAAAGAGTTAGACAATGTGCTGAGCGAAGTCATGAATATGAGCAACGATTTAAGCAAGCTCATCAATTTATATCAACAGCGCTAGATTGGTCGATACAACGTATTTTTCCTAAATACCGCTTGAGTCATTTCATCAATAACATCGTGCAACAACATCCTGACCAAGACTTCACCATGATGAGGGTCTATGCGGAAAGGGTGGATGATCAAATCACAGATCATATCCGTTTCTTAATAGATGAAAACAAAAAAGGGAATCGCTATCCAACAGAGGAAAAACTAAAATTTGCTCAAGAGTTTAGGTTGTGTACGGAAAAACTCATTCAAAATATCCATCTATTTAAAAAAGATGATCCAAATATCTTGGGATTTTTAAACACCATGGATCATTACATGCAGATGATCGATCTCAATCATCCTAGACCATATCTTAATGACACAAATTCACATTTAATCAATGCGAATGATGCTTCAAGGCTTGATATCAAAGACTGCATGGACGAACTTAGATCTTACCTAGAACCTTATGATCACAAGAAGCCTCATGAGGAAACTGAGCGTAAACAAGACATGAAAATTGTGCCTAAAACACCAGAACCGAAGAGAAATAATTTACAAGATTTTGAATTCTAAAAAAGGGAATGCTTTGATGCTTGATCAAAACATTCCCAGCCTAATATCTTAATTTTTAAAATGAGATCGTTTAGGATGTAGCTTAGTGCGTTTTGACCACATTTCAGGATACTGTGTGGCTACATTTTTAGGCTGAGTCGTGTAGGGGGTATGACTGTCATTTGGTTGAGTCTGATCTTCTAAGCGTTCAATGAGAACATAAAGATCTGTAAGACGTTGCAGATCTTCGGTTGGGATTTTCTTGGCAACGTTTTGGATCAACTGTGTGACGATACGCTTTGCTGAAATTTGATTTTGCATAATGATGCACTCCTAGATTGGGATATACACCACCACAACTCATTTCCACAGAGCTGAGGTGGCAACAGACAGGGGTGGAAATACTGAATCTAGGATCAGCCAACACGAAGTTGCCCTGTCATGCTGCCATAAAGACTGCATAAAACAGTAAGCAAAAAAATAGCCGCAAGTGCGACATTTTATGCACCTAGATCGTATCAGGTTTCCACGCCTGAACACAGATTTTGCTGTGTAATAAATACGCTATCAGTGGTTAAAAAATGAGTCAATAAGCTTTTACATCAAATCAGCTAAGGCTAGTCTATAAGAAAGTCATTCTTTATTTTTAATGTTTAAATAATTCAATATCTTAAAATCTTAATCTATTTTATCCTCGCTATTAAATACGATTGATAAACCGATAAATGGTATAAGTCATGTCCTAAAAATCAGGCTAAATGTAACAAAATTTTTTGTAGTAAGGATTGTAGTAAGAAAAAATATAATTAATTATATATAATATAAAACATATAGATAGTGGTTTAATTTGACGGACACCGCTTCCGCCAAATTTTTAAAAGACCCTTGATTTTCAAGGGTCTTTTTTATGTCTTGTTATTTCACTTATGACCTATATCTGAAAAAGTTAAATATGATTAACTTGGTATAGAGGCTGAAAATTGAGTTGCTTTTGTTTTTACAACCCCTCAACTATCGCAATTGACCCTCTGCAATTAACTGTTCAGCCATTTCTTTGGTCTTTTTTAAACCAGGCATACGGTATTCAGTATGACCATAATCTTGGATTGATTTCCAGCGACCACCCCAAGTCAAACCTACCGATTCAGCCACCTCACCATACAGTTGATAGCCACGCATTGCCCAAGGATCACGTTCCGAAATAACAATTTTACCATTACGTTTAAAAGCAATATCGGCAGCTAAACCAAACTGATGATAACTCTGATAGCCTTTGGCGCGTGTAGTATTTGGATTAGTCGACAACATATTCTGACGACTTGGACTACGATAACCTTCAAGTAAGACCAGTTCATAACCGTGTTGTTCTCGCATAATTTTAAATACCATCAGCAGACGTTGCTTATAGCGTGGGTTGATTTTGTCCCATTTACGATCCAGTAAAGCAGAATCTAAATGTGCATGGCTATGAAAAACGGGCGTTTCAATACGAGCAGCATCCACGCTGCCCTCGGCGGAATGTTGTGCTTGATAGCTTTGTTCAAGCTGAGTCGTTTCTATGATTGCATCTTGAATCAAAATAGCATCTTCTTCTGGGGGAGGACTGAGCATTTCTCCCTGAAGTAAGGCATAAATTTGTGGGTCAGTTTCTTTTAAATATTCAGCTTCAATTCGTGTGGAATGAATGGGTTGGGTAAAAGCAAAAGTCAGAACACTGGTCAATAAAATTAGCCCCGCAATTAAAATCCACCATTGCTGCACATACCAATGTGATTGTAGTTTGTTGGGTGAAGCAGCCTGATATAAATGATGAATAACGTGCAAAAAATTGATTATTTTAGTTTTACTTTGTGGCAATAAAGACCGTAAACGCTGCCTGCATGTATGCTGTATCTCATAAGACATGAGCAGCATTAATCCGAGTGCAATAGCAACAAAGCAGAAAAAAATCACAAAAATCATAGGTTATTGATCTTCATCTATAGCCAATGGTCTTTGTGTCACCGTAATTTTTAGTGTTGCTTCAGGCGTTGCTGTTTCAGCTTCTGATTGTGTCGATGTTGTGGATTTCGTTGTTGCTGGATTAATTTTCTCAACTTTCGTGATGCGCTTTACTGGATGCTGTGCGGTATTTTCAAAGGGAGCAACTTGCTGTGCAGGCGGCGTTGGAGCGCCGTTTGATGGTGTGTTGTTGGATGTCGGGCGCTCAAAGAATTTATTTAAATCCTTGTCCTTCGGCTGAATGAAATGATGATCTTCACTTAATAAAGAAGTTTCATGATCATCTGTTACAACCTCATCAACCCATGGAGCATGAACCGTGATTGATGGATGCATTTGTTTCTTTTCTGATTCATCTAATATTGGCGAGGTCTGTAGATTAGAGCCATTAAAGTTGTTCACCCATAATAAGAAAATCAGGGTAGAAACAATCAAACCTGCAATAAAACCGATCAGTACATAAAAGCGAGAAGCTAAGGTCTTTTTCTTATGTTGTAAGATGCGTAAAGAAGTCTTTTTTTCCTGTGCCATACATCATCCACTAGGGTAAATGAATTGTGATATGTGCTTCTTCTACAGGTATCGAAATCACATTTTGATAGGGACTTAAGGCATTCTGGCTCTGTTGAGAAAGCATGAATGTTAAGCCAGCGAAAGTCAGTACCGTAAACATGCAGAGGCAAATTAAAATCCAGAAAAAAGGTAATTCATGATGAATCAGATGCTTAATTTGATCTGGAATGGCAGCAAATGGAGAAAATGCCGCTTTTTTCCCTTTGAGATAATCAATTTCATCGCCAACACGGGCAACAAGATGATTTAAATTTTCCACCGATTCCAGTCGATATTTCCCTTGAAAACCCAGTAACAGGCAGTAATGCAATACTTCTAATGCTGCTAAATGTTCTTTACCGCGACTACGCAACTGTTCCAAAATTTCAAAAAAACGATAGCCTGCCAATTGCGAACCAAACAGACTCAATTGTAAAGGACTGATGAGCCATGTATTTTGCAAGTCAAAATAGGCATTATCTTGTTGTGTGGCAATGGTTTCATCCATCAGAGCGCAAAAGGCATATTTGGCGTTGTGAATATCATCGGCAGAAAATTGTAAGCGTTTTGCCTGTTGCTCAAAATGACTGAGTACATCCAGAATCTTTTCACGAAACTCACTCGGATGGGTAGGGATATAATGATTACGCAGCAGAAAAACTAAATAAAAGCCATCATGTAAGAGGTCAATTAAACTGGTGGTTTGAGCTGTTGGTAAGGACAGGTGAGATAAGTCTGAACCAATTTCTTCATCATCAAATAAAGAGGGCATGCCGATGGGTTGAGTCATAATTTTTCTCTTAATGATTAAGTACTGCAATCAGTTCGATGCTGATATCTTGGAAGCCTGCGGGCATATACACACAAATTGTTGTGGATTCCAGCATTGGTTGATAAAGCTCATGATGTGATTCAATTTCAAAATAACTGACCCCAGAACGTACTGGAATTGCACTTGGCACTTGGACTAAATGCTGCAATGGAACTGCGGGTAGTGCGGCAATGACACGTTGCTCTACATCAAAGGTACTGCCCACTTTAAAACGTAAAGGCACGACTTGAATTAATTCATGGGTTTGCATTGAGCTGCTAGAAACTGCAAGATACAGTCGCGTATCACGGTCAATCTTGTCAGATTCAAGGCTACCGACCCAACATGATGGGCGGGTTTCTTTCAGTGCAATGCTGAAGTAACGATTGGAAATAATTGTGTCGAGTAAATCTCTTAAGATGAGATCAAGCTGCTGAAAACTCTCTTGTAATTGGCAATGTCGGTATTGTGGAAGATGCTCCACACTATAAGCAGTTGAAAACGTCAGTAATGAGCCAGTTAGACGTAATAATTCTGAAAATAAGCGTTCTGGATGAATCTGTGGATAGTGTAATAGGTGGTTTAATTCGGCATAGGCTGTATTTAAGACATTGATTAGCCAAAAGGAAACAATATCTCCTGAACGGAACTCAATCAGTTTTTGTTCATTTTCACGATTATTGCCCTGAATGGTTTTTATCTTCGCCTTAATGATGTTTAGGCTACGTTTTAAGTGATTGATTAAGACTTCTGAAGCTGAAATATGCAAAAGTGGTGGAATAAATTGGTAATCTAGCTCAAAACTGCCTGAACTATGGCGTTTGAGTTTCGCAATCGGTAGGTATAGAAAACCATCCAGATTTTGACTGGGCTGAACATGCAACTCTAATAACTTAAATGCTGCGCGGCGATGTAAAAAATTGAGTTCAGCAGGGCTGGCATCGGTAAATAAATCATGGGTTTCCTGCAAAAAATTATGATAGCGACTCGGTATTGCCTGTGTTTCATCTGCTATATTTTTTTGCTTGGCCTGCAAAATCGGAAGAGTTAGATACAGCATCATCTCTGTGTTTAAATTCAGGTCATCCAATAACAACGGTGCAGGTAGCAAGTCTTGTGCAGGTGCATGGTAAATTTCACCATCTTGCCAAATCATTTGTACCTCTTGCAGTGCAAGAATATGTGTTGCAAGTTGTGCTTCATCAAATTTTAATTTTTGTATGCCATAGGCATGAGGAATCATGGCACGGATGGTGTGATTCAAACGCTGTTCATGGTAGCGATCTTGAACTTGAAAATGCTGAGGACGTAAAAATAAGCCTTCACCCCAAAGGATTTTTTCTGCTTTAAACATGGTGATTCACTTATTCTGATTGGTATTGATTGTTGGATTGAACGCCAAGCGTGTCTTGTAGCATGTTCAATGGATGTTCATCCTTAATCACCTGCGCTAGCCATTCATGCAAGGGCATTTGGCTCCACTTTATGGTTTTTTCCAGTAAATAGCTGACAGGACTATGCGGTTCATTTTTTTGAAAATATGCTGAAATTTCCTGCAGAACTTGCATGGCGTGTTCACGATTTTCTAGATGTGACTGTTGCTGTGGTTGAAATGACAGTTGTTGTGCAGTAGACGATTGAATGCTGACTGGAGGTGAAATAGAGGGCGATAAAGCTGTCACTTCTGTAAGTGCAGTGACTGGGCTTTGTTCAAGTGATGCTACTTTATAAATTTTCTTCAGACTAAGATGAATGCTATTGAAGCTTGAATCAATTGCAGCAAAACTTGGCGCATCTAAACCCAGCACATGATCTAGCACCTGCTTTAAGGTCGTCCAGTGCTGTAAAATCTCTGTAAAATATTGATAGTTTTGGCGCTGAATGTCTGGATTTAGCTCCAATACGGCTTGTTCTAAATGAGCCAATTCCGCGGAATGATCCACGCTGCTATCATCGCCTTGCTTACGAAGCATGTTTTCCTGATAAAGAAAATTGTCATAGTCGAGTAGGCAATAAAAAGGCGCCTGATTGACCAAGGGAACTTTTTTAATCAAGACGGGCAATTGATTGATCTGTCCTTGTAATAGTCCAATTCGTTGGTCTAAATCTTCATCTTCAATTTCAGGATGGAGCGTTATCCAATATTGCGCGATGAGGCGATGGCTGAGTTCCAGACTTTTACTGATCCCTTCAAAACCAGATAAGTTCGCCCATGCTTCAGCAAGCCAAGTCAGCAAACGAATATCTTTAGTCTTCGTTTGCAGTAAATGTATTACTGTATTTGCAACAAAGTCCCAATCTGCCTGTTTGGGGGCAGTGACCCAATCCCCTTGTTCCAGTAAAGTATCATCTTGAGTTCTAGCGAGTTTGATTGCATGAAATTCATTTGAAAAACAATAATCTTCGCCACAAGGCAATTGTGCTTGAATAGGTGCAAGTAAAGATAAAATATCCATATAGCTAAATTAACTCAATTTTAAAGTTTTAAACCGCAGCTTGAGGTTCTGGATTGGAGGCTTGTTTGGTTGTTGGTTCTGCTGGATCTAGTTGATAGTGAATTTCATCATTGACGACATGCATCAAAATCAACTTCGGTAGGCGCTGTTCTGCCAAAGCAACTAAAATATGCGTGGCTAAAGTAGGTAGAATGGTAGCGTTCAAGATGTGGTCGACATTGCGTGCGCCACTATCTACTTCAGTACAACGCTGCAAAATTAATTCAATCACATCATCAGAATATTGAACCTGTATTGCATACTGTTGTTCGATACGCGTAATAATTTTTTCGAGTTTGTGCTGAATAATACGAACCAAAAGATCATCGTGCAGCGGAAAATAAGGTACGATGCGCATTCGCCCAATAAATGCAGGTTTAAATTGTTGAGATAGACTTGTTTTTAAATGCTCAATTAACTTTTCTGCAGTAGGCCAATTTTCTACAGGTTGATTTAAACAGGCTTGCATAATTGCACTCGAACCTGTATTTGAGGTCAGTAAAATCGTGGTGTTTTTAAAGTCAATGCTGCGACCTTCACCATCTTCCAGCATGCCTTTATCAAAGACTTGATAAAATAATTCTTGAACATCGGGATGCGCTTTTTCAATTTCATCCAATAACACGACACTATAAGGGTTGCGGCGCACGGCTTCGGTTAAGACACCGCCTTGCCCATAACCGACATAACCCGGTGGCGCGCCTTTTAAGGTAGAAACGGTATGTGCTTCCTGATATTCAGACATATTAATAGTGATGAGATGTTGCTCACCGCCATAGAGTTCATGGGCGAGGGCGAGCGCTGTTTCAGTTTTACCGACACCGCTTGGACCAATTAATAAGAAAACACCTTGAGGCTTTTGTGGGTCTTCTAATTTTGCTTTGGCAGTTTGAATCCCATGCACCAATTGAGTTAAGGCATACTCCTGTCCCATCACACGTTGGCTCAGTTTGACCTTTAACTTTAGAATTTTCTGGATTTCATCATTGAGCATTTCGCCAACAGGAATACCCGTCCAATCAGAAATAATTTCATGGATGATCTGTGCATTAACACGTTCAAAAACTAGAGGATTTTGACCTTGTAATTCAGCTAAATGGATTCTTAATTGCGTAACTTTATCCAGAACATCTGAGGCGTTTTGCGTATTGAGCTGCTGAATCTGCTGAACCAAATTCAACTCTTGTTGCCACCGTTTTTCAGTATCGGCAATTTCTTGTTCTAGCTGAACGAGCTGTTGTTTGAGTTGTGATAATCGTTCCTGATAAATCGGGAGTTGTTGATGTTCTTGCGTGATAAGCTGCTGTTCTAATTGTAGATTGTGTAACTGTGCTTTGAGGTGATCCAAAACAACAGGTTGTGCATTTTGGGTTAAAGCCACTCGTGCCGCAGCAGTATCTAAAACACTAATGGCTTTGTCTGGAAGTTGACGACCACTGATGTAGCGATTAGATGCTTGTACTGCGCTGATAATGGCTTGATCATCAATTTGTAAATTAAAATGTGTTTGCATGACTGGAATCATGGCACGTAGCATGTCAATTGCGACAGCTTCTGTAGGTTCAGCAACTTTGAGAACTTGAAACCGACGGCTAAGCGCAGCATCTTTTTCAAAATATTGCTTATATTCGCTCCAAGTTGTTGCGGCAATCGTTCTTAATTCTCCGCGTGCTAAGGCAGGTTTCAGTAAATTTGCGGCATCATTTTGTCCTGCTTGACCACCTGCCCCAATTAAAGTATGTGCTTCGTCAATAAATAAAATAATCGGATGAGAGGAAGATTGAACTTCTTGAATCACTTGCTTTAGGCGACTTTCAAACTCACCTTTGACACTGGCACCAGCCTGTAACAGACCTAAATCTAAGGCATGCAGATGCACATTTTTTAAGGCATCAGGTACCAAACCTTGGGCAATTTTTAATGCCAAACCTTCTACAACAGCTGTTTTTCCAACACCTGGCTCACCTGTCAAAATTGGGTTGTTTTGACGACGTCGCATTAAGATGTCAAGCAGCAAACGGATTTCAAACTCACGCCCAATGACAGGATCAATCTCACCATTTTGTGCCTTTTGGGTCAGGTCGATGGTGTATTGATCCAATGCAGGGGTTTTGGGTGCTAATGTTTTTGCTTGAAGTTGATTCGTGTTTTCTGCACATGATGTTTGATTTGTTTGGCTAAAATTTTCACAGCTTTCAGCACAAATTTCTAGAAACTTATGTTTCATGGTATCAATGGGAAATGCTTCAAATAAAGTTGAGGCACGGATTGCCACTTGATATAAATCGGCAGAAGTTAATAAGGCAATGATTAAATGACCACTGCGAATAATCGGCTGTTGATCTGCAGCAGCGAGTAACCAAGCTTGTTCTAATAAAAGAATAATTGATTTTGTGAAAATAGGTGTACGTGTATTTCCTTTAGACAGTGTTGTAAGGCTGTTATTTAAATCATCAATAAATTTGGATTTTGATATTTTATATTTAGCAAATAATATAGAAAGATCAGTTTTGGATTGTTCCTTTAATAATTCACATAAAAGATGTTCAATCTCGACTTCATAATGACTTTGACTTATGCAAAAGTTTACAGATTTTTCTAATGCTGTTTTAGTCGGTTGCGAAAGTTTTGTAATGAGTGTTTTTAGGTTGTTCATTATCTGGCTCTAACTTTATCGTAAGAAAATTTTTAGTTTTAAATGAATCTAATCGTTCTATTTTTATTTAAATTATTGAAAATAATATATTTTACTTTTATTTTTGCGACAAAAACGATTGCTTTCCTGTCTTGGGACACCGCATCATATTTAAATCAAAAAATAAAATCAAACTAAATTTTAATATTTTTAAATGTTGTAATTCACTCACAACAAAATATATTGGAATACTTAACTGAATTTTCACGTATGACTTGACTTATCTATTCATGTTCTAGTTAAATGCGCTCGCTAAATTATTTTATAACTATATTTGAACTGGAAATAATCAAAATAAAAGTTAATTTTGACTCCAGTTGAATTACAAAAATTAAGAGAAACTCATTTTAATAAAAATGATTAGAAATTAGTTCAAATAACAAATAAATAAGAGGTTGTCTTGAAAAGAATCGTTATTTTTATCACAATTTTGTCTGGTTTTACTTTCAATCAGCATGTGGTTGCAAATACATCAGAAGTGAAGCTTAAAAAGAAATGTATCCAACAATATCCGTGGATGGAAGGGGAGTCAGACCTTGCTTTGCGTGGTATTTATGCGCAGATTTGTGACAAGAAAAATCGTCAAAATAAAAATAATTTACTCATTCAAGCCGCACAGCAACATCAGCAGCTTGGACAGAATTTTAAAGCATTGCAGTTGATCAGTCATTTGCACGAGCAAGATATTCAAAGTACTGCATTGACGGATGTGCAATTTATGGCAAGTACGCAAATGGCATCTTCAGCGATTGAGCAAATGCGTCGTAATGAAGTTCGCTATTTAAGTGAAGAACAGACTTATCCAGCAGCAAAAAACTTGGTCGATGCAATTGAACAAGCAAAGCCTGCACCTGTTTTAGCGGTAAAAGAGGCTTCTAGTTACGTCAAGAAATCGTCAAAAAAATCACTGCAACCTAAACCTAAACCTAAAAAGCAAATATCTAAAGTGACTGCAAAATCACCAAAAAAAGAAAAAACCGTAACAACTCAACCTGTAAAAATGGTTCAACTTGCTGTTGCACCAAGTAGTACAAATCCATTTGCGACTTTAAAAAAATAACCAAAGGAATCACTCATGGCTAAAAAAGAAAGCGTGCAGAAGAAACTGCAACGCATACGTCCACCGCGTGTTCAGCTGACTTATGATGTTGAGGTTGGTGATGGTATTGCATCTAAAGAATTACCGTTTGTGGTTGGAGTAATGGGGGATTTTTCAGCGGCATCCGAAGTAGAAAAGACCAAATTAAAAGACAAAAAATTCATTAATGTCGATTTAGATAATATTGATGAAGTGATGCAATCTTTAGCACCGCGTGCGGCTTTTCAAGTGGAAAATACCTTGACTGCGGAAGGTGGAAAACTATCCGTTGATCTCATTTTTAACTCGATGGAAGACTTTCGTCCAGAACAGGTCGTACAACAAGTGGATCCGCTGCGTAAGTTGCTAGAAGCGCGTGAGCGTTTAACGGATTTGCGTAATAAAATTTCTAATAGCGAACGTTTAGAAGATTTACTGGATGAAGTGCTGAACAATACCGATCAAATTCGTCAATTGAGTGCAGAGGCTGAACGTGAATAATTTACAAACAGCAGTTGCATCAAATCAGCAAGTAGAATCGGTAGGTTTATTGGATTCAATTATTGAGCAAAGCCGTATTGCGCGTAATGCGGATGAGCAGATTCGTGCCAAAAGTTTGATTGGTGAGTTGGCAAAAGAAGTCATGGCGGGAACAATTACTGTTTCTGAGAATATGACGCTGTCTATTGATCAGCGTATTGCCGAAATTGATGCATTAATTTCCAGTCAGCTCAGCCAGATTATGCAGCATGCGCAGTTTCAAAAAATTGAATCAACTTGGCGGGGGCTTTACTATTTTTGTCAAGAAACACCCTCGAATAGCATGATCAAAATTCGTATGTTAAATACGACAAAAAAAGAATTGGTCAAAGATTTTCAGGGGGCAACTGATTTTGACCAAAGCACTTTGTTTAAAAAGATTTATGAAGAAGAATATGGCTCGTTTGGTGGAGCGCCTTATGCGGCACTGATTGGCGATTTTGAGTTTGATCGTACCCCGTCAGATATGTATTTATTGGAACAAATTTCGCATGTGGCTGCAGCGGCACACGCACCTTTTGTATCGGCTGCAAGTCCGAGCATGTTAGGACTTGAATCATTCACGGATATTGACCGCCCGCGTGATGTTTCAAAAATCTTTGAAACGGCTGAATATGTGCAATGGCGTTCATTTCGAGAGAGTGAAGATTCACGCTATGTTGCATTAATTATGCCGCATGTGTTGGGTCGCCTGCCTTACCATCCCAAAGATGGCACAGCCACAGAAGGCTTTAATTTTATAGAACATGTGTCTGGCGAAAAGCATGATGATTATTTATGGATGAATGCTGCTTATGCTTTTGGCACGCGCTTAACCAATGCTTTTGATATGCATGGTTGGTGTGCTGCGATTCGTGGGGTTGAAGGTGGTGGTTTGGTAGAAGGCTTACCTGTACACACCTTTAAAACCTCAGATGGTGAAGTGGTATTTAAATGCCCGACTGAAATTGCCATTACAGATCGCCGTGAAAAAGAACTCAGCGATCTAGGTTTTATTCCTTTGGTTCATTGTAAAAATACCGATTATGCAGCATTTTTTGGTGCGCAATCTGCACAGAAACCTAAAAAATATGACAATGATACAGCCAATGCGAACTCTGCATTGTCGAGTCAAATTCAATACATCATGGCGGTGTCACGTATCGCACATTATTTAAAAGCCATGATGCGCGACAAAGTCGGAAGTTTTGCATCTGCAGGCAATGTGGAGGCCTTTTTAAATGAATGGCTTTCGCAGTATGTCTTGCTTGATGATGGTGCATCTCAAGAAGCAAAAGCGCAATATCCGCTTCGAGAGGCATCTGTAAAAGTTGTAGAAGATCCAGCTCAACCGGGTCATTACAAGTCTGTGGTGTTTTTAAGACCACATTTCCAGCTAGACGAGTTGTCTGTTTCTTTGCGACTCGTGACTGAATTACCTCAGTCCTCACATTAAGAGCCTAATCATAACTTTAAATATAAAAATAGAGGTCAATTATAAATGAAAGATATATATGTTGAGTTTCGCGGCAAGTACAAAGTCGATGGAGAATCACGAGATGCTGAACACAAAGGTTGGCTTGAAGTGAACTCTTGGTCACATCACATTCGTCAACCTAAATCTGCGACCTCAAGTAGCGTTGGTGGTCATACCGCTGAACGAGTTGAACATTCAGATATGATTTTTGTGAAAGACTTAGATGCAACCAGTCCTAAATTATGGGAAGCGTGTTCTGCGGGTTATACCTTCGATGAAGTGCAAATTGATTATTATCGTGCCAATGGCGATAAGCGAATCAAGTACTTACAAATCAAATTGAAGCATGTTTTGGTTTCAAGTGTGACGCCTACTGTAAATGAAGAGGGCGTTCCGGCTGAAACATTTGGTTTGAAATATGCAGCAGTTGAGTGGACGTATAACCAACAAGACATTAATGGCACTGCAAAAGGTGCAGTGACGAAAAAGTGGTCGTTGTCCAATAACACAGCTTCATACGCTGCTTAATCAAGCATGGGGTGATTAGACTGAGGTCATAGCACCTCAGCTCTAATTTCTCAAAATCTCTCAAAGATTATCGTGATCATCATGAATTTAGATCATTTATATCCTTATGGTTTTAGATCAACTTTATTTGATCGTTTGTTCGCTGAACAAGAAAACGGATTAAGCGGGATGTCGATTCAGCAATTGCGCGAGTCAGTTGCACGTGATTTAGAAGATTTGCTGAATAGTCGAATTGCAAAGTTTGATCGAAATATGGATGAGTTCCCACTCGTTAAAAAATCGATTTTGCAGTTTGGCATTATTGACTTTATTGGATTGTCGACAGCGAACCCTTTAGATCGCGATAAAATTTGTCAATCGATTGAGCAGTCCATTACAGCGCACGAACCAAGATTGAAGCAGATTAAAGTTGACATGCTATTTGATGGACACAACATGGGCGCGCTTTGTTTAAGTATTCAAGCTTATTTAAATATTCACCCATTGTATGAGCCTGTTTTTTTTGATGCCTTACTCAAACCCACAACACAACAATATGTTATTTCTGCCCGAGCTTAGTGGGAGTCCACTGTGATAGAGCAACTTTTACCGTATTATGAAAAACAATTACAAGAATTCGGTCAACAATCTAGAGCATTTGCAGAGAAATATCCGAAGATTGCACAGCGACTCGCGTTAAATCAAGAGCAAATTGATGATCCGCATATCGAGCGTCTCATTCAGGCATTTTCCTTTATTGCTGCACGTATTGATAAAAAATTAGCAGACAGTTATGAGGTTTTTACTTATTCTTTGTTTGAGGTGATGTTTCCGCAGTATCTACGTCATTTTCCCGCGTGTACGGTGGTGAGTTTTGATGAGCGCGATAAATTGAAACAATTGACTGCAGCACAGTTAATTCCAGCAAAAACTACATTAAAGTCACGTAGTTTTAAAGGCGTACAATGTGAATTTAACACCAGTCAAGATGTGCGTTTATTGCCGATTGCAATAACGGATTTGGCATTTCAGACCTCACCAAGTGTACATCTGAATTTGAATCAGAATGCAACTTTAAGTCTGAAATTTGAAATTTTTAATGATGCACACAGCTGGATTTTAGATGAAAAACTACCGATCTATTTGGATGCTCTTTCTAATTTTCCCCTACAAGTTTTAGATGGTATTTTTCGTCAGGAAACAGCTTTTTCCCTTCGTGTTGGACAAAGCGTAACTGATATTCGCAACCCATTTACCGTGATGGGATTTAGCGAACAAGAGAGTTTATTGCCGATTGATCAACACACGCATCATGCTTATCGTTTATTGATGGAGTATTTTTGTTTTCCTGAAAAGTTTCATTATTTAAACTTTGATTTGAGTGTTTTAAATGAACACTTGCAGCAGCAAAATAGTTTTGAAATATTGATTCATCTCAAACTGAATTTGAATAATCAGGCACTTCTACGCAATTATTCCGCATTGAATGTCGCAAATTTTAAATTGTTTAGTACACCTGCAATTAACCTGTTTGAAAAGCAGGCAGAACCGCAAAAGATTTTACATACACAATTACACTATCCCTTGATTACAGATGTGCATCACCCTGAGTTATATCAAGTTTATGCAGTGATCGAAATGAATATGCTGCGCGAAAAGACTCGGCAGGCTGCAACTCATTTGCCTGTTTTGCCATTTTTTGCCATGAGTCATTATCATCCAGATCAAACTCAATTTTTTTATACGCTGCATTATCAGCCTGTGCAAAATAAAATGATGCCAATCAGCTATTCGATTATTTCCAAACAGTTGCAGCCAGATGAAGTTAAATCGGATTTTATCAGTACACGTTTGCTGTGTTCCAACGGTGATTTGGCGCATGAAGCGCTAAGTCAGAGCAATCATGTTCTACATTTAAATGACAGTCGTCTGGCAAGGCGTGCCAATATTCTAAAACGACCTACCTTGGCGGTTTCATTTGATCAAAATAGTCAGCAACAATGGCGCATTATTTCGCATCTTTCACTCAATACTTTGGCTTTAATGAAAGGTGATGCTTTGAGTCACGTGAAAGAGCTTTTAACTTTATACAATTTGCCGCAGTCGAAAGACAATATTGTATTGATTGATGCAATCAAACAACTCAGTTTTTCCACAACACATAAGTTAGTGAATACACAGCCATTTCCTATGTTTTTTCGGGGTGTGAAAGCTGAGCTTTGTATAGATCCACGTGTTTTTCATGGACACAGTCTTTATATTTTTAGCCAATTATTAAGTCATCTTTTTAATCTGAAAGTTCAAATCAATAGTTTTGTGGATGTCGTCATTAAAGACAGTCTGAATCAACAGGAGATCTACCCATGCGTGCAGAACGTTGGTGGCAAGACACTTCTATAATTGATCAAGTCTTTAAACAGCCAGGCACATTTGAATTTGTTCAATCGACGCGCTTATTACGTCATTCGACTGTAGTGCAAGGTCAATACCATTGGTCAGCAGCGTTTTATTTTGAACCTTCATTTCGCTTGAGTTTTCCATTAGCGGAAATTGAATCGTTGCATTATCAGGATCAACGTATTCATCTAAGCAATTTAGTGATCGGACTGACTGGTATACAAGGGGCTTTGCCTTATAGTTATACGCATCAGTTAAAACAGCATTTGCGTCAACAGCGTTTGGAAGCGCAAGCATTTTTAGGCTTATTTAATCATCAACTGACCGCAAAATATGTCGATGCGACTTTGGCATATCACTTGCCCATCCGCTATGAGATAGAACACAAAAATGATTATCTCGATATTTTGCATGCGTTAAGTGGTTATTCGAGAACTCATCATGAACAGCCTGATTTAGATGAATATTTTGCCGAGTTTTCTGGATTCATGCAGGGGCAGAATAACACTGCACATGCCTTAAAAACGGTCTTGTCCTGCATTTTTGCGCAGCAAATACATATTCGGGAATTTGTAAAAGAAAAGTTTCAGTTACAGGATGAACAAAAATCCTGCTTAGGTGGCAAGAATCCAAGTTTGCTCGGGCTGAATACGTTTTGTGGAAGTACTATGCAGCAAATGGATGGCAAAATTGAGATTCAAATTGGGCCTTTATGCCGAGCGCAATATCTCGCTTTTTTGCCAGATCAACCTTTAAGCCACAAATTAAAACGTCTGATTGAAACATGGTGTGATCCAAGTTTGCATATTGATTTGCGTTTGATTTTAGGTCGAACAGAAATTCAGCCGATGTGTTTAGATTCAAAACATGAGATGGGGTTGGGGCAAGGTGCATTTTTAATGCCTACTAAGACATTAGACCATCATGCTGAAACTTGCTATGCCTTAATAGGACGTGCGCCATGTTGAAGAAGTTTTTAGCAACATGGATTGCCTGTTTTATTTTGTTTGGATGGGGCGCGATTGATTATTGGCGTGATATTCAATATCAACCTGAATTGACAGATTTGATTGCATATTTTTTGGTTGTACCGATGCTGATCAGTGCAGCTTTGTTTGCACCTTGGTTTATTTATCAGGTTTATCAGCACTACAAAATGCAGCGGCAACAAGCTTCACAGACTGAATTTGATTCAGCGCAGTTTTTCACAACAGCCATGCCTCATGTTGACCCTCAATATTTGAAATTGCATGTGTATGCAGCAGCTGCATATAGTGCTTTAGGTGAAAATGAGGCAATTCTGGAAGGTATTCAGCATTTTACCAGTCCAAAGTTAGATCGAAATTTACTGAATTTACATGGGCTGCCGATGCTTTCGTATCGCATTGAAGATTTAGATCAACAGCACGGTGATGGAAGTGCGCATGAGCAAGATGAATCATGCTTGTCACTTCGACAGCAGCGCATCATGGCATTAATTCAACAGCAAATTGAACAGCACATTACGCTTTTGAGTCTGATCTCAGCGCAGCTAAAATGCTCAAGTTTATTTTATGAAAGCCAGCATTTACATGAATATCGTATGCATCCTGCATGGACAGATTTAAGTTTGGCAGATACTGAACAGGGTGAGCTTGCTCAGCTTGAACAGGTCTATCGTTTAGATCGTCTGAATCTACATATTTTATTGTCTGCAGAGCTTGTAGATGTTTGGGATGATTCACACAGTAATACGGCTATTCAGCGTATTTTAGATGAAATGGGCATCATTTTAGAAAAAATTCACCTTGAATATCATTATCTAAGCGCATTATCTGCCGAACAGGAACTACAGGAATTATTTGAGCGTATTCAGCATCAAGCACATGAAATTGCTTTGATCATTGTGGTGGATTCTGAAATTGATCAAGTATTGATTGATGAAAAATGTTGGATTAATAGCAGCTATCTCCCTGCCGAATTTATTAGTAGTTGGTGTGTTGCAAATACTGCTGTGCAACTAGAACAGCAACGACCTATCAAGGCTTTTAATCTATTTGCCGATCAAGCTCATGTGCAACAAATATTTGAAATATTAAAACTGCGTGAGTTGGCACTAGACCAAGCCGAAGCGCCTTTTGTATTCATGCTTGAAGATGCTACGGATCGTAAAGCAATGAAAAAATGTGAACAGTTTTTCGCAGAAAGTCCTGTCGAGCCGTATCACTATTTATATTGTAAACCCGCTGTCGGAAATACCCTGAACTTAGCCAAACCATTTGGGTTGATGTTGGGAGCATTGCTCCCAAGTCATCAAGCCGCTTTGGTTTATACACAAAATTTACAGGCATGCATCCAAACTTTTTCTGAGATTCCCGCAGAGCGAGCATGTGCAGCATTTGCTGATTAATGAACAACAATAATAAGAGAATTCCATGCATATTATTTTAGCTTATTTGTGGCAGTACATGAGTAATCCTAAAGCGATGATTGCTTTATCTTTATTCATTGCCTTGCTATCCACATATTCAGTGCTACCCCGCAAAATATTTTGGATATTGGTAGTCAGTTATGCGCTGAGTGTCATTGCCTATGTTATTTATTGGCTCATCCAGCGCAAACAGCACGCGGAACAAGGTGAAAAACTTGCCCATGCTATTGAACAAAGCCATCAGGCTGTTTCTACCCAATATAAAGACAAGGCAGAATTACAATCAATTCAACAACAAGTGAAAGAATCAATCCAGTTGATTCGTAAATCTAAACTTGGCGATAAAAAGGGCAATGCTGCCTTATATGAATTGCCCTGGTATATGGTGATTGGTAATCCTGCTGCAGGTAAAAGTTCTGCAATTTATAACTCAGGCTTGAAGTTTCCATTTGAAGAAACTCATCAAAAAATGGTGTCAGCTGGTTTAAGCGGCACCCGAAGTTGTGACTGGTTTTTTTCTACCCAAGGCGTTTTGCTAGATACAGCAGGACGTTATTCGGTGTATGCAGAAGATCATGCGGAATGGCTTGGCTTCTTAAATATTCTTAAAAAAAGCCGAGCCAAAGCCCCTGTAAATGGCTTGATTGTGATCGTGAGTATTGCTGAATTAATCAGTCAAAGCCCCGAACATTCGTTGAAACTTGCTAAAAATTTACGTGCCCGAATTCAGGATTTAACCGAAAGACTGGAAGTTGTGGTTCCTGTGTATTTGGTATTTTCCAAAATGGATTTAATTGCAGGGTTTACCGAGTTTTTCAATTGTTATGCAGCGCAAGAATATAATCAGGCTTGGGGCGCGACTTTGCCTTATGAGTAAAACTCATCGCAGCATGCCGTGACATTGTTCGAGAAACATTACAACATTTTATATGATGGCTTAAAAAGCGTGAGCACCACACATTTAAGTCGCCGTCATGCTCAAAATATTTCGCCGAGTGTCATGACATTTCCATTGGAATTTAAAACTTTAAAGCCAGCATTAAAAAGTTTTATTGGGACTTTATTTGAAGATAATCCGTATCAATTCCAACCTGTTTTTCGAGGTTTTTACTTTACCAGTGCGTTACAGGAAGGCAGCATCGAAAGCCCGATGACAGAAAGTATCGCACAAGAATTTCAACTGCAGCAGATTGCAAGTCCTTTTCAGGACGAAGAAAAAAGTTCGATTGCCCCAAATCATGGCTATTTTTTACAAGGTCTGTTTTCCAATGTGATTTTGCGAGATCAGCATTTGGTGAAACAACATATTAATCCTGCGAAAAAACGTCAGCGTTATATGGCATTTACTGCTGCATTGCTTGGTGTTGGATTGTTGCTCAGTGTTTGGGTATGGTCATATCGCCATAATCAACAACTCATTGCCGATGTTCAGGCAGATTTAGATCAAGTTGTACGTTTGGAAAAA
This sequence comes from Acinetobacter sp. YH12131, assembly GCF_013418635.1. Classification (NCBI taxonomy): domain Bacteria; kingdom Pseudomonadati; phylum Pseudomonadota; class Gammaproteobacteria; order Moraxellales; family Moraxellaceae; genus Acinetobacter; species Acinetobacter sp. YH12131. Next base: position 22,369 of record NZ_VPBQ01000006.1, read on the forward strand.
ACTTCTGGGCAGGTTTTATCCACGCAATTGGAAAGCTTATTAATTTTACAAGCACGTCTGCAACAGTTGGATGGGTTTTTCGAACAACGTCCACTTAAGTTCAGTTTTGGCTTATATCAGGGCAAGAAGTTACGCGAACAGCTCAAAGTTGAATATCTAAAAGGCGTTCAGCAGATTGTATTGTTGCCAACCCAGCAAAATATCGCGCAATACTTACAGCGTGTCCAACAAGATGCGGCAACACTCAAAGCGCATCATATACATGCAAAAACGCAGCAAGTTGCGAAAACTCAACCATATTTAGAGCCTTCCGTGCAAAATCCGCAAGATGCTTATAATGCGTTAAAGGCTTATTTAATGCTGACGAATCCTGAATATCGGGAGAGCAGTCATTTAAGTGATCAGATTTCACGTTTTTGGCGCACTTGGTTGGATGCCCATCGTGGAGAAATGCCACGTACGGACATGATTCAGCAGGCAGAAAAAATCCTGTCTTATGCCATGACACTCGCTCATCAGGACGATTTTCCTTTACTGGAAAGCGATGCACAAATGGTCGATCAAACTCGTCAAGTGCTGTTGTCGGTCATTCAGGGAATGCCTGCACGAGATCGGGTATATAACGAAATAAAAATGCGTGCAGCAGTACGTTTTCCTGCACTTACGGTCAGTCAAATTGTGGGGGAGCAACACAGTCGCATTGTTTTAGGCAGTCATGCTTTGCCTGGTATTTTTACGCAGCAGGCGTGGAATGAATATGTCGAACAAGCCATTGATCAGGTAGCCAATCAGCCAACGGACAGCAAAGATTGGGTGCTCAATAGTCATCAGTCGGATGATCTAACTTTTTCAGGAAGTCCTGAACAAATCCGTAAACAATTGCTGAGCTTGTATCAGCAAGAATATGTGAGTGAATGGAAGAAATTTCTAAATGGCATCCATTATGCAAAAACAGATCAGTTCAATCAGCAAGTGAAACAGCTTGATCTGTTGGGAGAGCCGCAAAACTCGCCAATTCGTAAGTTATTGCAACGTATTGCAGTGGAAACCAATTGGGATAATCCAATTGTGCAAGCTGAACTTGCTGTGCCTGAACAAGGATTTATGGCGTGGTTTAAAGACAAAGTGCTGCGTCAGTCTAATGACAAAGCTGCAGCACAGGCGACCCTAAAAGCGCAAGGTGCGATTTCCCAAGAATACCAAATGTTTTATCAATTGCTGCGTAAACGTGATGATTTACAGGATCAATCTCTGTTTGATGTGTATATGAACAACCTTGCACAGGTACGCAGCAAGTTAAATGATCTCCAAACGGCAGGGGAAATTGGACCAAGTGCAATGGCATTGTTCAAACAAACCATCCATGATCAAAACTCGGTCTTTAATACAACGCAAAAATATGTCGATGAAAAAATGATGGTGGGTTTAAAAGAGGCTGACCAACAATTATTACAAAAACTGTTGATGACACCGCTAACTCAATCTTTTGCAAGTTTAATTGTACCGACACAAGATGAAGTTAATAAATTATGGCGTATTCAAGCCTATCAACCGTTTGCAACACATTTAGGTTAGAAATATCCATTTCATTCAGGGGGGACTTTACAGGCAACCAGTCAGGAAATGGGACAAATTTTTGGTGAAACAGGAAGTATTGCTGGCTTTGTCAAAGACACTTTAGATCCGTTGTTGATTCGTCGTGGTTATGTCTTAACTTCAAAAACATGGAAAGGTTTAGGCTTAAATTTAAATCCTCAGTTTGTGATGGCATTTCCGCAATATGTTGCGCCAATTCATGGTATGGCAACAGGACGTTTAGATCAGCCTGCAACATCTGCTGTTTCAAATCAATCCAATTTCCAATTTTATCCATTACAGCACCCACAATTTTTATCGTATAGCATCGATATTGATGGTCAGCGAATGCAGTTTGAAAATGGAATTCAACAATGGGTCAACTTTGTGTGGCCCAATCCAGGCGCAATTCCCGGCGTGCGTATTAGTGCACTCGATTTAAAAGGTCAGTCGCATACTATTTTTGAAGCACCGGGCGAATATGGCATTAACCGTTTAATTGATGCTGCACAGCGCAAAGAGCAAAACGGTCACTTTGAAATGACTTGGGTCAGTAAAACGGAACCATCTTTATCTTTAAAAGTGAATTTCCGACTCATTAGCGGACATAGCTCGGGCAATATTGGTTCAAGTCGTGGTTATGTGGGGTTGCAGTTGGTCGATCAAGTCACCACGACCAAAGCACTTCTTGTGGTTGCTGCACAAACGACAGCAATGAGTCCCGCACAAACAGCGGTTACGCAGTCTAAAACTACAATGTCTGCACAAGTGGGAGGCGTTCCGCAATGATCAAGAGAAATAACACTTGGCAAAAGGCGTGGTGGGTATGCAAGCAGTAAAAACCGTACCTTTATATTATGGAAAAATACCTGCCCGTGGTGATTTTATAAAGTCTAAAGGGCAATCGGAACTCATTCAGCAGCTCGATCAGTGGATTAGTAATGCATTGGAACATGCCATGCAGAGCGCAGATTTTAAACAGCGTTATGCAACTTTGCCTGCTTTAGATTTTTTGATTGCCCATCCAGCAGAACCAATGTTTTTAGCTGTTAATTTAAAGGCGAGCCAAGATAGCTCGGGGCGGGCATTTCCAATGCTACTGGGTCAGTTGTTTGAGGTCGAACAGCCGAGTCAAAAGTTATTATTTGTGCCGTTTTTTTACAAAGCTATTTGGACTGATTTATTGCAACGCAATCAGGTCTTAAGCAATATCTGTGATCCCAATATGTCATTTGAACTGTTGAATCAATTGCCGAATAGGGTTCAACTTTTGAGTGCAGAAGAATACCAAGACTTTTATGAAAAACACAGCACGCATTCATTGGCACAATTAATGAAAATCAGTGTCAATGACTTGGCTCAGAGTATGATTGGGTTGGGACTTTTACTGCAACCCGTCCTCAAAAATGGCACTCGTCGTTTAAACAAAGTGATGATTTTACCGCTGAATCATCCGCGATATTGCTTTGAAATCGCAGCATTTTGGATGGGCATGATCGGGCGGTTTTTAGGCGCGCATCATACTGAAATTTTGCTGGGGATACTACATTTTGAGGCACCCATTTTGATCATTGATTTTCAGGGGGCTGATGTCATGACGCTGCGCGATCTATTTATTCAAAATATGCAGGGTGAACATTGGGTTTCTTTAATTCAAGCCACTTGGATTGATGCTTATTTAGAACAAAATGCAGGTCTTGCAACATTGGAACAATTACTTTGTCAGCGGCAGTTAAATCTTAACCAAGCCTTGAAGCTGTTTAGGCAAACTTTTTTAGATAAATAAATATGAAAAATAATCAAAAACGTATTCGCGTAAGTCTACTTATTGGCTTGTGTTTTTTAGTCCAAAGTCATTTGATCTATGCAGCGCCCATTGTTATAGAAGGTGTGGTGCCAAACGAAGCAAGTAAACAAGCCATTTTGGCGAAAATGCAAGCTGTGTATGGTGAATCGCAGGTGTTAGATAAAATTCAAGTCCGTGCAGTTGCTGCACCGAATGGTTGGGATGATTCAGTCACTCGTATGATTACAGCAGAGTTAAAAAAGATTTCTCAAGGGCAGTTACGTGTGAAAGGGACTCAAGTTGATTTGAAAGGAAAAGTGAATGCTGCTCATCAAATTCAAGCCACGACAGCAAATTTTCAGGCTTTGGTACAGCAGCCTTATCGTTTGAACACACAGCTTTCGGGGAGTCAGTATGAACAAAAAATGCTGGATGCTGCGCTCAAAAACAGGATTGTTGAGTTTGAATCGGGCAGTGCAATTTTGACTGACGTAGGGCAAAAAATTCTGGATGAAATGGCTGTGGCATTGAAGCAAGTTGGCACCCAAAAAGTGAAAATTGTTGGACATACAGACAGTTCGGGCGATGCGCATAAAAATATAGTGTTAAGCCAATCACGTGCAGGCGCGGTAAAAAATTATTTGATCGATAAAGGTATTGCGATAACGCATTTAAGCACCGAAGGTCAAGGTTCTAATCAGCCTGTCGCAGACAATACAACGCCACAAGGACGTAAGAAAAATCGACGTATTGAATTTGAGGTGCTTTGATTAGTTGATATTGAGCAAGGCGGAAGTTGAGCGTCATGTCCTGATCTTTAGAGCATCTGTGTGTAAACAGATGGCATAGAAAATAAAAACAGCATCAATCATTCAGTAATTTCCACAGTGAGAGTGCTTTGTGCAATTTAAAGCACGAATCTTGAATACATTGATCTGAAATAGAGGCTTTAAATCAACATTCGGAAGTTTTACTGCCGAAACGCGCCAAGAAAACCATTTTCCATCTAGCTGATTATGGCATTTCACAGTAGAATATGCGCTCTCTTCAAGTCACATTGTGGCATGGTCCAAAAGATCAGCCCGTGGAGCCAAAATCAGCATGTTTATCGTTGCCGGTGCACCTGCACATTCATCTTTTAAGAAAACTCAACTCTTAAACCGTTTAGCGTCAATGAGTTCTGTTCAATCTTTCGATAGCCAATGGGTTTATTTATTTGACCAAGCGCTCGACGAGCAACAACAGCAATCTGCTTTACAGCTTTTAAACGATGGTGCATCTTTTGAATTACGCCAAGCTGCAAGTGATGAAGTTCAAATTTTAGTGACACCACGTGTGGGCACAATTTCTCCTTGGTCATCAAAAGCAACCGATATTTTTGCCAACTGTAATACGCCTGTACACCGCCTAGAACGCGGTGTTTTGTTTACCTTAAAAGGTATTACAGACGTTTCAAACGAAGTAAAACAAGTTTTGCATGACCGCATGACCGAAAGTGTGTTTAACCACATTAACGATGCTGCAGCGTTATTTGTTGAAACTGAACCAAAACCTTTAAATAGCATTGATATTTTGGGTGAAGGCAAAGCGGCATTGGTAAAAGCCAACAGTGAGTTTGGTTTTGCCTTGTCTGATGAAGAAATTGATTATTTAACCGAAGCATTTATCAAGTTAGGCCGTAATCCGCATGACATTGAATTGATGATGTTTGCACAAGCCAACTCTGAGCACTGCCGTCACAAAATCTTTGGTTCTGAATGGACAATTGATGGCGAAGTACAGCCATTGTCATTGTTCCAAATGATCAAAAATACTTATAAAGAATCACCAACAGACGTATTGTCGGCTTACAAAGACAACGCTTCGGTGATTGTTGGTTTTGATACGCAGCGTTTCTATCCGAAAAAAGATGCTGCAACAGGTCACTACGTTTATAAATATAAGAGCCAAGCTGCCCACATTCTTATGAAAGTGGAAACACACAACCACCCAACTGCAATTGCACCATTTGCAGGTGCTGCGACAGGTTCGGGTGGTGAAATCCGTGATGAAGGCGCGACAGGTCGTGGTGGTAAACCAAAAGCAGGTTTAACAGGCTTTACAGTATCGAATTTAAATATTCCTGGTTTTGAACAGCCTTGGGAAGAAAACTATGGCAAGCCTTCACGTATGGCATCGCCATTACAAATTATGATTGAAGGCCCATTGGGCGGTGCAGCGTTTAACAACGAATTTGGTCGTCCTGCGTTAAATGGTTACTTCCGTACTTTCGAGCAAAACGTGAATGGTGAAGTAAAAGGCTTCCATAAACCAATCATGATTGCAGGTGGTTACGGCAACATTCGTCCAGACCATGTCGAAAAAGACCCAATTCAGCCAGGCGATTTATTAATCGTTTTAGGCGGCCCTGCGATGTTGATCGGTTTAGGCGGTGGCGCTGCATCTTCTGTAGATAGCGGAACCATGGGTGAAAATCTTGACTTCGCTTCAGTACAACGTGAAAACCCAGAAATGGAACGCCGTTGCCAAGAAGTGATTGATACATGCTGGCGTTTGGAAGATGCTAACCCAATCGTATCAGTGCATGACGTGGGTGCAGGTGGTATTTCGAACGCAATGCCTGAGTTGGTGAATGATCACGAACTAGGTGCTGTACTTGATTTGCGTAAGATTCCATCTTTAGAACCAGGCATGTCACCAATGGAAATTTGGTCAAACGAAGCGCAAGAGCGTTATGTATTGGCCATCCGTCCAAGTTCTTTAGAATTATTTGAATCAATCTGTGCGCGTGAGCGTTGTCCGTTTGCAGTATTGGGTGAAGCGACAGAAGCGCGTCATTTAACGGTTGAAGATCCACTGTTCAATAACAAAGCTGTAGATATGCCAATGCAGGTCTTGTTAGGTGGTACGCCACGCATGAGCCGTTCTTATGAAAGCATTGAGCGTCAAGGTGATGATTTTGATGCAGCTCAAGTTACTGATCTGAAAGATGCGATTTACCGTGTCATCAAGAATCCAACTGTTGCTTCTAAATCATTCCTAATCACGATTGGTGACCGTTCAATTACAGGTATGGTTGCACGTGATCAGTTGGTTGGCCCATGGCAGGTGCCTGTTGCAGATGCAGCAGTAACCACTACCAGCTTACAAGGCTTTACAGGTGAAGCAATGGCGATGGGTGAACGTCCACCTGTAGCTTTATTAAACCCTGCAGCATCTGCGCGTTTGGCAGTGGCAGAATCTATTTCCAATATCATGTCAGCCAAAATTGACCAGATCAGCGACATTAAATTATCTGCAAACTGGATGGCAGCAGCAGGTCAAAAAGGCGAAGACCAAGCTTTGTTTGAAGGTGTAAAAGCCATTGGTATGGAAATGTGTCCTGCGCTAGGAATTGCAATTCCAGTAGGTAAAGACTCATTGTCTATGCGTACCACTTGGAATGACGAAGGTGTTGATAAATCTGTAACTTCACCAATGTCAGGTGTAATTACTGCATTTGCACCAGTGACCGATGTACGTAAAACACTAACCCCTGAATTGAAAAATACCGATTCAGTATTGGTACGTATTGACTTGTCTAAAGGTCAGTTCCGTTTAGGCGGTTCAATTTTAGCGCAAGTGTATAAAGCTATTGGTTCAGTAACACCAGATGTCGATAACTTTGACGAATTCAAAGCATTCTTTGCTTTGGTACAAGACTGGAATAACCGTGGCTTGATTCAAGCTTATCACGACATTGGTGATGGTGGTTTATTGGCAACTGTAACAGAAATGATGTTCGCTTCACGTTTAGGTGTGGCGTTAGAAGATCAATCTGTTGCGGCATTGTTTGCTGAAGAAATTGGTGCAGTACTACAAATCTCTAAAGCAGACTGGGCTAACTTAGCTGCTGAAGTTGCTGCATCTACTTTGAAAGATGCGATTTCGGTAGTCGGTACAGTTAATAGCACAGACCAACTTGCTGTAAATGGCTTGGTGCTTGAACGTGCCGATTTGCAAGCGGCTTGGAGTGAAGTATCACACCAAATCCAGCGTTTACGTGACAACTCAGAAACTGCTGATCAAGAATTTGCTTTGATCACAGACAAAAACCACAAAGGCTTAATTGCTCAACCGACATTTGACTTAAATGAGCCAGTTGAAGCGCCATACATCAACACACGTCGTCCTAACATGGTGATTTTACGTGAACAAGGCGTAAACGGTCATGTAGAAATGGCGGCAGCATTTGACAAAGTCGGCTTTAACACCGTTGACGTACACATGAGTGACTTGCTTGCAGGGCGTGTCGATTTAGACGACTTTGAAGGCTTAGTGGCGTGTGGTGGTTTCTCTTACGGTGACGTATTAGGTGCTGGCGGTGGCTGGGCGAAGTCAGTCTTGTTCAACCCGAAATTACGCGACCAGTTTGAGAAATTCTTTAACCGTCAAGAAACGTTCTCACTGGGTATCTGTAACGGTTGTCAAATGTTGTCACAATTAGCACCACTCATTCCAGGTGCAGAAGCGTGGCCACGTTTCCATCGCAATACTTCAGAAGTGTTTGAAGCGCGTAGCGTTAACGTCCGTGTGGAAAAATCAAACTCTGTATTATTGCAAGATATGGAAGGCTCGATTTTACCAATCGCAGTGGCACATGGTGAAGGTCGCGTCGTTGCACCAGAAGCTAATTTGGCAGCCTTGAACGCAGGCAACCAAGTGATTTTACGTTATGTCGATAGCCACGGAAATGCGACTCAACATTATCCAATGAACCCGAATGGTTCGCCAGAAGGTATTTCAGGCGTAACTTCAAAAGATGGTCGTGCAACAATTATGATGCCGCACCCTGAACGTAATTTCCGTGCGCTTCAACATTCTTGGAAACCTGAAGAATGGACTGAAGATGGTGCATGGTTACGTATGTTCCGCAATGCGCGTAAATTTATTGGTTAAGATTTAACTCGCTTAATCTATAGCAGTCAGCCACCTTCGGGTGGCTGATTTTTTTGCTGTGAATATGCAACTTTTATATAGACGTGCATGTTTCCACCTAAATGAATCGTCGGCTTGCTGTTCAACAATTCTGCATTAATCTCAACAATCATAGTCATCCTAGACAACTCAAGCTATCATAAACAAGCAAACACACATGGGATGGCGTTATGAAAATCATTGCAGATGAAAATCTGGCATATACCGATTATTTCTTTGCAGATTTGGCAGAAATAGAGCACAAGGCTGGACGCCGTCTAACGCATCAAGATGTGCAAGATGCTGATGCGCTGCTAGTTCGTTCCGTCACCCAAGTGAATGCAGCATTGATTCAACAGACCGCGCTTCAATTTATTGGCAGCGCGACCATTGGCACAGACCACCTTGATATCCCAGCCATCGAGCAGCAGGGCATTGCATGGTCAAATGCGGCAGGTTGTAATGCGCAGGCGGTGAGTGAGTATGTGATTACCGCATTGCTTCATCTCGAGCCTGAATTACTACATGCCAATCAAAACTTTAAACTTGGCATTATTGGACTGGGCAATGTCGGCTCGCGCTTGGTCAAAATGGCACAATTATTAGGTTGGGATGTCATCGCATACGATCCATTTGTGCAGTTGCCCAATGTGCAGCAATGTGACTTAGATGCACTATTACAACAGGCAGATGCAATTTCCATTCATGTGCCATTAACAGAAACTGGTGAACATCCTACTCATCATTTAATTAATGCAGCGCGTTTGGCATGTATGAAGCCTCAAGCCATTCTGATTAATTCAGCGCGTGGGCCAGTGGTAGAAGAAGCGGCTTTAATGCAGGATATTCAACATACTCAGCGTTTAGTGGTATTAGATGTTTTTGAATATGAACCTGAAATCTCTGCAGAATTATTAGATTTGCTTGCTTTGGCAACCCCGCATATTGCAGGGTATAGCCTAGAAGGCAAGGCACGCGGCACACAAATGATTTATCAGGCTTTTTGTGAAAATTTTGGTTTAGATGCCACAAAACAATTTGAAACTCAATTGCCAAGCTGCGCGCAATATTTCAAAACCCAAGATTTGAAAAATAGTCTGCATGCACATTTAAGTCAAATTTATGATATTGCACAGGATGATGCCAATTTACGTGCCTGTGTCAAAGCGGGCAAAGTTGAGCAGCAGGCTTTTGATCATTTAAGAAAAACCTATCCTCTGCGTCGTGAATGGGCAGCACACGGAGGCCCGCAAGCATGAGTTCAAATCTCCAATATCAACCAACTTGCGACTTAAACAGCATGCGCGCACGTGCACAATTGTATGCACAAATACGCCAGTTTTTTGCGGAACGTGAAGTACTTGAAGTTGAAACGCCAATTTTGTCACAGGCAGGAGTGACAGATGTGCATTTGGCTTCAGTGCAAGCACAGCGCCATGTGCAGGGCAAATTGCATACGCACTATTTACAGACCTCACCTGAATTTGCCATGAAGCGTTTATTGGCCAGTGGTAGTGGTGCTATTTATCAAATTTGCAAAGTCTTTCGTGATGATGAGCATGGACGTAAACACAACAGCGAATTTACCATGTTGGAATGGTATCGTCCCGAATTTAGCCTGAAAGAGCTTATGTTTGAGGTGACAGATTTACTTAATCTGACGTTAAAACAACGCTTTGGCGAAGTACGTCCAACAGTGTTGAGTTATAAACACGCATTTATGGATCGTTTGGATTTAAATCCTTTACAGGCAAGTCTGCAACAATTGAAAGACTGCTGTCATCGTGTGGGTTTGCATCTGGATTTGGGTGATGACCGTCTAGGCTACATCGACCTATTGTTTTCACATTTTGTAGAACCAAGTTTGGGCTTTGATGCTCCTGTATTTTTAACCGATTTTCCACCTGAATTAGCATCTTTGGCTAAAACCAGAACAGATGATGATGGGGAATTGGTCGCAGCCCGTTTTGAGCTATATATCGAAGGTTTAGAGCTTGCCAATGCCTATGATGAATTGATTGATGCTACTGTGCTGCGTTCTCGTTTTGAAGCCGATAATGCAGAACGCGCACAACTTGGTTTACATGTGATGCCAATTGATGAATATTTATTGGCTGCGTTGCCGAACATGCCTGAATGTTCAGGTATCGCCTTGGGCATAGATCGCTTATTGATGATTGCAACTGAGCAGATGCGTTTAGAGCAAGTGATTAGCTTTCCTGCGCAGCTTGCCTAAAAGCAAAAGACAGTTTCTTATTTCAAGAAGGATTTATTTGAGCTAAAAAGCCGTAGCTTCTATATTTTAGAAGATTACGGCTTTTCGATCAGAAATTTAGGCTGACTTAAATAGGTTAAGAATGATAGATCAAAGAACGCATGTAATGACGTTCTATAGACCTAAATAGCCTAAGCAGTAGCAGCCAAGTGACGTGCCTTTAATTGCTCAATCGCTTTAATGCGTCGTTCAATCAGCATTTCACCAATATCGGGGCCTTGGACATCGGCAGGTAAGTCTTGCGCCTTAATGCTGCGTACCACTTGAATCGCTTCCAAAATATAGCTCGCTTGCGGATAGTCACGATCTTCCAAACCTAAACGCCCACGAGAGTCACATTCACAGGCTTGTACAAAGGCTTCTACACGCTCAGGACGACGCAAGACATCCAAACGCTGTAATAAGCGCCATAACGTGCCAGGCTTTAAGCTCAATGCTTGGTGGCATTTTAAATGCTCTTTACATACAGCAAGTGCAAGTTGTTTGGTATTGGTCGGTACGCGCAGGCGTTCACACACTTCCGTTACAGGTCGAATCCCACGTTCTTCATGCATAATGTGCCGTGGTAATTCATCGGCAGGGGTCAAGGCCTTGCCTAAATCATGCAATAACACTGCAAAGCGTACATCGAGTGAGTAATTGGCACGACAGGCTTGTTGTAGTGACATCATGGTGTGCACACCACTGTCAATTTCAGGGTGATATTCAGGACGCTGTGGAATACCGAATAAAGCATCTAATTCAGGAAATAAAACTTTTAAAGCACCACAGGCACGCAATGTTTCAAAATAAACATCGGCACGTGCTTCCATTAAGGCACGTGAAGTTTCTTTCCATACGCGTTCAGGTGTCAGCGCATGTAACTCACCAGATTCTGCCAACTCTTGCATTAATAACAAGGTTTCAGGTGCAACCACAAAGCCTAAAGCATGATAACGTGCTGCAAAACGAGCAATACGCAGCACCCGTAACGGGTCTTCTACAAAAGCATTGGAAACATGGCGCAGCACTTTATTGCACAGATCTTGCTGTCCACCGTAAGGGTCGTAGACATTGCCATCACTATCCATTGCCATGGCGTTAATGGTTAAATCACGACGGATTAAATCTTCTTCTAAGGTCACGCTTGGGTCGGTATGAAATTCAAAACCGTGATAACCGTGTCCAGATTTGCGCTCAGTGCGAGCAAGTGCATATTCATCTTTGGTTTCAGGATGAAGAAAAACAGGGAAGTCTTTGCCCACAGGTTGAAAGCCTTGAGCCAAAAGTTGTTCGGGCGTTGCGCCAACGACAACATAATCTTTTTCGTGATAGGGATGCCCGAGTAAGTGATCTCGAACTGCACCGCCTACTAAATAAACTTGCATGAAAAAACCTCTATTCTTCAAGCAATCATGCTACAGAATAGAGGTTTTCTCAAGTCTATAATTCTGAGTCAGTCACTCAGAAATATAGGTTTATGCTTTAACTTGTGCTGTTTGTTGAATTTCAGCAACAGTGAGGGCAGTCATATTCACAACACGACGTGTCGTTGCAGTCGGAGTCAAAATATGTACAGGTTTTGCTGCACCTAACAAGATAGGGCCAATCGTAACATTGTTACCTGAAGTCGATTTCAACAAGTTAAATGAAATATTGGCAGCATCTAAGTTCGGCATAATCAACAAGTTTGCAGAACCTTTGAAGCGTGAGTTCGGGAAAGCAAAATGACGGATATTTTCGTCTAATGCTGCATCACCGTGCATTTCACCTTCAACTTCAAGCTCAGGTGCAATCTCACTCAAGATTTCAAAGACTTTACGCATTTTTTGTGCGCTAGAGTCTTGTTGGTCAGAACCAAAACTTGAGTGAGAAAGTAGAGCAACGCGTGGTGTCATACCAAAACGGCGTACTTCTTCAGCCGCTAAAAGTGTCATTTCAGCCAACTGTTCAGCAGTTGGGTTTGTGTTGACATAAGTGTCGGCAATGAACAAGTTGCGATCTTCAAGCATCAATGCGTTAAGGGTAAAGAAGTTAGTACGACCTTCTTTTAGACCAATCACATTTTTTACGAAATCAAGGTGAATGTCGTAGCTTGAATAAGTACCACATAACATACCATCGGCTAAACCATGCTTCACTAACATTGCTGCAATGAGGGTAGAGCGACGACGTGCTTCACGCTGCGCGTATTCAGGTGTAACGCCTTTACGCTGCATGATGGTGTAGTAATCATCTGCAAATTTTTCGTAGTTAGGGTTGTTTTCCTGGTCTACTATTTCCATATTCACGCCATGTTCAAGACGTAAACCTAACTTTTTGATGTTCGCTTCAATTACTGAGGTACGACCTACAAGGATTGGTTTAGCCAAGCCTTCATCCACTGCAATTTGTACTGCGCGAAGGACGCGTAAGTCTTCACCTTCTGCATAAGCAATACGTTTAGGATCAGTTTTTGCTTGAGCAAAAATAGGCTTCATCATAAATGCCGAGTTATATACAAACTCAGACAAACGCTGACGGTATGCAGAGAAGTCTTGAATTGGACGACTTGCTACACCTGAATCCATTGCTGCCTGAGCAACTGCAGGTGCAATTTCAAGAATTAAACGCTGATCAAGTGGGCGTGGAATTAAATAGTCACGACCAAATGATGCAGATTTTTCACCATAAGTTGCTGCATCTGCTTCAATGTGTGCCATGCGTGCAATTGCGTGTACACAAGCAATTTTCATTTCTTCGTTGATGGTAGTTGCGCCAACATCTAATGCACCACGGAAAATATACGGGAAGCAAAGTGCGTTGTTAACTTGGTTCGGATAATCCGAACGACCTGTTGCCATAATCACATCTGGACGTACTTCATGCGCATGTTCAGGCAAGATTTCTGGGTCTGGGTTAGCCAAAGCAAAGATAATTGGATTTTCAGCCATTTCTTTGACCATAGCTTTGGTCAAGATACCCGCTGCAGAAAGACCAAGGAACATATCCGCACCGCTAATTACATCAGCAAGTTGCGTTCCTTCAATGTCTTGCATATAGCGTTTTTTCGAGTCATCCAAACCTTCACGTTTGGTGGTGATTAGACCACGCGAATCCGCAACAATGATATTTTCTTTTTTCGCGCCCAATGCACATAACAGGTCTAAACAAGACAGTGCGGCTGCACCTGCACCTGAAGCAACGATTTTGATTTCTTCAATTTTCTTGCCGTTAAGTAACAAGGCATTGAGTAGGGCAGAACCTACAATGATTGACGTACCGTGTTGGTCATCGTGGAACACAGGAATATTCATGCGTTCACGAAGTTTTTGCTCAATGTAGAAACATTCTGGCGCCTTGATGTCTTCAAGGTTGATACCACCAAAAGTTGGTTCTAATGCTGCAACAATATCTACAATTTTGTCTGGATCATTTTCAGCAATTTCGATGTCAAATACATCGACACCAGCAAACTTTTTAAAGAGTACGCCTTTACCTTCCATCACAGGTTTAGACGCCAAAGGACCGATATTACCTAAACCTAATACTGCTGTACCGTTACTAACGACAGCAACCAAGTTACCGCGAGCGGTATAAAGTGCAGCTGTTGAAGGATCACGTTCAATCTCTAAACATGGTGCTGCGACACCTGGTGAGTAAGCGAGCGCTAAGTCACGTTGGTTGACCAGCTGCTTACTTGGAGTAACGCTGATTTTTCCTGGTGTTGGAAATTCGTGATAGTAAAGTGCCTGCTGTTTTAATGATTGATCGTCCATCTGAATCTCGTGTGTGACAAGTTGGCCAGCGATGCTGGTGGTTTTTTTATGAATCTTATCGAATATACCATTACTTGCCCCCTTAGCACAGACGTCACTGTTTATTTTTAGAACAAACTTAGAGCTTTTGGGTCTAGTTTCAGATTAAGGAGCGATAAGCGCGCGATACTAAATTGGCTTTTAGAAATTGGGTCGCTTCACTTTCAGGCAAAGGCCTAGAGAATAAATACCCCTGCGCAATATCACAATTTAAATTCTGCAAATATTGCAGTTGTTGCTCAGTTTCAATCCCTTCAGCCACCACACTCATGCCCATGGCTTTGCCCATAGCAATCATGGCACTAACAATGGCTTCTTGTTTGGTATTCCCAATTTTAGAAACAAAGCTACGGTCTATTTTTAAACTGTCAATTGGGAAGTCTGTTAAGTAAGAAAGTGAAGAATAGCCTGTACCAAAATCATCTAAGGCGATATGAATATCACGTTGTTTAATTTCATCTAATAAAGACTTCACGGTTGTGGAGTTTTCCACTAAAGAGGATTCGGTAATTTCTAATTCTAAGCTTGCACCTGAAATTTGATAGGTATTAATCGCATCATCTAAATCTTGCAGCAATTGACCACGTTGCAGTTGTTGTGCAACTACATTAACCGATACTTGGATATGATCAAAACCTAACAGATTCCATTCACGAATTTGCTTGGCAGTTTGTTGAATTACAACCCGACCAATATCGGAAATTAAACTGGTTTGTTCAGCAATAGGAATAAATAGGTTGGGTGGAATAATGCCTTTGGTTGGATGCTGCCAGCGCACCAATGCTTCAAACCCGATCACCTGATAATTATGGAAATCAATTTTAGGTTGATAATATACAATTAATTCATCATTTTTAATGGCTTGGCGTAAGTCACGCTCTAAATGTACATCCTGCTCTAGCAGTTTGGTGTTGTCTAAAGTGTAATATTTAATGGTATTGCCACCTAAACGCTTAGCCTCAGACAAGGCTTGTTCAGCACAATTATTTAGATAATCCAACTGGCGTCCATGTTCAGGATAGAGGGAAACCCCCATCGATAGGGTAATAATATGTTCTTGTCCCTGTACATTAAACGGCAAATTAAAGGCTTTGGTGATACGTTCACAGTGCTCTTCGATTGAAGGGCGAATATGAGAAATTTCATAAACAATTGCAAAATCATCGCCATTTAAGTGTGCAACAAACAGCGCTTCGGCATTGGTGATACGTAAACGCTGCGCCACTTGGCGGAGTAATTCATCGCCACCATTATTGCTTAAATATTCGTTTAAAGGTCTGAAACGGTCAATATTGAGTCGAATGACCGCCAATTGCTGCAATGAATCTTGCTGTGAAATAAGATATTGATGTAGTTGATAATTATAATAAAAACGATTGGGGAGATCGGTCAGCGCATCATAATTTTCTAAATAGGATAAACGCTGTTCTTGTAGTTTATGTTCGGTTAAATCAGACACAATTCCAATATAATTAATAATACGGTTTTGCTCATCTTTGACTGCATTGATATGCATACGAACTTCTAATTCTTTTCCTGAGCGGAATTTTATATTCCTTTCAGTATGATATTCACCCTTGCTGAGTAATTGTTGAACAATTTCCTCTTGTGTCATGCGTGGATTTGCTTTGTTGGATTTGACTAAATCAAACAGATATTTACCTATAATATGATCACGTTGAAATCCACTCATTTGTGCATAGAATGGATTGCTTTCAATATAGCGCAGGTTTTCATCTAAAATAAAAATACCTTCAGCTGCTTGTTCAAGTACGCTAGCAGTGAGTTTTAAGCGTTCTTGTGCAATCCGTTCTTGGTGAATGTCACGGCGAACCCCGACCATGCGTAAAGGTTTATTGGTGACAGGATCACGCTCAATTACCCGCCCAATATCTTGCACCCAATACCATTGACCTGAATTATGTTGAATGCGATAAGTGGCTTGATAGCGTTCTGTCTGACCACGTAAATGCTCTTTCATGGTTTGATGAAGGTGTGCAATATCATCACGGTGAATTAATTGCTGTAATTTATTCAGATGCTTTTTGGAATTTTTTAAACGAGTTTGCTGTGAGCCAGTGCCAAAGACAATGCTTCTTTCTCGGATATTCCAGTCCCACGCTTTAATACCTGCGGCTTCATGTGCCAAAATTAAACTATGTTGTTGATTGATTAAATCTTGGTGCGTTTGTTCTAAGTCAAAGGTACGTTCTCTTACTTTTTGTTCTAGCATTTGATTGTTAAATTGCAGTTGAAGTTCAATATCTTTGGACTTGTTCATTTCAACTTGTAATTGTTGGCAGAGTTGATCTGTCCAGCCGACTTGTTGCTCTGCGGCTTTTTTGAGTTGGTCGTTCTTAAAATAGACGCTCGATAAACGACGATGCATGTGCATTGAAGTATTGGCACAAATCAGTAAGGTAATTAAGGCAAAATTTGTCGCGAGAAAAAAGAAAGCGGAAGTTTCGGAGTGAACTAAAAACTGTGCGACAATATAGGGTGTAATCACTGGAATGAATACCCAGCAAAAATAACTCAAGCGCTGCGTTAAAAAGGTGAGGGCAAAGGTTTGACTCACAATAATTAATAAGGCCGCTAAAATAATCGCTTCATAGTTGCTCAGTTCAGGGTTTTGCTGAGGTAAAAAGTAATACAGTAAACTTACCCCAACCGCGATTGCTGTTCCGATCAAGAAACACACCAATTTTAACCAACGATGTGCTTGTTGGAGTTGATATTGTCCCACTTTAAAGTGAACTGCTGTGAGCAGTAAACACGAACCAATGGTCAGTTCAGTGAGAATAAACCAGATATTGAGGTAGGGTGATGAATGTGAGAAAGAAATTTGATAAATAAAAAACACATACAGGCAAACAATCAGGATGCTGACCAAAAAGAATCGAATAAGCCGAATGGTATTGGTGATTTGCGCAGCATCTAAGTATTGCTGCAACAATTCATCTTGAGCGTCTGACATACTTCCCCAAAATCTAGTTAAATGATTCCAACATTTATATTTTCTTAAATAACATCACGTTCATGCATAAAATATTGCTGTTTTGTGTTTAAATTTTATGCAAATTTTTTAATATATTGTTCGAGATTAATCCTGTACTTTATAAATTGCAATGTTATTGGCAATCGATTTCTGTAAAAACGGATAAATTACTCGGCCAAGCGATAATTTAAGAGAGCTAAAGCAACCACAGGTGCGGTTTCAGTGCGTAATACCCGAGTACCAATACACCAGTTTTGAAAGCCAACCGCATTGGCAGCGCTAATTTCTGTTTCGCTTAAACCACCTTCAGGCCCAATTAATAAAGCCAAATCTTTACTGACATTGTTTAGCACATCTACTTGATCTTTATTCGGTGCTAACACTAATTTGGTGGTAGGAAGGTCACTATTCAGCCAGTCCTCTAAACGTAGTGGGGCTAAAATTTTCGGTACGATATTCATGCCACATTGTTCACAGGCTGCAATGGCAATGCCTTGCCAATGATCTAATTTTTTTTGATCGCGGTCATATTTTAAGCGCATTTCACAGCGTTCAGAGGTGAGCAACTGAATGTTAGTCACGCCAAGCTCTACCGCTTTTTGAATCGCATAATCCATACGATCGCCTTTGCTCATTACTTGTCCTAATAAGGCGCTAAAGCTTGGGATGCGATTGTCTGGATTAAAACTTTTAATCTGCACTTGCGCTGTTTTTTTGGTAACTTCAACCAGTTCCACTTCATATTCACCACCTTGCCCATTGAACAAGGTGGCGGTTTCACCGACTTGTGCGCGTAGTACTTTCACCCAGTGATGAAATACTGTTTCAGTCAGTTCAACTTGTGTATCTACTGCTAATTCAGCCTCAATATAAAAACGGGGCATAGGGATTACTCGTTCAAGTCAATAAATATGAAAAATACAGCTTAAGCCAAACCAAGATCTGTCACTAATTGACGAGTCGGTTCGGTGTTGTTCATGGTGTAAAAATGCAAACTTGGTGCACCACCTGCAATCAGGCGTTCGCACAGTTTAATAATCACTTCATGACCAAAGGCTTTGATTGAAGCTGTGTCATCACCATAGGTTGCTAATTGCTTACGAATCCAGCGTGGAATTTCTGCACCTGTACCATCTGCAAAGCGAATTAAATTGCTGGCATTGGTAATCGGCATAATGCCAGGCGCAACAGGAATATTCACACCTTGCTTTTGAATACGTTCTACAAAGTAAAAGTACGCATCTGGATTAAAAAAGAACTGGGTGATGGCAGCATTGGCACCAGCATTTATTTTGGTGACAAAGTTTTTAATGTCTTGATCAAAGTGGTCTGCTTGTGGATGCATTTCAGGATAAGCCGCAACTTCAATGTGAAAATGATCACCTGAATGTTCACGAATAAAACGCACCAAGTCAGACGCATACGGCAATTCGCCTAAACCAACTTGACCTGAAGGTAAATCACCACGCAAAGCCACAATGCGGTCAATGCCTTGTGCTTTATAAATATCAAGCAATTCAGCAATACGCGCTTTGTCATCACCAATACAAGACAGGTGCGGCGCTACAGGTGTGCCTTTGCCATTGAAGTCGCTAATGGTCGATAAAGTACGTTCACGAGTAGAACCACCTGCACCATAAGTGATAGAAAAAAACTCTGGATTTAAAAGTTGTAATTCTTGATGCACAACTTTGAGTTTTTCTGCACCTACATCGGTTTTAGATGGGAAAAATTCAAATGAAATAGGAACTTGTTTGGTCATGATTAAATCCTTGTTATAAATACTTATTTATATTTTTTCACCTCTCCTAAATCCTCTCTTGCGCTGGGTTTAAAAGCAATGCTTTAAACTTGCTCAGGAGAGGACTTACCCTCGAATACATTCATTAAACAATGAATCATTCCCTCTCCCTATGAGAGAGGGTTAGGGAGAAGGATTAAAAACTTAGTATTTATAAGCATCCGATTTAAACGGACCTTCAACAGCTACACCTAAGTAGTCCGCTTGTACTTGAGTCAATTGTGTTAATACACCACCAAAACCAGCAACCATTGCAGCAGCAACTTCTTCGTCTAGTTTTTTTGGTAAGATTTCAACACGAATTGCCGCTTGTTTTTGATCGGCAGGAAGATCGGCAAATTTCTCTGCAAATAAGTGCATTTGTGCCAATACTTGGTTAGCAAATGAACCATCCATAATACGTGATGGGTGACCTGTTGCGTTACCCAAGTTCACTAAACGACCTTCAGAAAGCAAGATTAAATAATCGTTTTCGTTTTCTGAACGATACACTTGGTGTACTTGTGGCTTCACTTCAACCCACTTATAACCACGTAAGTAGTTGGTGTCGATTTCAGTATCGAAGTGACCAATGTTACATACAACAGCGCCTGCTTTAAGTGTATCTAGCATTGCTGCGTCGCACACGTGATAGTTACCTGTTGTAGTCACAATCAAGTCAGTATTTTCTAAAAGCTCTAGGTTGACGTCTGCTTTATTGCCTGTTTGTACGCCATTCTTGTACGGAGATACAACTTCGTAACCATCCATACATGCTTGCATTGCACAAATTGGGTCAATTTCAGAAACACGAACAATCATGCCTTCTTGACGTAAAGATTGTGCAGAACCTTTACCTACATCACCATAACCAATAACCAATGCACGACGACCAGACAATAACATGTCTGTACCACGTTTAATCGCATCGTTGAGTGAGTGACGGCAACCGTATTTATTGTCGTTTTTAGATTTAGTCACAGAGTCGTTGACGTTAATTGCAGGCACTTTTAAAGAACCATCTTTCCACATTTCAATTAGACGTTGTACGCCCGTAGTGGTTTCTTCAGTAATGCCGTGAATGCGCTCTAATAATGCAGGATATTTCTCGTGAACAAGTGCAGTTAAGTCACCGCCATCGTCCAGAATCATATTGGCATCCCAAGGTGTGCCGTTTACATTAATTTGTTGCTCAAGACACCATACATATTCTTCCTCAGTTTCGCCTTTCCAAGCAAAAACAGGCACGCCAGATGCTGCAATTGCTGCCGCAGCATGGTCTTGAGTAGAGAAGATGTTACAAGATGTCCAACGAACTTCTGCGCCTAATTCAACCAATGTTTCAATTAAAACAGCAGTTTGAATGGTCATGTGGATACAGCCGAGAATTTTCGCGCCTGCAAGTGGTTTTGCAGCTGAGTAGCGTTTACGCAAGCCCATAAGGGCTGGCATTTCTGCTTCTGCAAGTTTGATTTCTTTACGACCAAAATCAGCTAGTGTGATATCGGCAACTTTATAATCTGTAAATGAAGCATTAACCGCGTTCATCACGATCTCCTTATAAAAAACAATTGATCATTCAGTTCGCGGATGCCGTTTCTTGCATAGCAAACGCGTTGCTATGCTGGTCGAGCCTGGCGATTTTACATTTCGTGCCTGTAAAACGTCGCAGCATCCCTCGACTAGCGCGATATTGTACTTGGAAATTGATTCAGTTCCAATCATGTTTTGTTTATTATCACTACAAACATATTTTTGAGATTGAATGATGGCTTTAGAGCTTCCTCAAGAGTTGGCAAATTTAGAAGCCAACGGCGGGATTTACGCAGTGTGGATGTTGCTACGACACTTAGGAATTGATGCCGATATTCAACAATTGATTGAAGTGTGTGGTTATACGCCAGAGCAGGGCACAACCACAATTGGCTTGGCTGTTGGACTGAAAAAGTTTGGCTTTAATGTGCAGTTTTATACTGACCCTGACCCAGATTTACAAGATGCAGAAAAGTTAAGTTATGCCGAAGCTAAACAGCTTAAATTGCCTGTATTGGCGGCAATCGGCTATCAGCAAATTCAGCACGCATTTGATGAAAATAAATTTATAATTGTCTATTACGACACTTTAGAAGGCGTGGGCAATCACTCATTGCTATATTCAATTGATGATGCTGAAATTTGTTTCTTTGACAGTTTTGAGCCGATGCCTGCGGCTGTGTTTGAACAACAGCGTCAGCAAGAGGGCATTTGCAGACAAGTAATTGTGGTCGAAGTCTAAGTGTTATTCAAAGTCTAAGCTTTATTCAATGACGATTCGAGTCATGCAAAAAATTGTCTAGCCCATCAATTGATTGGCTAGACAAAGGGATTACTCCGCTGCGTCTGCTTTTTGTGTCCAATATTCAGCTTTATTTTCGTCAGCATCTACACCCAAAGCATTTGCATAAATAAAAGCAAGGTCTCGCATGGCTTGTACTTCGCCCAATTCTGCTGCTTGCTGTACCAATGCCACAGAGCGAGCGACATCTTGTTCAACCACATCACCACGACGGTAGTAGCCTGCCAACTCTAAAATAGCGGCAGGGTGTTGTGCATCACTGGCTTTTTTGAGCCAGACAAAAGCATCTTCAAAATGTTGTTTGGCATCTTCAGGGTCATCTTCTAGAACATCTTTGGCATATACGGTATAGCCTTCACCAAGCCAATACATGGCTTCGATATGTCCGTTTGCGGCAGCTTTGAGCGCCCATTGTTCGGCAAGTTCAATATCTTCATTAAAATCGCTTTGCATATACAGCACCGCCACTTCAAATTGGGCATCGGCTTGTCCTGCAATGGCGCGGTTCATTAGCGCAGGGGAGATTGAAACAGATTCTGACATAATGTCATCCAGCAAAATTACAACATAAGATTGTGCGATAGCCTAAAAGGTCTGCTGGGAAAAAGCCATCTTCGGTGTGATTTTTTTTAAAAAATTAGGGTTAATTGATCATGCGTTTATGCAGACAATAACAAAAAATCACTTGAGCCATATCGTCAAGTTTCAATATGCTGAATGTTAAACATGGTCATAATGAGAACAATAAGATGGCAAATTTTTTAACTGCTGAACAAGCAAAAGTTTATTCAGATCATGCCAAGCTAGATATTGAATTATATAAGCAGCGTTTGGCGTCTTTAATCGAAGATAATGCCACGCAGGGCAATACCGCAGTTTTTACTGTGCTGCCAAAACATTTACCTTTAGAAGATATTCGAAATTTATCGGCACAGCTGACTGATTTGGGTTATCAGGTGCGCTTTGAGTTAAATGAGTTCTTTTATAGCTTTAATGTGTATTGGATTTAAAACTCAACTCTACCGACATTTCACCAAATAGTTTTAGTGAAATGTCGAGCGTTTATATTTTTTGATTTAGATTGCGTTTAAGTATTTGCAGTATGTTCTGCCAAAACTTCCAACGCTGCGCGAAAAGCTTCCTGAGTTGCAGGTGCGCCACAATAAGGCAAGCTGTGTAACAAGACTTCCTGAATTTCTTCGACACTTGCCCCGTTATTTAGCGCACCACGAATATGTCCTTTAAGCTCTGTCGGGCTTTTTAAAGCAGTTAAAAAGGCGATAGTAATTAAGGAACGATATTTGCGTGGTAACACACCTTCACGTTGCCAAGTTGAACCCCATGCATGTTCATTAATCCAGTCCTGCAAAGGTTGGGTAAATGGTACAGTGTTGTCCTGTGCGCGTTTTACAAAGCTTTCGCCCATGACTTCAGTGCGAACTTTTAAGCCATTGTCATAGTCTTGTTGTGACATTTTACTATCCCTGTTTTATTGTTTGAGCTCGGTGTATAGATTAAGTGCATAGATTAACAATTTATGGCGATGACACCATGCGCACTTGGTCGTAGACCATCAAAAAATATTCACATCTATCTATTTTTAATATATCCACAAGGTATAAAAAACCCCGAACATAAAGTCGGGGCTGTTTTAGCTTTATCGCAAATTTTGAAATAAGCGAGTGTTAAGCTTCAATGGTTTGCACGCTAATTTTTTTAGCAGGGTCGGCTTTACGATGTACTGTTGGTACAGGTTCACCATAATATTGACGGTCTGCAAAATAACTTGAACGTACCATTGGCGCAGCCCAAATATTTTTAAAACCTAACTTTTGACCATGCGCTGTATAACGCTCAAATTCTTCAGGTGTTACAAAGCGGTCAATTGGCGAATGTTCTTTAGATGGCTGTAAATATTGACCAATGGTCACATAATCTACATCGTGCGCTTTAAGATCATCTAACAGTGCAATAACTTCTTCTTCAGATTCTCCAATACCTACCATCAAACCGCATTTGGTTGGAATATCTGGGCAATATTCTTTAAACATTTTCAGCAAGTTCAAAGAGTGCTGATAGTCTGAACCCGGACGCATGGCTTTATATAAGCGTGGCACAGTTTCAATGTTGTGGTTAAAAACATCTGGCGGACATTCGGTCATAATGCGTAGTGCAATATCCATACGACCACGGAAGTCTGGCACCAAAATTTCTAACAACGTATTTGGGCTTAAAGAGCGGGCTTCTTTAATACAATCGACAAAATGTTGTGCACCACCATCTAACAAGTCATCACGGTCTACAGAGGTGATCACGGCATATTTTAAGCCTAAGTTGGCAATGGTTTCTGCCATGTGACGAGGTTCTTCAGGATCTAGTGCATTTGGACGACCATGCGCAACATCACAGAACGGGCAGCGACGGGTACAAATATCACCCATGATCATAAAGGTTGCTGTACCACCACCAAAGCATTCTGGAAGGTTTGGACAAGCGGCTTCTTCACAAACGGTGTGCAATTTTTGCTGACGCAAAGTGGTTTTAATACGTTGAACTTCTTCTGGTGCCGTCATTTTGACCCGAATCCAGTCAGGTTTACGAGGCGTTTCAACCGTAGGAACAACTTTTACAGGAATACGTGCGACTTTTTCAGCACCACGAAGTTTGACACCCTGTTCTGGTTTACGGTTTGCAGACATATTCAACTTTTCCACTGTTTTTGAAAGGGGAGAGATTTAGTGTAGGCTAGATTTTACGTGAAATAGAGTCTGATTAAACCGAATCTAAGTGCAAAAGTAAAATGTCACCTTAACTTCATCATAAGACGGTTATTATAACGAAATTGTGCTTAAATTGGGTAAAAACGATATTCATATAAAAAATGTGGTTATCACGTAATATATGCACAGTAAATACAGAAAATTCAAAAGATTTACGTCATAATATAGCCCATTGAAAAGACAGATTTAAAGAAAAGGAGCGTTGAATGCCACGTAAAAAAGAGGTCGTTAGTGGAACTTTCGTGAAGTACGATGCGGTTGTTCTCGGTTCAGGCCCTGCGGGTGAAGGCGCGGCAATGAAACTTGCCAAATCTGGTAAGCGTGTTGCGATTGTAGATGTTCGTGAGCAGCTTGGCGGTAACTGTACCCATGTGGGTACCATTCCAAGTAAAGCATTGCGTCAGACAGTGTCGAATATTATCCGTTATCGCCGTGACCCAATGTTTAAAAAAATGGGCGATTGGCGTCAGTTCACCATGAAGCAAGTGTTGCAAAGTGCGCATAAAGTTATTCAGCAGCAAGTTGAAACGCACTCTCGCTTTTATGACCGTAATGAAATTGCGATTTATCATGGTCGTGCTTATATCCAAGATAAAAATACGGTCTTGGTATTTGGTGCAGATGGCATTAAAGAAACCATTATGTGTCAGCAAATTGTGATTGCGACAGGTAGCCGTCCATATCGTCCAGAAATGTTGGATTTCAACCATCCACGTGTATTTGATTCAGACAAAATTTTGGATTTGGATTTCTCGATTCAAAAAATTATTATTTATGGCGCGGGTGTGATTGGTTGTGAATATGCATCCATCTTCATTGGTTTAGATCATAAAGTTGATTTGATTAATACTCAGCACAAATTGCTCAGCTATTTGGATGATGAAATTTCAGATGCCTTGTCATATCACTTGCGTGCGCAAGGGGTGCTGATTCGCCACAATGAGCAAATTGATCATTTAGAAACTTTTGATGATCACGTGGTTTTATATTTGCAAAGTGGCAAGAAAATCAAAGCCGATGCGATTTTGTGGTGTAACGGTCGTTCGGGTAATACCGATGGTTTAGGTCTTGAAAATGTCGAACTTAAGCCAAACAGCCGTGGTCAGTTAACAGTCAATGATCAATATCAAACCGAAGTAGAGAATATTTATGCTGCGGGCGATGTAATTGGTTGGCCTTCGTTAGCATCAGCTGCCTATGACCAAGGTCGTTGCGCGGGTGCAAATATGAGTGGCGAAGAAAATGTTGCGCCTGTGACCGATATTCCAACAGGTATTTATACCATTCCAGAAATTTCTTCGATTGGTAAAACTGAACAGGAATTGACGGAAGAAAAAATTCCTTATGAAGTTGGTCAGGCATCTTTCCGTCATTTGGCACGTGCGCAAATTACGGGTGATACAGTGGGTGAATTGAAGATTTTATTCCACCGTGACACTTTAGAAGTATTGGGCGTGCATTGCTTTGGTAATAATGCGGCAGAAATTATCCATATTGGTCAGGCGGTGATGAACAGCCCGAACAATACCATTAAGTATTTTGTGGAAACCACATTCAACTATCCAACCATGGCGGAAGCGTATCGTGTGGCGACCTTGAATGGGATGAATCGTTTGT
This sequence comes from Acinetobacter sp. YH12131, assembly GCF_013418635.1. NCBI lineage: Bacteria > Pseudomonadati > Pseudomonadota > Gammaproteobacteria > Moraxellales > Moraxellaceae > Acinetobacter > Acinetobacter sp. YH12131. The sequence continues at coordinate 48,247 of NZ_VPBQ01000006.1, forward strand.
TTTAAGCAGATTCTGCTGACTGCAAAATAGAAAATTTTAAACACCCCATAAGATCATTCTTGTGGGGTATTTTTTTTATTGCCTTGCTGTAAGAAGCGTTATGCGCAGAGGAAAGCGTTGATCTGTGGAACTTAGCGCGTTAAATATCAATAACAACTGATGCCGCACTGCGTTGTGCTTCGCCATGAAAAACAGCTTCAATATTGTTACCATCAGGATCAAGCACATAAGCTGCATAATAACCAGGATGATAAGCACGTTCATCAGGCTTGCCATTGCATTTACCGCCATGAGCCAATGCCGCAAGATAGAAAGCATTGACCATTTCACGATTTTTAGCTTGAAAGGCGAGATGATGACGCCCAGTGAGTGTACCTTGTGCAGCAGGGCTTTCTACTGAGGAGATAAAGAGTTCATCTGCCCAAAAGTGATCATTGGCAGTCCCGATAACTGGAATATCCAACATCGCTAAGATGGCGGTATAAAATGCCCGACTTGCCTCAAGGTCATTCACCACAAGATGAATATGGTCAATCAATCTTCCACGATGCAATTGAATCTGCATAAGACGCTCCATGTCTAAAGCGGAGTTTTGAGTAGCAAAATCGACTTAATATTTTAGAAATCGCGTTTTAATGCGCACAAAACGCCTGATTAAAATATTCAAACAGTTGTGGCGTTTGCATCCATAAAAAGATCGATAAGCCAAAAAGGGCAGTGATGGCAAGTGTGAGCAATACTTTAAAATTCAATAAAGAATTAATCATGAATGACGTGCTCCTCATCTACCCAAAAATGGACCAAGACCGCAAACGCACTTAAAGCAATAGAAACAATCCAGATTGCATTATAGTTACCTGTCAGATCGTGATTTAAACCGCCAAGCCATCCACCAAAAAATGAGCCGACTTGGTGTGTGAAAAACACAATGCCGCTGAGCATGGTCAGGTACTTAATCCCAAACATATTTGCCACAATACCATTGGTCAAAGGCACTGTAGATAACCACAATAAACCCATAATGATCCCGAATGCATAAATTGTCCAGATGCTTAAAGGCAGGATTAAAAAGGCGATAATGGCAATGCCGCGTAGTCCGTAAAGCCACATTAGCAAATGCGGTTTGGAATAGCGACCGCCTAACCAACCCGCCGTATAGGTGCCTACAATATTAAATAAGCCCACGAGTGCTAGAAAAACTGTGCCTGTGGTTGCATTAAAGCCATGATCAATTAAGTAGCTAGGTAAGTGAATCCCAATAAAAACCACTTGAAAGCCACAGACAAAAAAGCCCAAAGCTAAAAACCAAAAGGGTTTATGATTTTTGGCAATCACCAAAACCTGCTTAAAGCCTAAAGCGGGTTGGCTGACTGAACTTGCATTAGGGTTTTGATACATGGGTGCTTTGAGCATCCATGCCAAAGGAACAATCAAGACAATTAAAATCGCACTGACAATTAATGCGCCCGACCAACCTACACTTTGTAATAACAATAAGGTCGATGGCAACATGATAAATTGCCCAAACGAGCCTGCAGCACTGGCAATACCCATTGCAAGGCTACGCTTTTCTGGAGGAGCAGCGCGACCTACTGCAGAAAGTAGCACAGGGAAAGAGGTTGCAGAAAGTGCCAAACCTAAAATTAAACCCACACTTAAATTTAGCAATAAGCCTGTCGAGCTGACGGCCATGAGCAATAAGCCGAGTGCATACAGTGCGCCACCAACTGCAACTACAATTTTACTGCCGTATTTGTCTGCAAAAGCACCTGTGATGGGTTGGACTGCACCCCAAATCAGGTTTTGCATGGCAATGGCTAAACTAAAGACATTATGTCCCCAGCCAAATTCATGGCTCATCGGTACCAAATACAAACCAAATGCATGCCGAACCCCAAGCGATAATGCCAAAATAATGGCACTTCCAATTAACATATAAATTAGAGGTTTGGAAAATTGAGCATTCGACATAAGGCATCCACGTATGGCTAACAGCTTGTTATGGTAGTCGATTCAGCCGCAGATCGCGATAAAATAAAATTCATCAAATGATAAAATTTGGTTATAGATATTAGTTTGAATATTCTAAGCAAAAAATGATCATGAGCTACAAGCCAAATGGATATTGAAAAATCCTTCTCCCTGTGGGAGAAGGATTAAGTGAAGGGGATTATCGTCTTAAATAGGACTGATCAAAGACTGCTATTAATGCTTAAAAACGCATACCAAAACCTGCATAGGCAATCACTGGATTCACTTCAATATCTGCTTTAGAGTGAATTAATTCGCCGTGTTTGGCATCGGTCACCGTAATGGTGGTTTCATTTTTAAGGTGTGCATAAGATAGTGAGCCAACTGCAAACCATTTTTCATTGAAGTCATAGGTAAAACCTACAGTCGCAACTGGCGCAAACGCATCGGTCGCATCTAACTCAACTTTTGGGTTGGCTGAACTTGGTTTGCCTTCTAAAGATGCGCCTGATTTTCCTTCTTTAATATTGGCAATCATGTGACCTGAAGCAATTAAGTCCTGCTCAGTACGTGGATTAATTTCTAACTCATTGAAATAGGCATACATCAAACCGACGCCAACATAGGGGCGGAACTTATTTACGCCTGTTTTGCCAAAGTGATATTGAAACTCAAATGCAGGTGTCCATGCTCGGGCAGAAGCAGCAGGGCCATGTGCTGCTAAATCGGTAATGAGAATATCATTTTGTAATTCTAGCTCACCCAACGCACCGCCTAATGGACGTGCAATTGCGGAGAAGGGAGCATAAATTTTCCCTTTGCCTTGCAAATCAACTTTAGGTGGAATGCCGCCTTTAACTTCAAAGGAAATATTATCGGTAAAGAAATAGTTGCTGATAATACCCAGTGTGGTGACATCATCTGCTTCTAAACCTGTGCCGGGATTATCCCATTGCTCCAAACCTGAAATTGTGGCTTGTCCACTCATGTTGGCAGGTACGGTAGGCAGTAAATTTAATGCTCCGCTTAATAATACGGGTGGCTCAAAACCGTCACGTAAATTATCTCTTACAGTTTGAGATTGAACCTCACCGACATCGGCTGTGTAGCCGTTGTGAATGGCTGTATTGACCCGAAAAGGTTGTGCTTTGCCTTGTGGCATAACGTGCAGCGCACCTACCGAAACAGAAAAGCGTTTAAAACCATCACCATCTTTTAAACTAAAATAAGGTGAGTTGGCATAACTGATGACTGGCAAACTACTCAGTGCCAAACAGCATAGTGTTTTTTTCATTGTGGAACTCCATGTCCAATTTTGCTTGTTGTTATTTACGGCATTGTTATGCAAGGCATTATGAAATGGACTGGAAAAATAAAACTGTTGTTTTTACAAGATATTTTTTTAAACTTTTGTGAATAACTGGAAAAGTGTGCAGGTGTTTTGTTAAATCCAAAACTGTTGAATACGTGAAAATGCTTGTTTTATTGGATGGCTTTAAAGTTCTATTGGTTTGAAATAAAAAGATTTTATAGAAATTGTATGCGTTGAAATTAATAAAAAAGACCAGTCGGAACTGATCTTTTTGACATACGGGTTAAATTTTTAGCCAATGACAGATTTTGGCTGCAAACACGTTATGCAGTAAAGCGTGATAAATCTTCATCAGGGCGGGCAGTCAGCACTTCCAAGCCATCTTTGGTGACCAAAATGGTGTGTTCAAACTGTGCCGATAATTTGTGGTCTTTGGTCACCACTGTCCATTTATCGCCAAGTAATTTGGTTTGCCATACGCCTGCATTGACCATTGGTTCAATGGTAAAAGTCATACCTTCTTCTAAAATCATGCCTGTGTTGGCTTGACCATAGTGCAATACTTGTGGCTCATCGTGGAAGGTCGTCCCAATACCATGACCGCAATATTCACGCACGACACTAAAGCGTTCAGATTCAACATATTTTTGAATCGCATGACCAATATCACCAATGGTTGAACCGGGTTTAACGGTTGCCATACCGCGATACATCGCTTCTTGGGCAACTTTGCATAAACGATTGGCTAAAATGGAAGTTTCACCACCCACGATATACATCATATTGGTATCGCCGTGGAAACCATCTTTAATGACTGTGACATCAATATTTAAAATATCGCCTTTCTTCAGCACTTTACTTTCTGACGGAATACCGTGACAAACCACATGGTTAACCGATGTGCAAATGGTGTGTTGGAATGCTGGACGACCCGGAGCAGCACCATAACCTAAGCAGGCAGGAATAGCTTGTTGTTGATTGACAATATAGTCATGGCAAATCGTATCCAGTTCGAGCGTAGTAACGCCTGGTTTAACGTGTGCTTTGATCATCTCCAAAACTTCTGCCGCCAGTCGTCCTGCCACGCGCATTTTTTCAATATCTTCTGCGGTTTTGATGAGTCGACGAGGTGCTTGATAAGTTGTGTTCATGATCTTTAAAAACTTTTGGAAATTTGTGTGTGACTATGGTATAAATAGCCGCCCATTTTATCAAATGCTTTTTATGAATATGTTTCAAAGAGCTTGGTAAAAGGGAAATTAAAAATCCGCACATATATCGTCACATTACTCTGGGTGCCCTTTGGGGTGGAGAATGCGGATATATGGAGGCCTAACCCAAACATTTAAGGTAAAGAAAATGGCAGATTACAACGTAAGCATGCGCGACCTTCTTCAAGCTGGCGCACACTTTGGTCACCAAACACGTTTCTGGAACCCAAAGATGCGTCAATACATCTTTGGTGCGCGTAACAAAATTCACATCATCAACCTTGAACACACTGTTCCTGCGTTAAATGATGCTTTGAACTTTGCAAACCAATTGGCTAGCAAAAAGAACAAAGTTTTGTTCGTTGGTACAAAACGTGCTGCTTCTGCAATCATCCGTGAACAAGCTCAACGCGCTGGTCAACCGTATGTAGATCACCGTTGGTTAGGTGGTATGTTGACGAACTGGAAAACACTTCGCCAATCTATCAGCCGTTTAAAAGATCTTCAAGTTCAGTCTACTGACGGTACTTTTGCTAAGCTTACTAAACGTGAAGCTTTAGAGCGTAGCCGTGAAATGGAAAAACTTGAGCGCGCTTTAGGCGGTGTGAAAAACATGGGTGGTTTACCTGACGCATTATTCGTAATTGACGTTGATCACGAAGCAATTGCAATTAAAGAAGCTAAAAACTTAGGTATTCCTGTAATCGGTATCGTAGATACAAACTCTAACCCAGACAACGTAGACTACGTTATTCCGGGTAACGACGATGCGATCCGTGCAGTAACACTTTACGCTTCTTCAATGGCTGATGCGATCATTGCTGGTAAAGAATACGCTCAAACTCAAGCCAATGCTCAAGCAAAAGGCGAAGAAGCTCCTGCTTCTGAGGCTTAATGCGTTTTGACGTAAGCTTGTCATTTTTGCGACATGTGATGGTGGCAAAGTAAGCGTCATGTATGCAGACGGCCCAAGAGACACCCTCTGGGCCGTTTCTGTTAAAAAAAGAATTCATTTTCTACCGATTTTAGGAGATAAACATGACTGCAGTTACAGCAAGCATGGTTAAAGAATTGCGTGATCGTACTGGTCTAGCAATGATGGAATGTAAAAAAGCATTAACAGAAGCGGGCGGTGACATCGAATTAGCGATTGACAACCTTCGTAAATCTGGTCAAGCAAAAGCTGCTAAAAAAGCAGGTAACATTGCTGCTGACGGTGCAATCACAATCGTTCAAGAAGGCAACAAAGCGATTCTTTTAGAAGTAAACTGTCAAACTGACTTCGTTGCAAAAGACGAAAACTTTGCTGGTTTCTCTGCGAAAGTTGCTGCTGCTGCTCTTGCTGCAAACGAAACTGATGCTGCTAAAATTGCTGAACTTAAACTTGAAGATGGCGCAACTGTTGAAGAAACACGTGTTGCACTTGTTCAAAAAATTGGTGAAAACATCCAAGTTCGTCGTGCACAAATCGTTGAAGGTGAAAACCTTGCTGTGTACAAGCACGGTTTAAAAATCGGTGTTGTTGTTTCTTACACAGGTGATGCTGCGACTGGTAAAGGTATTGCAATGCACGTTGCTGCATTCAACCCAGTTGCTGTTACTGCTGAACAAGTTCCTGCTGATCTTATCGCTAAAGAGAAAGAAATTGCAGAAGCGAAAGCAGTTGAATCTGGTAAGCCTGCAAACATCGTAGAGAAGATGGTAACTGGTTCAGTTGAAAAATACTTGAACGAAGTTGCGCTTGATCGTCAAATGTACGTAATTGACAACGAGAAGAAAGTTGCTGAAGTATTAAAAGCAACTGGTACAACTGTTGCTCAATTCGTTCGTTTCGAAGTAGGCGAAGGTATTGAGAAAAAAGCAGAAATGAGCTTTGCTGAAGAAGTTGCTGCTGCTCAAGCTGCTGCAAAATAATTTTTACTTAAGGTAAAATATTTTGTAAGGAAAGCCCCAATTTATTTTGGGGCTTTTTTGTGAATATAGATTTTAGCGATATGCAATCGTGGCATAAATATTGAGATGAAGATTAAAGATATTAATTTTAAATCAGTATGTTACGAATAATTGACTTAATCGTATAGAGCGGAATCAGAACAAGAAGGTTATATGGCAAATAAAAAGAATTTAAGCATCGGCGCAATTATTGTAGTGCTAATTGCTGCATTTTTTGGCATAGATTTACAGCAGTTTCAGTCTGAAACATCAAATGCACCATCTACAAGTACTGCTCGCACATCGCAAACTGAAAAAGAGCAGTTAGACGTACAGCGAGATGCGCTGCAAGATGATGCTCAGGGTGTTCAGCTGATTGAACGTGCGTTTGAGCGTAAGCAGAGTAATCTACAAGTCCGTGCGAGTGGGCAGGTCATTGCAGTGTTGGCAGATGACAACGAAGGCTCACGTCATCAAAAATTTATTTTAAAACTGAATAATGGGCAAACTGTATTGGTTGCACATAATATTGATCTTGCACCACGAATTACCAATATTGCAAAAAGTGATACTGTTGAGTTTTTTGGTGAATATGAATACTCAGATAAGGGTGGGGTGATTCACTGGACGCATCATGATCCAGCAAATAAACACGTGGGTGGATGGGTAAAACATCAAGGAAGAACCTATCAATAACGGTTCTTCCGATAATGAAAATAGGATATGGCGCTTAAACGCTCATAATGCTGGTTTTACGACGTGTTTTCCAAGAGGGTAGGATTTTACCTAAATAGGCATCCATGCACCAAATTGGGCCAATGAGGAGAAATTGGAGGTCTTTGAAGAATGAAGGCTTTTTCCCTTCAATTTTGTGACCATAAAACTGCCCAATCCACGCCAAAACAAAAATTGCGATATAAAAACCCATTCCAACAGGCAAAACATAAATCAGCCATGCCATTACCAACATTAACGCTGCCATTGCAACTGCAAGAACCAAGTCTAAACGTGCATAAAAAATAAAACTGAGCACCAGAAGTAAGGTTGTCAGTAAAGCACTGAAATGTGCCAAGATACCGACAATCGAAAAAAAGATTGTTGGTACGCAAACCCAGTGAATTAATTTATTGGTTTTATTTTGATGGCTCTCGCTGTATTCATCTAGCCACTCACTTACTGTCTTCATGTACTACTCCTGTAGACCGATCATCCGTTGTTATTGTTTGACTGTCTAAAATATAACTGAGAACAGAGAGGTGGTCAAAACAGTATTCATATTTTCAAAATGAAGTGGCAACAAAATTTGTGTGGATCTTCTTGGTGCAGACATGCATGGGATGACTGTAAATCTTACAGGCATTAAAAAAGCCACATTGCTGTGGCTTTCAAGTCAAATGTGAAGTCGTGTAAGCGAATCTTAAGAGTTTGGACCGTCAATACGCTCAATGCTTACTTTGGCAGTACCTGCATTGGTGATGCCCAATTGTTTTGCAGCGCCGTAAGAAAGATCAAGTACACGGTTGCCATGGAACGGACCACGGTCATTTACTTTTACAACAACGCTTTTGCCGTTGTTTTTATTGGTCACGCGAATATAACAGTTGAGCGGTAGGCTACGGTGTGCTGCGGTCATTGCATTCATATCGAATGTTTCACCGCTTGCAGTTTTACGACCGTGGAATTGACGACCATACCAAGACGCCATACCTGTTTGGCTAAATTTACGTACAGTATTTGAAGCCACAGTGTTTAACTTCTCAATCACTGAAGGCTCTTCTGCAGGAATTTCAATTTTCGCTGCAATCGTTTGACGACGAATTTGGTCGCCTGAACGTTCGGTGATTGAAAGGCTGTTTAAATTTGAGAAATGTGAATTAAAACTTTGAGCTTCTTTATTGAGTACACGTGCAGCAAGGCTAGATGACTCATTATCATTATTGAATGATGATTGCACCATTTCAGCTTGCGACTGACTTAGGGCAACAGCTGCAGAAAGTGCAAGTAAGTATTTAAGTGAACTATGCATGGTTTGAACTCCTGAAGACAGAATTTTTAACTTATTTCGCTCTTAACTGATTGAAATAGTGGTAATCCTGTCTGTAATTTCACTTTTTTGACTACATTTGACGAAATGGATAATATTCATCCCTTACCAAAGGTGTCTAGTCTTTATACGAAAATAATGACAAAAAGTACCAAAAAACAACTTTGTTTGATTAAAAAATAATCAATATTGTAACATTATATGTAAAAGGTTTGTTTTATGATCAAATTGTCAAAAATATTTCTTGACTTTTTGGTTTTATATTTAAATTTGTACTTAGCGACTCGCAATTTCAGTGCCCAATAACCACAGTGCAGTCGCATACATACGGCTACGGTTATAAGTCGTAATCACCTGAAAATTTGGGTAGGTTATATAGTAGATATGACCATAATTTTCTTGTAATTGAATGACATTGACCAAGTCGAGGTCATCTATTTGCACAATTGGATTCATTGGCATCACGCCTTGCGATTTTAAAACCCCATAAGGTGTTGGCAGGGTCAAATCTTTGGCAATGACACTGTCAGGATTGTTGCCTGTATATCGTGCAGCAAATGCAATGGGTTGATTGCGCTGCCAGCCATGTTGTGCCAAGTAGTTTGCAATGGAGCCAATGGCATCGACTGCCGAGTTGCGTAGATCAATATGTCCGTTGCCGTCATAATCGACCCCAAATTTTGGAATATTGCTAGGCATAAACTGCGGATAACCAACAGCACCTGCATAAGAACCAACAATTGAAGAAGTTGGCACACCATCTTTATATGACCATGCGATCAGTGCTGCGAGTTCATCTTTAAAGTATTCCGCGCGACGTTCATAACCAAAGCCTAAGGTGGCAAGGGCATCACGGGTTACAAAAGAGCCCTTATTGCTTCCAAAACCTGTTTCTACACCCAGAATCCCTAAAATAATGGATTGCGGTACACCAAATTGCTGTTCAGCACGATTGAGCGTGTCTGCATATTGTTGTTTAAAGCGCACACCGCGCTGAATAGTGCTTTCTGCAAGGAAATTGGTTTTATAGTCGTACCAAGGCTTACTTTCGCCTGGGCGGTTCATGATGTTGATGATATTGGGTAAGTTTTTAGAGCCTTCCATCGCCCAATCGACTTGTGCTGCACTCAAGCCATAGGTCTGCATGGTTTTTTGTTTAAAACTGGCATAAGACGGATGATTTTGGAAATCATTGGCCTGACAAAAACTGGTGATAGAAAATGCACCAATGAGTAAAGAAAGACGTTTTAGTTTGTTATAAAAATCAAGTTTGAACATATTGAGGAAAATTCCAAATTGATGATTTACACAACTTATTTATATGCAGTAAATAAGTTGCTACTTATATATGAAGAATAAGCCGCTATTGGGGCCAAACTGCGAAAGCGAAGTAAGCGGCTAAGATAGCATTCATGCGTGACTGGTTTGCAAAAACTTATACAAAAATAGACAAAGAATGTGTAAAAAGCGCGCAGGATTTGTAACAAAATTCAATCTAGGTGCAAAAAGTTATTCTTGATTGTGCAAAAGTTGCAGACATATCCTGATATTGCATTGCATATAAAAATGCCTGATCAAAATCAGGCATTTTGCACTTAACATGCAACAAAAGGGCTTAAAACGCATTATGAGTTAAACCCACTGATATTAATGATGGAATAAGGTGTCGTGATATTCCGCTAAAACCAAGAGTTCCTCTTTGGTTAAATTTGGGATGATTTTATCCACCGCAATATGGACAGCTTTAATTACCGCTGCTGCGCCAATATCTGCTGCTTTACGCTTAATCATGCCCAAATCGAGGGTTTTGTTAAAGTCGCTCATAAAGTGGCGTACCGTCGCTTCTGCAAACTGTTTATATAGTTCGGTTAAAGCAGCTTTGTTCACTTCATTGCCTGCTTGAATTTCGGCATAGTTGTGTTTCAGGTTGGTCACTAAACTTGCATCGAGCGTTTCACCTACACGTGCATTGCCTGCTGCATCTTTAAAGCTACTGCGCTCAGAAAATTCAATCGATTGTTTCACGACATCATTTGGCGCTTTGCTTAATAATTGTTTTAGGAGTACTGCAACGGTAGATTTGACATAGCCCGCAAGTTTTTCGGCAGTGTCGCGTTTATCGCTGGCAGGAAAACGACGTACCAACTCGGTTAAAATGGCATCAATGATTTCTTCATTAATCATTAATGCGGTTTTGTCGCGCAGTGGGTACAGCGGCTCACTTGAATTTTTTTTCTGTTGTGCAGTTTCAATCGTATTTAATAATTCTGCAGATGGAATGAATCCAAAAAATGGCATTGTTCAACCTCAATGTTGTTATTGTCGCGCTAAACGAATAGGGCGAGGCATCCATGTTAAGTCCGATACACGGCAAGGATTAATGTCTAAACCACCACGACGTGTATAGGTTGCATATACCATCAGTTTTTCTGGTGCGAATTTTTGCCAGATGTCTGCAAACATCTGTTCCACACATTGTTCATGGAAACCATTATGCTGACGATAAGAAATAATATAAGCCAAAATACTGCGATAACAAGGTTTTTTGCCTTGATAACGGATAAAAACCGTGCCCCAGTCAGGTTGTCCTGTGACAGGACAATTGCTGCGTAATAAATGTGAGAAAAGTTGTACCTCTATATCTTCCGCTTGTTCTAAATCGAATTGCAATAAACTTGGGTCAGGATGCTGCTCTAAACGCTCAGGCGTGAGCTGATCAATACAAATACCTTCAGGTTGGCTAATTGCCAAATCATCAACCTTAAATAAAGTTAGCGTAACAGGTGCTTGTGCTGCAGCCGTTAAATCATGCTCAACAGTTTCAATGAAATTGGCTTCAGACTGAAAGCGAGTAAAGTTCATACTATTAAAGTAGAGCTTTAATGATTTTGATTCGATCAGGTTAGGTGATGAAGCAGGTAGCGTAATCCGACCAATCGCAACCTGTGGAACACCTGCGGCATTCAACCACGAAATTTCAAAAACGTGCCACCAGTCTTGCCCGAGTTGAATTCCCTCAACATCTGCATATTTTTCACGTGCAGCAGCACGTGAAATAGGGAACAAAATATCGGGTTGATATTCTGTAGGATAATTGGTGTCTTTACCAAGAAGAGATTGTTCAACACTCATTATTCACGCATTCCTGAACCACGAGAAAGTAAATGATAGGCAATACCATAAAGCACTGCACAGCATAGTGTAATCACAGATAATGAAATCGTCACGTTGACATCACTATGTCCTAAAATGCCGTAACGGAAAGCATTAACCATATACACCACAGGGTTAATTAAAGAGAGATTTTGCCAAAAAGGGCTTAAGGCACTAATGGCATAGAATACACCACCTAAATAAGTCAGTGGAGTCAGTACAAAAGTTGGAATAATAGAAATATCATCAAATGATTTGGCATAAACAGCATTAATAAAACCGCCTAATGAAAATAAAAAGGACGTAATTAATACGGTATAAATGGTAACAAACCAATTGGTAATATAAAGGTCGGTAAAGAATAGACTCATGGTGGTGACAATAATACCGACCAATACGCCACGACTAACACCACCCAAAACATAGCCCCATAAAATGGCATGCAAAGGTACAGGGCTCATGATTAGTTCTTCAATGCTTTTCTGGAATTTTGCACTAAAAAAACTTGAAGATACGTTGGCATAGCTGTTGGTAATGACTGCCATCATAATTAAGCCGGGCACAATAAATTGCATATAGCTAAAGCCGCCCATTTCACCAATACGCGAACCGACCAAATTACCAAAAATCACAAAGTACAAACTCATGGTGATGGCTGGCGGGAGCAAGGTTTGAGGCCATATGCGCATAAAACGACGAACTTCTTTATGTACTAAGGTATAGAGTGCAATCCGTAGTTGGGTAAAATTCATTGCGCAGCTCCATCTAAATTCTTTTCGACCATTTTGACAAATAACTCTTCTAGACGGTTGGACTTATTACGCATACTGCGCACGCGAATGCCTTGTGCTTCTAAAAGTTGGAATAAATCATTTAAGGTGTGAGCTTTATCCATAGTGACTTCTAGGGTCACTGCATCAATTAAGTTGAAACGTACACCAATAATATCTAGATGAATGGGTTGAATAGGTTCAGCCAAATCGAAAATAAAAGATTCTTCACTTAACTGGTTTAAGAAGTTTTTCATTGAAGTGTCTTCTTTAATCACACCACGATCAATAATCGCGATACGACGACACAACATTTCCGCTTCTTCTAAATAGTGGGTAGTGAGAATGATTGAGGTGCCTTTATCATTCATCTCTGTTAAAAAATCCCACATTGAACGACGCAGCTCAATATCTACACCTGCAGTGGGTTCATCCAAAATAAGCAGTTTCGGCTCGTGCATCATGGCACGTGCAATCATTAAACGACGTTTCATACCGCCAGACAGCATTCGCGCTTGAGTGGCACGTTTATCCCACAAACCCAGTTTTTCTAAATATTCTTCGGCACGTTGTTCGGCAATTTTTTTAGGGATACCGTAATAGCCTGCTTGTGTGACCAAAATATCAAAGGTCTTTTCAAACTGACCAAAGTTAAATTCTTGCGGTACTACCCCTAAACATTGCTTGGCTTGGGATGGTTGGGTATCTAGATTATGCCCAAAAATTTCGACAGTACCTGCAGTTTTTTTGGTAAGAGAACTGATGATGCTAATGGTTGTAGATTTACCTGCACCATTGGGTCCAAGTAGGGCATAAAACTCGCCTTCAGGAACGGTCAAATTAATTCCTTTCAGTGCTTGGAAACCATTTCGATAGGTCTTTGACACGTCCCTTAACGTCAATGCATCAGTCATGAAATTCTCACTTGAGGAATAGAGCCACTATTGTGAGCGATCTGCGCCAATAAACCAAGTAAGTTAGATGGAATTCTATGTTGCAAGTTTGGAACATTGTTTAAAGCATAAGCATAAAAATACGTAACTTATATATAGTTGCTTTACCTTCAGCAATTTTTTGTTATGATGTGCAGCGCGCGCTCATAGCTCAACTGGATAGAGTACAGGTCTCCGAAGCCTGTGGCGTGGGTTCGAGTCCCGCTGAGCGCACCAAATTAGTATATAAGCATTGAACTGTAATATAAAAAATAGTTGAAAAGTATATAAAAAATTAAGATAAACATTCGATCTTATTTGCCATAGCCTGATCACGTTTTTCAGCATATAAAACTCACATATTTTAAAACTGAAAAATCTGAGGGCAGCTTCGTGGGCTATATCGTTAAACTCATTCCAGAAAACTTATATTTTGTTCCGCATGATAATGAAATTGGTACCACGGAATTTCGCAGTAAAGCCGTCGCAGAAGGTTTGTTCTACGATTATGCTGAAGCAACAGCAATGGTGTAGCTATACAATAAAGATATGCTGCAAGATGTTGATTATGAAATTGAGTTTATTGAATAATCGTCGACTTCTTATTATTTGAAAGTATCGCCAAGTTATGCAGAAGCTAATCGCAAAGCTGGAGCTTTTAACCGCATAAAATTATGCCGTAACTGAAAATTAAATCAATTGAAATTTTGCTGTGTGAATGTGTTGAAATGTAGTGGGCTATTGCAGCAAAAAATAAGTTTCACTATATTAAAACTACAGTAGGTCATTCAATGTAATAGACGCTACGATGCAGTTGGACGGATCAATGACAGCTCGTTGAGTTTGTAACTCTTGTTCAAACAATAAAATCAGCACTAGCCTTCCAACATAAAAAAACTCGCAGCAATGCGAGTTTTTTCTGTGCTAGAATGAAAAACAAGCAAATTTACTGTGGTTTTGTAAGTTGTAAATAAAATTTTAAAAAATATGTGTTTGAATTTATTAGATAATTTAAATTTAGTTTAAAAAAATACTACATTGTCAAACAATCTAACAACTCACTTTTTTAAAAAATTTATAAGCTATGGTATAAAAAATTTCCGTCAAGAAAAAGGGAACAACAATGACGCAAATCATCGATATTAAAGTTAAAGACCAGTTTAGCCATATTTACGAAGCAAAAGCATTGCTACGTAATATCCCAGAAACTTCATTGGCAGCGGGTTTGGCACTATTTCACAAAATTGAACACATTATTGTGGAAGGTGAAGTGATTTTACCAAGCATCGAACTTTTGTTTGAAAGCCGCGAGTCTGATAGTATTTTCCGTGTGTTGGAGTAAATATTTGTGAGACTACTTTATTTTTAGAAAAGCTCATTTCGATGAGCTTTTTTGTGCGCAGGATTTTTAAAGCACACGTAAATAAAGTGCTCATTAAGTGTAAAACATATCGCTTTAAACCGTCTGATCTTCTACAAGTTGGATATTTACATCGTATTTATCAAACTCTTGAATAATTTTTTGAATGACCGCTTGCCCAATGTCATGATCGGGTTGAAAACTCAACTCTTGATTGGTTTGACTATCAAAACATTCAATTTGCAAGATTTGCCAGAGCTGGGCATCTGTACTTTGTTGAATCACCATGCGTCGCGGTTGTAAATGTGCTGAAATTTGACGCGGCAACACATTGGCAATCGCTAACTGTATTTGGCTTTCCTGATCTTTTGGGCTTAAAAAGGTAATCACCCAATTGCCAACTTTACTGAGTTGCATTGGATTGTCATAAGCATCAAACGCTAAAAAAAATGCATAATTCATCATGACCCTGTGCCTCAACAATTCTGGAAAATACTATATCGCTGATTTTTATCAGTCGGGGCTATGCCGCTAAAGTCTTAGCTTTTATAGGAATAATGGATCTAAGGTTTATATGTGTTTTTAAGGTGTTGAAAAGTAATAAAAATAAATTAATCCATATGTCCCTGAGCATGGTTTTAATTGTTAAAAAGACTTAAAACTAAGTAAAAAAATCTAAGCTTTAAGTCGGATTAAGCTTTTGCAGAGAGTGGTTGATTTGCTGCAAAATCTGATTGAGTGCTTTCGGTGGTAAACGAGTTTCTTGCAAAGAGGTAATCCATTGCATTTGGCAGAGTTTTAAGCTGCGAATATCCTGAGCTTGTAAAATTCGCTGAATCAGTTGTTTTGCCATTAATCCACAATGACGCTGCAAAGTATCCATCATGAGAAATTTTACATCTTCAAAACTCAAAGCGGTAATTTCAGGCTGTATTTCTGCTTGGGGTTCAGGTTGTTCAGCGGGCTGTTCTGTATTGATGGCAGCTGCAACACGTGCTTCTAAATATGCAGGAACTGAATTTACTTGAAGATGTTGGGTGTGGATTGGTTCTGCCAAACTTTCAGCATGCGCTTGCGGGGTGCTGCTTGCAAGTTGGCTATGAATTTCTGTGTGTAAAGTGGTAGATGATAGCTCTGGCGCTTGTTGCAGCAAAATCTCAGCCGTTTGCTCTTGGTGTCGCAATGTGTCTTGCTCAAGCGCAGCAGGGGCAATTAATTGCATATCTAATAGCTGTTCAATCAATTCAGGTGGTGCAAGACGCTGCTTGAACTGATCTCCGAGTAAATCAAAATCTTCAGTACCAATCAGTACCAATAAACGACGTTGACGTGCATTTAAATCACGTGTGCGCTGTTGTAATGCATCTAGACCGAGTTGAGTTTTTTGATAATTAAACATGAGCCTTAATTTATTTCCCCAATAAATTAAGGCAAAGCATAGACTTTGAAAATTACAATAATATGAATAATTTATGACAGGTAAATGCAATAAGATTCACTTGAAACATTTATAAAGTCAAAATACTGGTATTTTCGAGCGCCTTGCGTAAGTAAGGGTCTAAATCTTCTTGTCTTAATAACCATTGCACATAATCGGCAGGAAGGTCAGCAATTGCCGTACCACGATGTTTACCAAAATTGATAATTTGTGGAATACGTGCTTCTTCTGAGGCAGTGTAGAGTTCTTCAATACTTTGAATTTGTAATTGATGAACTTCGTGCATCAAAATATTGGCCGTTAAAATAATATCCATATCGGCACGATGCGCTTTTTTAATCATATCACGCGCTTTTTCGCTGCCTTTGGTAATCATATAAATTAAAGCTGAAATATTGTGTGCTTCAGCATTCGGCCATACACGACGTGCAAGTGCTAAAGTGCAAATGGCTTTAATTTTAGAAGTATCCACACCACATTTTTCTAAAGCGCGAATATCGTAATCAATATTATGCCCAATAATATAGGTGGTTTCGGCAGGTAATTCGAAACTACTGTAATACGGTTGATCAATTAAATCCGATTCTAAAATATGATGCACCGCCATCGCTGCGAATGAAATAGGCTCATCAACTTGATACAACTGATCGAAAATTTTACTTTTATCTAGACTGATTTTGCCATCTTGAATTTGAATGGGGGCGTAGGCAATCTCAATGGGTTGTCCATTTAAAGTATGGGTTTCTGTGTCGAGAATAATAGCCTGCATGTCCTGATTCGCTTGCGTCATTCAATAAAAATGCAATCTAACATTAGCCGCTGCGTATGACAAATTGAATTGAAATTTAATAGACAACTGTATATGTGATCAATTTACTGATTTTTAACGTAAGTATTTAATTTTAAATAAAATACACTTGCATATTAATTATCCAAATCTTGCCTAATACGGTAAAGAAGCGTACAAATAAAGATTGCGAAGGATGCAATCAATAAGAATATGAAGATAAGGGTAAACAAATGAAAAAAATATGGTTAAGTGTGGCTTTGGCTAGTAGCAGTTTGTTTTTAACCGCCTGTAATGATGATCATGACGATACGAATGTGGGGGTTATTGATGATGGGATTCCGAAATATAATATTAGTCAGCCATTAGTCGTGACGCCTGAAAACTATGCATTGTCTGATATGACAGCAGTGACTGGGCAAAGTGTCAAAATGACCTATAGGATGTTAGGCGTAAATGGAAGTGAAGTACAAGCGACTTCTTTGTTATTTACACCTAAAACAACGCCACCAATCACAGGTTGGCCTATTGTGGTTTGGGCGCATGGTACAACAGGTGTAGCAGATAAGTGTGCTCCAAGTAAAACAGCATTAAATCTACATGTTGAAGACATGATTAATAAGCTGTTAGCTGCAGGCTATGTGGTAGTCGCACCAGATTATGAGGGTTTAGGTGAGCCAAGTTCAAATGAAGCTCATCCTTTCTTAAACTTGCAGAGCGCTGCATTTTCAATTACAGATGCAGTGGTTGCAGCGCGTAATTATTTGGGTAATCAAGCCGCTAAAAAATGGGTAACTGTGGGGCATTCACAAGGTGGACATGCTGCATTAGGGGCTGCGCAGTATGCATCACGTGTTCAGTTGGATTATAAAGGTACGATTGCGATCGCACCTGCTTCTAATTTAGCTGCAATTTTGACTGTGGGAGAACAGAGAGCTGCTCAACTAACAAATTTAGAAGACAAAATTAATACCTTAGCTATGTTGGATACTTATACCGCATTGATTACGGCGGGGCTAAGAAATAAAAATCCTAGTCTAAGTTATCAGCAAGTATTTAAATCTCCAACTGATGGGATTGCAGCACTTGCAGACACGGAATGTTCAGATGTTTTAGGTGCAACACTAGGGGCAGCAATGGGGCAATATGCTGCAGGAAATAAGTGGAGTATCGATGGATATCCGCGGACGCAACCGAATTTCTTAAGCTTGCCAGATGTGAGTCAATTTTTATCGAAAGATTCACAACCATTACAAGTCAAAGTTAATCAGCCAGTTATTATTTACCAAGGTGGGGCTGATGCGGTAGTACCTAAAGATGCAACAGATTTATTATTGAGTGGTCCAGCAGCTAAGCAATCGAATATTCAATACCATGTAGATATGACTTGGAACCATAGTACTGTGTATGAGAAGAATTTGGATGAGATTGTTAAAGATGTGCAATCGTTAATGCCTATTCAATAAGTCATTGAATTACGATAAAGATTGATTTGACCTGAAATAGCTCGTGTTTTATCTGAAACATGAGCTATTTTTATGTAAAACTGAGCAAAGTTCATTCTATCAGTTCACAAACTTTATGCTACAATACGCGCCAATCTTAGCACGGCTTAAAAGCCCTAAATTAATAGGACCTCGCTAATGTTTGCCAATATTTCTATTGCCGAATTTGATCCAGAATTAGCTCAAGCGATCACCAATGAAGATGCGCGCCAAGAAGCTCATATTGAGTTAATTGCTTCTGAAAACTACTGCTCACCTGCAGTAATGGAAGCTCAAGGTTCAAAACTTACCAATAAATATGCAGAAGGCTACCCAGGCAAACGCTACTACGGCGGTTGCGAATACGTAGATATTATTGAACAACTGGCGATTGACCGTGCTAAAGAACTCTTTGGTGCAGATTATGCTAACGTTCAACCACACGCTGGTTCACAAGCAAACTCTGCAGTTTACTTAGCTTTACTTAACCCAGGCGATACTGTGTTAGGTATGAGCTTGGCACATGGTGGTCACTTGACTCACGGTGCAAAAGTAAGCTTTTCAGGTAAAACATATAACGCTATCCAATATGGTTTAAACCCAGAAACTGGCGAAATTGATTACGAAGAAGTTGAGCGTTTAGCGCTTGAACACAAACCACGCATGATTGTTGCGGGTTTCTCTGCGTATAGCCAAATTGTAGATTGGCAGCGTTTCCGCGACATCGCAGACAAAGTTGGTGCTTATTTATTTGTAGATATGGCACACGTAGCAGGTCTAGTGGCTGCTGGTGTATATCCGAACCCTGTGCAAATTGCTGACGTAACGACTACTACTACACACAAAACATTGCGTGGTCCACGTTCTGGTCTAATTCTTGCGAAAGCAAACGAAGAGATCGAGAAAAAATTACAATCTGCTGTGTTCCCTGGTAACCAAGGTGGTCCATTGGTACACGCAGTTGCAGCAAAAGCAATTTGTTTTAAAGAAGCAATGGCGCCTGAATACAAAGCGTATCAACAACAAGTTGTTAAAAATGCGCAAGCGATGGCTGAAGTTCTTATTGAACGTGGTTATGATGTAGTATCTGGTGGTACGAAAAACCACTTGTTCTTGCTTTCTTTAATCAAGCAAGATATTACAGGTAAAGATGCAGATGCATGGTTAGGTGCTGCGCACATTACTGTAAACAAAAACTCTGTACCGAACGATCCACGTTCTCCATTTGTAACTTCTGGTATCCGTATCGGTACTCCAGCGGTAACTACACGTGGTTTTGGTGAAGCAGAAGTACGTGATCTTGCAGGTTGGATTGCAGACATTCTTGACAGCAAAGGTGACGAAGCTGTAATTAATACTGTAAAAGCAAAAGTTGAAGCTGTTTGCGCGAAATTCCCAGTTTACGCAAAATAAGCACAGCCTTGAGAAAAGCCCTTATTAGAGAATATAGTAAATTCTATGTAATACTCTGAGTGACTGACTGAAAGTCCTTTGAATACTATATTTCAGAGGACTTTTCACTATTACATACTGTGTAATGGTGTGTGTAAAAATCAGAGGCGCTAATTAAAGTGTCTTGCAGGATCAGAGGCAGTATTATTTTGCTAACCGCTTATAAAGTTATAAGAGCACAACTGAGAACTTAGGCATCATCATACTAGCTGCAACTCATTTCTGGGCAAAAGCCAGTCTCATCAAATCTTTTTCACTTGTATGTTTAGTAACAAAATTTGAGGAACCGCGCAAAACGATTCCTCAAAATACCATAGCTATCTCGGCTCATCTTGAGATTAACGATTGAATCTGCTGGCGAACATCACGGCCTTGCCCGTCTTGTTCAACAGCCATAATGAAAAGACATTTCTCATTGCTTAGTTCTGCCCATTTATCACCGATAGCACGTTTTTCCGCTGAGTCGTCATTAGTTACATAAGCTTCTCCTTTGTACTCGACAACTAGCATGCGACCATCGTTAAGCTCACATACAAAGTCTGGGTAAAACTTGCTATGAGCCAGTGGCAGCCAAAATGAAGCTTGATCTCGGCGTACAAGGTTGCGAATCCAGTGTTTTACTTCTGGTAGGCCGTCTATTGCTATGGCACATTCATATTCCTCCCCTGTAGCTTTTAAATCCTCAATAAGGTTCTGCGGAAAGTAATGCTTCTGGAATTTATAGCGACCAGAATAGTAAGGTGGACGAGATGGGTAGTGGCTCGGCTCGAAGTTGTACATGAACTCATCGGATACACACGCTGTACTTTCAGCACTGAACAAGCACGCTTGATATCCAGCTTGCTGAGCTTGCTTTCGGTATAAACGGATAAGATCTCGTATAGCACGTGCCAATGGAAATTTGTTGCGAACCAAAGCTGTAAGGGACAAGTTAGGATTTTGAAGCAAATTTTTGACTAGACGGCCCAAGAAGCCAACAAGTTGATGCTGTAGGACATCTGGCTGTCTCAGCTCCCTGTCTAGCCATCGAACGAGATCTTGCTCTGTTACGTCAACAAAGCCTTGGTTGAAAGCGATGATTTCCTTTTGATCGGCAACCTTATAAGTGAGAGACTTACCGTCCATGTCAATAGCAAAACTATTGCTAGTCTCGTTCATTACAAAGTTGGTCAACTCTGCTGAGTAGTCGAGCAGATTCCAGCTATGTGCGTGAAGAAAAACTTCTGATTCAACAAGCTCCAACTCGCCTTGTTCCATCATGCACAGATAAGGAAGTGAGCCGAATTTTTCCCCACGTTCTGAAGGTGCCTTCATAGCTTCAATAGCCTGATTATGCACTCGAATATCACGTTCAAAGGCTTCACGCTTTTTACCCGCTTTTACGTGCTTCGTTAGCGCTTTTTGTATGCTTGGTGAAACTTCGCCTGACACTTTGACCACTGCGGTGTCAGTTTGCTCATCACGAGTCATCGTGATCTGCTTCTTCTCTGACTCAGAAAGCTCTGTTAGATCTGGTAAATCTTCAACCTCTACAACAATAGCAGGAGGTGGTGTCGGTTTTACTTGAGTTTGCTCCTGCTCACCACCGAATAGATCCCCTTGACCCCCCGTCGGAGCTTGCTCACGTAAAAATGCTGCGATCTCCATTTCCTCAAAACCCATAGCGATGAGCTTATCCGTCAGCTCTTGAGCTGCTTTTGCAAACTTCGACGTCGCAAGATGCGCATAAGCACGGTTCAAATCTTCAATGGTTCGACGGCGGGCGTAAGGCATACGCAGTACACGGCCAAGTAACTGTTCAGCATCTTTACTAGACGACACTTGCTTCACCGAACAGAATACGTAGGCAAAAGCGCAATCCCAACCTTCTTTCAGGGCTTCGATAGTGATGATGTATTCGACCGGGCAATTTTGTTCGAACAGGTTAATTCCATCTAGCTCTCGCTGGCTACCTGTTGCGACCGCAATCTTATCTTCATCAATGTTAAGCTGATTTATAAGATGATCTCTAAGTAACTCGACAGTCACCTCGCCATTTTTGTTTTCAGCTTGGAACAAGGCTATGGGGCGGATGTAGTCTTCGTCTTTTTGAGCATCCGTCTGAAGTTTGTTACGAGTGATCACAGCATCCTGAACAGCATCTTGCCAATTCTGATGTTCCGTCAAAACAATCGGCAATTTAATCATCTCTTCGGCTTTCAGTTCGGAAGCTGAAACATGAAACAGAACGTTACTACCGTTTGCGCTAGTGGTGTTTGGTGTAGCGGTAAATTCAATGACAGCGGCAGGATGGACTCGTCTCAACGTATCAAAGGTTAAGCTGGTACGAGCATTATGAGCTTCATCCACGATCACAACTGGCCGATATAGGGCCAATAGGTTGGCAAAAGAGAATTTGATATTACCAATTTCACGACTGCTCAAACCGTTCTCTTGTACATCAGCCTCAGAAACCCTCTCCAGCAACGGCAAGGAAGGGTGGTTTGCAGGAATCTTGGCAAAGTGCGGCTCAAAGTTTTCGTGATAAGCGTAAACTTTGCGTCCAGAGGTGTCGGAAACTCTCAAGTTAGCTAAAGTCGATACCACTACAATCGCCTTGCTACCTAAGTCTTGTGGACGTATTTGAGTCACTTCATCAATATCGAGCACCAGAACTTGTCGATTGAAAGCAGCATCAAGCTTTTCACGATAAGGGTGACCTGGTGTTTTCAACGCTTCTACTGTTTGCTCGCGAATCGTGATGCTTGGGACTAGCCATAGAGCAATAGGAGCTTCGGTCTCTAGGTGATGACGTGCAGCAACTTCAATAGCATATGAGCCAAGAACAGTTTTACCACCGCCTGTTGGAATGCGCATACAAAAGTACGGGACTTGCTCGAAACCATAATCACGGTAAGCGTGTGAAGGGAGTTCTTGTTCTTCCAGAGCTAACTTATACGCTTCTTCAACACTGTCACTACTGAGGCAGTGAGAGAGGAAAGATTGCATCACATCAACGGCACGTTGTTGATAACCTTTTAACTTAAACATACTGTGGGTTCCTTATCAATGAGTGCCGACGTCGTATGGGATCTGCTTGAACGTGATGTTCGCTTGTTTCAAGCGAGCCTCACCCAAACGGCTTGATTCACCGTAGATCACGATGCGTTCATGTTTACCGATATCTGGTAAGTTGTTGAGTACTTTGCTTGTTAGTACATTGCCACCTGCTGGTCGGCGATCACCTAAGATACCGTTATAGAGCAAGTAGTATGCGGTATCGTTATGAACACCCAGTAATGGAGTATCGGCTTTGTTACCAAGTGGTGTTTTTGTTTCTAAATACCAGATATGCGACGCCAAGGTTGGAAACTTAATGTCGGTATTGAGGCAGCCATATTCGTCGAATACAGCTTCACCCAGCTTATAGAATCTGAATCCGCCACCACCTTGCCAGTTATTGCTCTCAGACACACCAACCTGTTGTCCATCTACAACCTGCTTTAATCTACTTTGGCAATGTGTTTGTGCGTGTTCACCAATCTCCACGCCAATGAATTTACGCCCCATTTTATGAGCTACGGCAGCAGTAGTTCCTGAGCCAAGAAAAGAGTCTAGAACTAAGTCCCCCTTATTGGTGGCTATATGAAGGATACGTTCTAACAGTCTTTCAGGTTTTGGTGTGTCAAACGCATTTTTTTTGCCAAAGATTGCATGAATTTCTTTTTTGGACTCATCAGTGTGTCCAACTTCATCACTAGGCCACCAAGTCCAGGGGGTTACACCTTCAACCTCTGACAGGTATCTAATGACGTTTGGCTGACTGTCTCCCTTTTTTCCAAAATAAATACGACCTTCTGCCAGCAATTTCTTAAAAGTAGCTTCTGCCAATCCCCAGCAACGTCCTTCTGGTGGGTAATGTACTTTGCCGCTTGGAGCTGTAATTGGATAGAATTGCTCAGCTGTTGCGTGCCCTGCTTGTGCAGTCATTGGTATTCCACGCCAGCGGCCCTTAGGGTCATTGTTGGGGTTTTTATAAACTTTTGCTTGTTCTTCGGTTAGTGGAACTTTATTTCTTAGTTGCTTGAACAGTTGCGGCTTTTTGGCATAAACAAAAATGTACTCATGGACATCCCCAATCGCTTCACGATTTTCTCGCGAATATCGCTTTTGCCATACATTCGAAGCAATGAAGTTACTGCGACCAAAAAGCTCGTCGCAAATTACTTTAAGATAATGAGATTCCCTGTCATCGCAAGAAATCCAAATGGAACCATTATCTGCCAGTAACTCCCATAGCAACTCAAGCCTTGGGTAAATAAGAGTCAACCATAGACTATGTTCCAAATTATCATCGTAGTGCTCAAATGCGCTACCAATGTTATAAGGAGGGTCGATGTAAATGCACTTGATCTTTCCTGCGTAATGAGGAATTAGAGATTTTAATGCCTCTAGGTTATCTCCTTGAATTATTAAATTCTCATTATCTTCGCAGCCATAAGATAGTTCAGGTATTTCTTCCAAGAGCCTGTAAGTGCATTTTTTAGACATTGTTATAGCTTCGTCTTTGTTAAGCCAGTTCAAAATTGGCATCTTAGATCCTCAAATTTTATCTACGTCTAAGCCAGCTTGTTTCAATCGGCTGGTAAGGTTTCTCATTTTGCTAAATTCGGTGCCATTTTAGCATCATTCCCCCACAAGCTTGCTAGGAAGAAGGAACGGCGCGATGTTAGTGATTCGTTTGGTAGCTGAGTTTCCCATGTCGATAGCGCTTTGAATCAAACTTGAATCTCCCATCATCACCAGCTCACTAGTCGGGCGAGTAACCGCCGTGTATAGCAATGATTGGTCAGTCATTCTTGAGGCGTAGCTTGGCAGCATGAGTATGCACTTAGGCCATTGTGATCCCTGTGATTTGTGAATCGTGATTGCGTAGCCGAGGTCGATATTCTCGATGGTGTCGTCTGTTATATCAATGTGATTCCCATCGATATTCATCACTCCATACTCACCCATATGAGGACTATCGTAGACCTCAACGATTTCACCTAAGTCGCCGTTTCGAATATCAGCATCATAGTCGTTTCGTGTGACCATAATACGGTCACCCAATCGAAGCTTCGCTCCGCTATGGGTAACCCAAGGAATCCACCCATAACAAGGGTGCTTATGGTGAAGTTCATTAGGCGCATACTCGTCATACTGTGCTTGAATGAGTTTGTTGATCTCTTCTACACCCAATGGCCCTTTGCGTGTAGGGGTCAGCACAATGCAGTCTGCGGCTTCTTTGGTTTTCTTGTACTCTGAAACGAGGGCTTCATGTGTGGATTCTGGCAAATATCGAGTATCACCTGTTGAACTATTAAGCAGATTGGTATCTAGCTTTCCAGTTCGGATTGAAGTCGCCAGTTGATGGATGCCACTTTGTTCGCCTTGACGCTTAACCTGTGTCAACTCGAAAACAGGCAGTGCGCTGTTCATCGCTGCATGAAAAATGAGACCTCCTCCAACTGGAGGGAGCTGTGATACATCTCCAACCATGACAATACGTGTGGCGTAGGGCAGCAGTCCAACAACCCTGTATGCTGAGACCAGATCAACCATGGAGGCTTCATCGACTACAAGGAGAATATGTTCTTCTACATCTGGCTTCTTCTCGCCAAGTTGGTCGGATATAAACTTGGCAATCGTTTGGGCTGATCGTCCTGTGCTTTCCTCCATGCGCTTTGCAGCTCTTCCTGACAATGCCAGTTGATGAATCGCCATGCCTGATGACAGTTTCTCGTAAACAGCCAACATAGCTAGAAGAATGGTCGTTTTTCCTGTTCCAGCGCCTCCTGAAATGATGGACACCGAAGACTTCACTGCACCTACAACAGCCTCTCGTTGTTCGGAGGTCATATTAAAGGGTAAGGTGCTTTCAAATGATTGGAGCGCTGACTCAATTTTGTCGTTTGTAAGGTCGTTCTCCCACACAGCCAACAATGATCCCGAACCTTGAGGACGTTGATGGCACTTCTCTAAGAAACGACCTACCGTGCGTTCCTGAATCGCTGCGCCGAGGCTCTGAAATCCACCTTCAACTTGTAGGAGTGAACCATGCTTTATCGCTGCGTCTGCAACACCATTAGAATCAAGTTCTAGCCCTTTGCATAATAACTTTGATCGCTCAGAAAGTTCGCATTCAGGTATGACAGTCGAACCCGTTGAAAAACAATATTGGGTAGCGATTTGCTCTGCTATTGCAGATTTTATTCGACTCTTTGTGACATCTAACTTCATGCGCTTGATCAGTTTGAGCGTGTCATCAAAAGACACCCCGAACGCGGTGAGAATTAGAGGGTCATCACTGATGGTTTTTACGGGATCGTCATAAACTCTGGCAAGGGCTTGAGCAAGGGACAGGGGAAGTTTTGAACCTTGAAGCCACTCTAACGCTGCGTAGAAGCTCTCTGACGGCCATTTATCAATGATTGCCTGTGCTGACTGAGTTGATACGCCAGCAACGCTTGTAAGCGCCTCTACGTCCCTCTGACGGACTCTACTGTCAAGGTCGGGATATTGACGTACCAAGCGCTTTGCTTTTACTTCGCCGACCCCTTCGATGTTCGCAGCAATCCATCTTGCCAACAGTTCGCCTGATGGACGAAGGAACTCAGCCTCTTTGACCTTCATGTAGCGCTCAGTAATATCCTGATTGCCCGCTTTGAACCTATGATTCCTCGTACCGCCTGCTACCTTCCAAACAGTGCCTACCTCAGCGGCATCTCTGCATTTCTCAGGAAAAACCAAACATAGCGTAGTCATGCGTCTGATGATCGATCCGTCCTCAGCGATCTCCCATGCTGTGCGGACTCCTTTAGGACGTATTTTAGCGATCTGAACCTTAATCATCGTGGTTGATAACCTGTTTCCAGTAGCACCTCTTTCATCGCTGCATACTTTTCGTTTTCACGCTTGAGTTGGGCATTTTCTGCTTTAAGCTTGACGATCTGATCCATCAGCTTGCTGACTTCTGCATTGGTTGATGCGACACGTTTTTCTGATCGTTCACGAGCGGCTTTTTGAGCCTTAATGTCAGCCTCTTTCTCCCCAAACCATCGAACATCTGCTGCCTCAATCATCTGGCGAATTTTATTATTCGAACCCATTGAGGAACGTGGAATACCTAGCTCATCGAACAGTGCAGAACGATTGATGATTCCACGGCGTTCGTATTCACCGTAGTCACCCGTAGCATCGCGCTCAGCAATCCACTGCTGGACAGCCAGAGCATTGTCTTTGCCCTTCTGAACCCCATTACTCATTGATCTCACCCAAGAGCTTCTTTAGACCCGTCAAAAAGCCGCGAGGCAGGATTTCTTGACCATACTCATCCGTCACCCGTCCATGAGCTGTAGCCTTAAAATCCAGCGCTTCTAGCCATTCATCCGTGCAGACTGATTGAAGAGCTTTAATCTCGTTCTCGGAGCAGATACCTTTCAGTGACGGAAGTAGCTCAACCGTGGATTCAGACTGAGGCGCGGTGTACGTTGTCGGGCGCTTATCAATCACGATCTGCGTCTTGTTTTTGAGCATGTTCACTTCGCTCTTGTAGCGATCACGCTCACGAATTATCTGACCAAAAAGAGCACGGACTGCCGTGTCATCGATGCGCTCTAGCAACTGATAATCCTGCCCCGATTTGCGAGCAGCGACTGAAGGCGGCTTCTTGGTTGTGGTCTGAGCCTTCGCTGCCCAAGCTTCAATCAAATCGCGGTAATGCTTGTTGGCAGTTGCACGAATTGACTGATAACCAACGCCTCTTGCTTCCTCTGAAACACGCCCAATTGTTGTAATTGAAAAGTCGCGCCTACCTAACTCAAAATAGGTTTTGAGCGTCTCGTTCAGCTTATCCAATGATGCTTGCGTTTTTGCAGATTTACCTACTTTCAACGTCTCTAAAACAGCGTTTATATCTATCTGCATCAGACCACCTCCATCAGTGAAATTCGCTTGGCGTTATTATTCGTCAAGGTAAGCGGTTTAATATTGCATAGCTCCTCAAAGCCTGATTCTAGCAAGCGTGCATCCGTTAGGTATTGCTGAGCTTCTATGTAATTGGATGCGATTCTATACCCCTCAAGCTTATCATCGGGGTTCGCAATCATCGCCATTTTTCGCATGATCGCATTACCCGCAATGAGTTGGGTTTGCTCATCCATTTCAAGGAAAATGGGCTGGTAGCCATAGCGTGCCATCATGCGGCTAAGAGCGTTGGTACGCTTCGCGATGGCAGGGGTTTTACGCAGGTCATCGTGCAGGTCGGGATAGAACTCAGCATCGTCACATAGCAGCGACAAGTGCAGCAGTTCAGACTCGGTTTCGATGAACTTCATGCTTACACTGAGGTCGTCACCAGAACCCACCGCAATCAGCTTCTGACCTTCATCATCATCTTCACGCTGATTCTCAATCTGGATGATGCGGTTGATCAGATTGAAGGTTGCGATGTAGTCCTTCGCGTATTCGTCAGCCTCAACTCGCTGCTTATCATAACGGCGCTCAAGGGCTTGCAGTTGCTCAAGTTTGAGGAAGGGGTGACCCTGCTCTTCAGCCATATACAGCTCGTCTTTAAGCGCCTCCAGATCGCCCTCAAGCTCAGTCGCCAGTTTTGCCGCCTGATGCGCTTTGTAGCTGATCTGGTTGAAGTGCGAGTTAAGTGCAGGGAGGTAACTGGCATCGGTGATAAACCAGCGGCAACGTGGGCAGTTTTCGGGGCCATGAGGTACAGGGGCATAAACGCGCATTTTGGAATACTCCGCCGAATCCTTGATAATCGGGCCACCATTCCAGCAGCCGCCCACGGTTGAAAGCTCATCGGAACGCACGGTATTACCGCCGACCAAACAGAGTCCCGTTGCACGCTCTTCCCAACCAATCGGATTGCGATTCGCCAATACTGCCTCGATTGAGTTATGAGTATCCGAATGATAAGCGGCACGTAGTTCGATCTGATTCATCTCAGCATCGACCAGAAAATTCTTAAGTGACGCTTCACCTTTTTCTATGAGTGCTGCGTTGGCTTCTTTCATTTTTTCAGCCATGACTGAAGGCGTGATCTTGTTGTAGTAGATCGTCATAAGAAGGCGTGTATGGCCAGCTAAGAGCTTAGATATGACGGGCAGTGGCAGATCCGTATCCATCGTGTAACAGGTGATCAGCGACACCCTCAAGCTGTGTAGGGGATATTCTGTTGATACCTTACTTGTTTCGTTACCAGCGTAATCCTCTCCGTAATCCTTAACGAAGCGCAGGCGGTCACCGTTCGACATCGTTTGACCACTGGCAAACACATCATCCTCAAGTTTAGATAAGAGGCGATACCAAGGGTTCGATATTTCGTTACCGCTAATGCAAAACTGAGAGTTTGGTGCACGGAACAAGAATGCAAACTCTCCTAATGCCTTTTTTTGCGCTTCGGATTTAGTGTTTCCGAAGTCGTTACGCTTAAGCTCTGTGCCTTTGGCTAGACGATCTATTGGATTGTACTTCTCTTGCCAATTACGAAGTTTTTCCAGCCAATACAGCAGTTCTTCGTGCTCCCACGGGACGGTGTAGCCGCGTTGGATTTCATCTTTATTCTGGTCGGCTGTTTTGTTTGTGGAGATGTACAGACCCGTTGAATAGCTCTCGCTCATCGAGTCGAAAATACGCTTGAACACACCTTTCTGATAAGGGCGTTTAGCGGTGCCGTACTTAAACGCGTGCTTGGTGTTTTCCACCCACTGACCCTGTTCGTAACGCCACGTATCGCCTTCACCAGAGTCCAGAAAACGCACCTGAAACGAGCGCAGCGGCAGGTGAAGTTTGGTAAACATAAACATCGCCATAACAGGCGACCAGATTTCGTGAATCTCTATCGGTTCATAGTTTTTACCGACTTTGCGTGAAACAGTTCGAGTGAGGGAGATACAGTCTGGATCGTCAGGGTCAATCACCTCAGGCGAAACCTCCATCCACGCAAGATTTCCACTTTGAAGGTGTTCAATTGACCAGTGCCAATCGCTGAAATGACGACCTATCCACGGCTTCTGAGTATTGGATTCGGGAGGATAAGGACAGACAATCTGGCGTAACTGCTGGATGTAACGGTAAGGTAGTGGGCTGTGGACGGTTTCAGTATTTGAGCGCGAGCTGGCAATTCTATCAAAAGGGTTCTGATACAGAGGAATAGAAGTTCCATTATCAGCTTCGGCGCACAAATGTGTCTTTAGAATGTAATCCGACAACTCAACAGTGTAAGTAACATACTTGTGATTATCTGAATTTACCCCTTTGGATTTGAGGTAGTTATTAAACTCTTCGCTTGAGACCTTGTGCCCCTGAGGGTGTCCTTGAAACATGGAGACGACATCAACCGCATACGGAGCGTGGGTCGCAAGATAGTTTAAGAAGTGTCTGATACCTTTGAGTTTATGACCAATACCTGCCTGTTCTTGAGCAAGCCATTCAGTCCCATACTGCTGCCACTGTAGCCAGTCTGGCCCTAAATCTTCAGTGATCCAGTTCAGCGTTAGATCGGTGCTATAACCTTTCGCTTTTGATTTCTTAACCATCGTTACTTCTTCCCTAATCGTGGATTCTTGCCCGTGAAATACCCATCGGGGTCTATATCTTCAAAGCCATGTTCTGCCAGTGTTTTCCAGTCAAATGAGTTAGCCAGTTTTGGCGTGTCCGATTCCAGCTTGAGCTGATCAGAAGCGTTGGAAAGGGCATTCGAAACTTGCTGACTGGACGGCATCGTATACGGGTCTTGAGACGCTAGGCTTTTATGATGCAGGCACTTTTTGATAACCAGCGGATCAACCCCTGCGCTAGTCAGTTCACGACCAAAGCGATGTCGATGTCCGTGAGGGTCAAGACCCTCTGCTTTATTGGGCTCTAAGCCGATTCGTCTCAGACCCGCTGCATAGCTCTGGTTAAAGGCATTCTGGGTGTATGGATTACCCAAGTAGCGCGAATCGAAGCTGATAAATGCATACGGGTGATTGCAGGGTACAGCGGCTCGGTAAACCAGATATTCACGCCACAGTTTCATGAACACATAGCGGTATTCGTTAGGGAAAAAGTAACCTTCTAGGTAACTATCCTTGTGGTCTACCATTCTCGACTTCCACCCAAGGCGCTGAGTGCCTAGCATCTCTTGTCGTGGGATTCTTCCGTATTTTTCCTGCAAATAGGCTTTGCGCGTACTCACGCCTTTGCGTGATTTCCAGTTATCAGGAGCCTTACCATCGATCTCGTTGTAGATTCGGACAATCACCGCATCATTGTCATGTGGATCTTCAAAAACGTCAGTCACCCACAGCAACAGAGCCTCACTGGCCCTGAATCCAGCGCCTTGCATCAGTAACAGGATAAGCTTGTCACGCAGAGCAACACGAGGATCGCTAGCGCCACCGACACCATTCAGGTAAAAGTTCTCGAAATGCTTTGCTGGAAAGGCGATAGCATCATCTTCCGTCTTGGCGAGGGGCGTTCTTCCTTTGATGGAGCGCGCCCTTTTGACCGTGGTGTTGAACGACTTGTCCTTGATGTGTCCTAAGAAGTCATTTCTATTTTTGCGGAACCACGCGGCATACTGAATGCGCTCTTCATGCTTGGTGGCAGTTCTGAGCGCGTTAAGCTCTTTGCCCAGTCCCTGATCACTCATCCACTGAGTGAAGCTAGTGAGATGCGATATATGTCGGGAAATGGTGCTTGTCGTTGCTGGAATCCAGTACAGACCTGACGGATCAAGTCCGTCATCGCCAACTGTTCCGCTATATAATCGACGGACGAACACTCTGAATAAATCTTCGGGATCGTTGAACATGGACTTGTTGGCGTCCATGAATTCGATCAGCAAGATAATAGATCGAATGTGCTTGGAAATAGTCGATTGAGAAGTACCGTTCACATGCAAACTCAGCACATAGTCGGCTACTGATTCCAGCACGCCTTCATCAGTCAAAATGACAGGTATTTCTGTGGCGATGCCACTACTGTCCTCGACTATTTTTGCAGTAACTTTGGTCGCTATCATCTCGATTCCTTACACATATTACACACAATATACTATAAGTACTCCTACATTTCAAGCAAAAAATAACCCCCTTTACAGGAGGTTATTATCAAAGTTACACACTTTTAGGTACTATAAAGAACTCAAGGGGGCTTTTTTTATGGATGTAAAAAATTGATTTTTCGTTCAATAAGCTGAATTTCTGTTATAACTTAAGCGTATTGAATATGATTGTAGGCAAACTGATGATGACAGTATTGTCGGAATGACAGGAATAAAAGTAAATGATTAGACCAAAGATTATTATTTCAGAACAAGATTTGCACCGTTTGGAAACGATGCTTGAGCATCAACCTAAATTGACGCCAACGATGCAACATCTAGAAGATGAATTGGCACGTGCTGAAGTGGTTGCGCCACAAGATGTACCGAATAATGTGGTGAGCATGAATGCCCGCGCATTGATTACCATTGCACCTGCAAAAGAACCGACTGAAATTACCTTGGTTTATCCGCATGACTTTAAAGGTGAGAAAGGGCAGGTGAATGTGGTTGCACCTGTCGGGACTGCCATTTTAGGTTTAGCTGAAGGTCAGGAAATTGAATGGCCACAGCCCGATGGTCATATGATGAAAGTCAAAATTGAGAAGATTTTGTATCAGCCAGAGCGTGAAGGCGATTATTTATAATCTGTTTATCATCCTGCGTTAGGAACATTGAAAGCCATGTTGATCATGGCTTTTTTATGCACTGGTGTTTTGAATCAGGCATCTTGTGACTGATGTTATGCGAATCTATAAAAAAGCATTTAAGCAGATCGAAATAAAAAATTGCAAAATATTACATGACCTTAGCCGAAAAACACGTACTATAAAATCATGTAAAGAGGGTTGTTATGGTCTATGGCTCAGTTTGAAGTGTTACTGCCTTTGCAAGAGATTACGGTGGATCGTGCAGAGCTTTTGGCGATTCAACGCAATGATTTAGTTCCGTTGTTGAATGATCAATATCGTCTAAATCATTATGCAGATCAGGTGATTCAAGCGCAGTCAGTTTTATTGGATGGGGTGGATCCACATTTAACTCAGCAATTGAGTGTGACCATTGAGCAGTTGATTCAGGCGCTTGGCAAATCTAAAAAAGTGTTAAAGCAACGTAAGTTTAATGCACTACAAAAGTGGCTAGGCATAGATTTGGAATATGGCGCGGGGCAAGTGCAATATTATAAAAACCTAGATCATTTATTAGGACAAGCAGATCGTTTAAGCCAAAAGCTGCAAATCGAAATTCAGAAATCACAATCACGTTTTCAGCAGTTGGTTGGTTTGCGTGAGCAAATGGCGAAATACATTCAAGCTGCCGATGAGTTTTTAGTGGAATATCCACGATTTGTGCGCAATCAGCATCCTTTGGATAATTTTAGCGAACGACTGGCCAAGAAAATTTATAGTTTAAAGACTTTGCAAAGTAGTAATGATATTGCGATTACTCAAATGCAACTTTCACAGCAACTCTCTTTTAGTTTGTTAGATCGCTTTAAAGAAGCGCAGCAGGTACTCATTCCTGCATGGCAATATCATGTCAAACAAAGTCAGCAAAGTGGCTCACACAGTCAGCTAGAAAAGCTGGATCAAAGTCGTGAGCATTTAATTAAGACATTAAGAAAATCCTTAGAAAAACCTGCGCAATCATAAGGCATGGTTTTGATTAGATAGAGGCGAAATATGACAACTTCTGAACAACGCAGCGTCGCTGTGCAAGTGAGTGATGAACAGACTCAGCAACAATTTCAGCAACTCAATTTGCAGGAAATTGGCTTACAGCCTGATGACTTTCAGGAGGTGCTGGCTGCGCGTAAAGAATTAAGCGATCTTAGCCATCATTCGGTTGCAGAATATGGCAAAAATATCGCCACTAAAACGTCAAGTTATACCGATGAGCTTTTAGGTTTGGTGCAAAATAAGGATTTGGATGTCACAGGGCAAAAGCTGAATCAGGTGGTGCAGGTTGCACAGCAGTTAAATACCAACAGTATTTTAAATCCAAACAAAAGCAGTGGCTTTTTGGGTGGTTTATTCAATAAGTTAAAAGGCGCTAAACAAAGTTTTGATCAAAACTTTAACAGCACCAAAGCGCAAATTGATAGTCTGGTCACAGAAATTGAAAGCTCACAAAATGGTTTAAAAAACCGTGTAGATACACTGGATAAAATGTTTCATGGTGTGCAAGATGAATATAAACAATTGGGGATTTATATTGCAGCAGGTAAGTTAAAACAGCAGGAAATTCAGCAGCAAATTTCTGAATTTTCCGCGCAGCCGCAGGATCAGACCACGACTCAAAAAATTTATGATCTCAATCATCTTGCTAATAATTTAGAAAAGCGGGTGAGTGATTTGCAGGTGTTGCAACAATCTGCCATGCAAACTTTGCCGATGATTCGGATTATCCAGTCCAATAATTTAATGTTGGTCGATAAATTTTATGCGATTAAAAACATTACCTTACCTGCGTGGAAAAACCAGATTAGTTTGGCGATTTCTTTAAATGAGCAGAAAAACAGTGTGCAACTGGCCAACAGTATTGATGATGCCACCAATGAATTGCTGCGCCGTAATGCAGATTTATTGCATCAAAACTCGGTTGATACTGCCAAAGCCAATCAGCGTTCGGTGATTGATATTGAAACCCTTGAACACGTACAAAATACCCTCATTAAAACAGTGAACGATGTGATCCAGGTACAAAAAGAAGGCATGCAAAAACGTGCAGAAGCGACTACGCGTTTGCGAGCCTTACAGGAGAATCTGAATCAATTGGTGATTGGTTCAAGTCAACAGTCTGGTCAATAAATGCATTTTGACAATGACTTCATTTAATCTGAAATTTAACTGATAAGGAGTCGGATTTGCCCCCACTTGATGAATATGCCATTCAGCCACAGCAGCTAAAAACAGGTGTTGTGGCATTACAGCAGCGTCAAAAAAAGCTCAGTTTTTTGGCTGTGCTGTCTATGACGGTGGTGCTTATATCGGCAATTGGCTTTTTTATTCAGCAAGATGTGATTTATAGCTTCTTTGGTTTAAGCACTGAAGTTCAGCAATTACACATGCCTGCAAGTGTCGATGCGACTTTGGCAAATTTAGGGCAGCAACCTGATTATTTTTTCAGTTTGTTGAACTGGTTGGGTTGGTTGATTTTAAAACTGTCGGTGTCATTTATTGGTGCATTCGTTCTAGTTCATCTACTCAAGAAAATTCGTTTTTTTTATATTCGCTTTCAGTCCTTTGTTTTGAAATTTGTAGCTTGGTTGCTGAGTTTTATTTTACTTTGGTCGGCATTGAGTTATGTTCAGCATGACCGACAAGATGATACGCAGCAGGTATATGCCAAAATTGTGCATTATGAAAAGCACATTCAAGAAAGTGAATTGGCGCGTTATTTACAAAATGCAGAAATGGCAGCGCCTGTTAAAGCCTATTTGTTGGCGCAAACGGCATTGATGCATCATCCCGCAGATAAAGATGCAGCCATTCCGCAAGTGTTGACCTTGGTCAAAGCAGAGCAGCAAGATCCGCAATTTTTACATTATGGATTTAAACCTGAACAATTATGGACGATGCAGCAGCAAGTTTATGGCAAAGCTTTAACGCCTATGGCGCAAAGCGTACATAAGCAAGTGCAGCAAGCACAGCAATTAAATACGCTGGTTTATTATATGAATCTCGCGGTTATGGCGCTTATGTTAATACTGTCTGTGGTACTCTGGTTTTTATCGCGACATTTACAGCAGCGTATTCTGCGGATTCAACAACAACTTGAATAAAAAATGATTAGGCTCAATTGCTTAAGGCAGACATTCAGTTTTTATGTTAATGTCTAAATTGAATAGCTTTAGGTATTTTAAATGAAATAGTAAGCTTGAAACTCACTATCATTTAAAAAAACGATCATAAATATAAAAATAAACCGTTTCCCCTATGTAACTATTTTTCGTAAGATGACATCAACAAATAAATTTACTCCCTTGGAGACGTTAGCCATGTTAGACCAAAATACTTCTACACAACTTAAAACTTTATTAGAACGTCTTGAAAGCCCAATCGAGCTTGTCGCGACTTTAGATGGTTCTGATAAATCTGCCAAAATTAAAGAATTGGTTGAAGAAATTGCAGCACTTTCGCCACAAGTTACTGCACGTTTTGACGGTAATAACGCACGTGCACCAAGTTTTGGGATTGCAAAAGTAGGTGAGCAACCGCGCGTATTCTTCGCAGGTTTACCAATGGGGCACGAGTTCACTTCATTAATTTTGGCTTTATTGCAAACTTCTGGTTATGCACCAAAAGTATCGGATGAAGTATTAACGCAAATCAAAGAATTGAATCTTTCATCTCACTTTGATGTGTTTGTATCGTTGAGCTGCCACAACTGTCCAGATGTAGTACAAGCTTTGAACCTCATTGCGATTTACAACCCTGGCACAACAGCAACCATGATTGATGGTGCATTCTTCCAAGAAGAAGTTGAGCAGCGCAAAATTATGGCTGTGCCGATGGTATTCCAAGATGGCAACCACATTGGTCAAGGTCGTATGACTTTGGAAGAAATTGTAGCGAAATTAGATACAGATTCTGCGAGCAAAGATGCAGCGAAACTGAATGCCAAAGAGGCGTTTGATGTCTTGGTAATTGGTGGCGGCCCTGCAGGGAATACATCTGCAATCTATGCAGCACGTAAAGGTATTCGTACAGGTATTGTGGCTGAGCGGATGGGCGGTCAGGTGATGGATACCATGGATATTGAAAACTTCACTTCTATCCAAAAAACACAAGGTCCAAAGTTTGCGGCAGAAATGGAAGCGCATGTGCGTGAATACGATGTCGATATTATGAATCTACAAAAAGTATCTGCCATTAAAGGTGCTGATGAAACTGCCAATGGTTTGGTCGAAGTGACTTTGGAAAATGGCGCAACACTTGAATCGAAAACGGTGATCTTGTCTACAGGTGCACGTTGGAGAGAGATGAATGTACCTGGTGAAGCAGAATACCGTACCCGCGGCGTGGCATACTGCCCACACTGTGATGGCCCGTTGTTTAAAGGCAAACGTGTTGCAGTGATTGGTGGTGGTAACTCAGGTGTAGAAGCAGCGATTGACCTTGCAGGGATTGTAGAGCATGTGACTTTGGTAGAGTTTGATACTAAATTACGTGCAGACCAAGTCTTGCAAAACAAATTGAACAGCTTGCCAAATACTACTGTAATTACCAATGCATTATCGACTGAGGTGATTGGTGATGGCGCACAAGTGACTGCATTGAAATACAAAGACCGCGCAACAGATGAAGAGCATACGGTTGAACTTGCAGGGATTTTCGTACAAATTGGTTTATTGCCAAATACGGACTTCTTAAAAGAGTCAAAAGTAGAGCTGACGAATCGTGGTGAGATTGTGATAAATGAGCGCAATGAAACCAATGTAAAAGGTGTATTTGCGGCAGGTGACTGTACAACTGTACCGTACAAGCAAATCATCATTGCAACAGGTGAAGGCGCGAAAGCATCACTTTCAGCATTTGATTACATCATCCGTTCAGGTCAATAAGTCTGAACGAATACATCTGAATACGCGGATTAACCATCCTTAAATTGTATTCGCTAAAAAGATAGCGCCTGAGTTCCCCAATACTCAGGCGCTATGTTCAGTAAAGTGCGTTATCGCACAGTATTAAAAGTTTATTTATTCTATTTTTGGTTTTAAGAACTGAGTCGGCTAACAACTCAGTTCTTTTTTTATTTTTAACATCCAGTTTGATTTACAGCAGTTAGATTCATTTCAGTCTAATTAGCCTTATTATTTTGTCCAAATAAATTCAACTGATTAAACTTTTCCTGTAGCTGCTCTTTGGTTTCGACATGCTCAGGATGCGGAATAATACATTCAATTGGGCAGACTGAAACGCAGGTTTGATAGTCATAAAACCCAACACATTCTGTGCAACGCGCCACATCAATTTCATACACCTTTTCACCCTCATAAATTGCTTCATTCGGGCATTCGGGTAAGCACATATCGCAATTGATGCATTGGTCGGTAATCAGGAGTGCCATCGCAATACTCGCTTAGTTTATTGCCACTTAGTTGGCTTGATAAGCCAACGATGAGGCAGAAATATCTGCAGTCGAATTTGGTAAGTTGCGAATCAGCAGGGCATAACGCATATCGACATCTGCAGGTATAGGGATTTCTACAATATGCCCTGAACCTTTGGCATCTTCAATCAGATTGCCTTTTTTATCTTTAATTTCAGTTAAAGTGAAATAGATATTGCCTTGTGGCGTCATCAATTCTAGAGAATCGCCCACTACAAAACGGTTTTTTACATCAATTTTAATGTAGTCACCATTACGTTCTAAGACTTCACCACAAAATTGCTGATGATCAAAACTTGATGAACCTGTTTCGTAGTTTTGGTATTCGCTGTGCACATGACGACGCAAGAAACCTTCGGTATAACCACGGTTAGCTAGGCCTTCTAATTGAGTCATTAATGCAGGGTCAAATGGTTTGCCTGCAAGTGCATCATCAATGGCTTTACGGTAAATTTGTGCAGTACGTGCGCAGTAGAAATAAGATTTGGTGCGACCTTCAATTTTTAGTGAATGGATGCCCATTTTAGTTAAACGGTCAACGTGCTGCACTGCACGTAAATCTTTAGAATTCATAAAGTAAGTGCCGTGTTCATCTTCTTCGGCAGCAAACATATCTTCGTCATTACGTTGTAATAACACAGGCTCGTTAAATTGATGCTGTGCCTGCATGTGTTGTTCATCTGCATCGGCAGTTTCAGAAAGATTTTTGACAGGAATTACGTCACCTGTTTCATCTTCTTTTGCATCGTGAATTTTATATTCCCAACGGCAGGCATTGGTACATGCGCCTTGGTTGGCATCACGTTTATTCATATAGCCTGAAAGCATGCAACGACCTGAATAGGCCATGCACAGCGCACCATGCACAAATACTTCAATTTCCATGCCAGGCACGTTGTTTTTAATTTCTTCAATTTCATCAATCGACAATTCACGCGAAAGAATGACACGGGTTAAACCCATATTTTGCCAGAATTTCACCGTTGCCCAGTTCACCGCATTGGCTTGTACCGATAAATGTACAGGCATGTCGGGGAAATTTTCACGCACCATCATAATCAGACCGGGGTCAGACATGATCAGTGCATCGGGTTGCATAGCAACCACTGGCTCTAGGTCACGAATAAAGTTTTTGAGTTTGCTGTTATGCGGCTGGATGTTCACCACCACATAAAACTTTTTGCCTAATTCATGCGCTTCTTGAATACCAATTGCCAAATTGTCATGAT
Source organism: Acinetobacter sp. YH12131 (assembly GCF_013418635.1). Lineage (NCBI taxonomy): Bacteria > Pseudomonadati > Pseudomonadota > Gammaproteobacteria > Moraxellales > Moraxellaceae > Acinetobacter > Acinetobacter sp. YH12131. The sequence goes on from NZ_VPBQ01000006.1 coordinate 87,503, forward strand.
CAAATTCGTTATTACGCACGCGCAAACTATAACGCGGCTGACCTGCATAGACTGCATCTGCACCATAAGCAAAGGCATAGCGCATGTTTTTTAAAGAACCAGCAGGAGAGAGAAGTTCGGTGACGTGGGAAATAGTCATGATCAAAAAGCAATAGCAGAAATATGGCTTTATTGTATGAATCTAAATTTAGGATTCAACCTAGTAAATAGCTCGGGATTCAGAAGAAAACTCGTGCTGAAACGCTGGGGCTAATCTTGATATAGAAAGTTCCTCATCCTGAGCTATACAAAACGCACGAGAAGGGACTTTCAATACCAATTTGACAGATTGCTTATAATCAATTTCTGATGGATGAAAGCGTGTTAACGTACACGTTGCCCATGTTTATCAATCACCACTTCACCATCTTCTTTGCTGAAGCTTTTTAATTGTGGTTGAGTGAGCAAGTCTAAGACCAGTTCAGAAGGGCGGCACAGTTTCACACCTAACTCGGTCACGACAAATGGACGATTAATTAAAATCGGATGCTCGACCATCAATGCAATTAATTCCGCATCGCTGTGTGAGCTACCTTCAAGTTGCAACTGTTCGTATGGTTCTACATTTTTGCGGATTGCATCGCGCACGCTTAAACCTGCTTGTTGAATCATGCTAGTAAGTTCAGCTTGTGTAGGTGGGGTTTTTAAATATTCAATAATTTCAGGTTCTTGTCCTGTATTACGAATTAATTCTAAAGTATTGCGTGACGTTCCACAGGCAGGGTTATGAAAAATTTTGATGGTGTTGCTCATGCGTAATGACTCGTTTTAGGTCGATAAAATTTCAATATTGCATTTATATATGGATATGCGTATATTCGCAATAGTTAATATTGAAGTGCAGATAAAAAATGAATCAAACTGATTTTTTTAAATGTTTGTCAGACCCAACCCGACTGGACATTCTGAAATTGGTGATGGCTCAACACAATATTTGTGTATGCGAATTGACAGAACAATTGCAGTTAAATCAACCGAAAATATCACGTCATTTGGCGTTGTTACGGAATTTATCTATTTTGCTAGATCAACGTCAGGGGCAGTGGGTGTATTACCGTTTGAACCCAGATTTACCCGAATGGGCGTTTGCTGTTTTAAATATTATCGCGCAGCAAGATGTCAGCCCGATGACGCACATCAACCCTACAATTGCAACACATTGCGAGTAAGCACATGGCACAGTCCAAACTTTCTTTTTTAGATCGTAATCTGACCTTATGGATTTTTATTGCCATGGGGCTAGGTGTTGCGATTGGCGTGGTATTTCCTGCAGTATCGGCAAGCTTAGATCAAATGAGTGTGGGAACAGTCAATCTTCCCATTGTGATTGGTTTGATTTTGATGATGTATCCACCATTGGCAAAAGTCGATTACGCAGCTTTGCCAGAAGTGTTTAAAGACCGCCGAACCTTGTTGTTGTCTTTGGTACAAAACTGGTTGATTGCTCCGTGTTTGATGTTCGCTTTGGCGATTATTTTCTTGCAAAACTATCCTGAATATATGACAGGTTTGATTTTAATTGGTCTGGCACGCTGTATCGCGATGGTCTTGGTCTGGAACAACTTGGCTTGTGGTGATAACCAATACGTGGCTGCATTAGTTGCGTTTAACAGTATTTTTCAGATTGTATTCTTTAGTACTTATGCATGGCTGTTTCTGAGTTTCTTGCCGCCGTATTTTGGCGTGGCAGGACAAGTGATTGATGTTGGTTTTTGGACAATCACCCAAGCTGTTTTAATCTATTTGGGTATTCCTTTTTTGATGGGCTTTTTAACACGCTTGATTTTAGTGAAAAGCAAAGGCTTAGATTGGTATCAAACGTCTTTTTTACCCAAAATTAGCCCATTTAGTCTGTTGGCATTGCTATTTACCATTGTGGCGATGTTCGCACTAAAAGGCGCAGAAGTACTGAGCTTGCCGATGGATGTTTTACGCATTTCCATTCCATTGATTATTTACTTCGTTGCCATGTTCTTTATTAGCTTCTTTATGAGCAAATGGATGGGCAATGATTATCCACGGACGACCGCCATTTCCTTTACCGCAGCAGGGAATAATTTTGAATTAGCACTTGCTGTTGCCATTGCAACGTTTGGCTTGGCTTCTCCCGTTGCATTTACCACGATTATTGGCCCTTTGGTTGAAGTGCCTGTGTTGATTGCTTTGGTGAGTGTGTCTTTATGGCTGCGTAAAAAGTTTTATCAAAATGAGTCGATTGTCAGTTCAAAGTAATTTTCTTCATTTTGAGGTTTAAGATAAAAACATGGGCATGCGTTGCCCATTTTAGTTTTAAGAGTATGCAGCATGGTATTACCCAATATTGATTTAGATTTATTGCCTACACCAAGTTTTGAACAGGTGCAGGCAAAGCCGTTGAACCATCCGCCACGTATTTTATTGATGTACGGTTCAAACCGTGAGCGTTCTTATAGTCGTTTGGCGGTACAAGAAGCAGGCAGAATTTTGGAGCACTTTGGTGCTGAGGTAAAAATTTTCCATCCTAAAGGTTTGCCTTTACCAGAAGATGGCGATGCTTCACATCCCAAAGTCCAAGAGTTACATGAATTGCTGGCGTGGGCAGAAGGCATGGTTTGGTGTAGCCCAGAACGTCATGGTTCGATGAGCTCAATTTTTAAAGCACAAATTGACTGGATTCCTCTTGCTGCAGGTGCAATTCGTGCCACACAAGGTAAAACGCTTGCTTTAATGCAGGTGTGTGGCGGGTCGCAGTCATTTAACAGTGTCAATCAATTACGTATTTTAGGACGTTGGATGCGGATGATCACCATCCCCAATCAGTCTTCTATTCCTAAAGCCTTTTTAGAGTTTGAGGAAGATGGCCGCATGAAAGCGTCTAGCTATTACGACCGTATTGTCGATGTCATGGAGGAGTTATATAAATTTACTTTGCTGACTCGCGGGCAATCTGCATATTTGGTAGATCGTTATTCTGAACGTGTGGAAACTGCCGAGCAGTTGTCGCAACGTGTTAATCAGAAGTCTTGATAATTCAATTTTAGATAAGCAAAACCGCATGAGAAAAGGCTGAGAGAGTGATTATTCGGCTTCGAGCCGTTTTAAAATCTGACAATCATCAATAGTTGTTTGTGTGATGCAGGCTTGTCTAAGTTGCTGAAGTTGTAGCTGAAAATGCTGCAACTCGGCAATTTTATCTTCTACATGCCTTAAATGTTCATCAATCAATTCATTCACGGCGCAGCAGTTTTGCTTTGGCTGTTTTTCTAATTCAATCAAAGCTTCAATTTCTTTTAAGTTCATATCTAAAGCACGGCAACGCTTAATAAAAATCAAACGTTTGAGTGCCTCATCATTGTAATAGCGATAATTATTTTCGGCACGAAAGCTTGGGGTGAGTAAGTGCTTCTTTTCATAAAAACGAATGGTATCTGTGCTGACACCAACTTTTTTAGCTAATTCATGAATTAAATATTGTGCCATGCTTGACCTTGGACTAAGTCTATAGTTTTAAATGAGCATAATCGAAACAATTTCATTTTGAAAGAAGGTGTGTCTATGGCATGTACGTGTAGTCATGAACCTGCGCCAATCAAACCGAATAGTAAATTTAGAACCGCGTTATGGATTGCATTGGTGATCAATCTCAGCATGTTTTTTATCGAGTTGATAGGTGGTGCCTATGCCCATTCATCATCCCTATGGGCAGATTCACTGGATTTCTTTGGAGATGCTGTCAATTACGGGATTTCACTTGCGGTGTTAAGTGCAAGTTTGTATTGGCGTGCTACTGTGGCTTTGGTCAAAGGCATCACGATGGCCTTGTTTGGTGTGGTGGTGATGGGCAAGGTTATCTATGCCTATATACAGGGTATTCCACCTGAAGCCATAACCATGGGTATTATTGGGATCATCGCCTTATTAGCCAATGTGGTTACTGCATTGATTTTATATGCATTTCGAGATGGTGATTCGAATATGAAATCGGTGTGGTTATGTAGCCGTAATGATGCGATTGGTAATTTCGCAGTTATTTTGGCGGCAGTGGGTGTATTTGGTACGGGTAGTTTGATTCCAGATCTTGTGGTAGCCGTGATTATGGCGAGTTTGGGCTTAACAGCCGGGTATCATGTGATTCAGCAAGCTTTGGCTGAACGAAGAATGAATGTACCAGAATAAAGAATAAACGTAAAAAGCACTCCATCTGATTTGAGTGATTTAGATGGAGTGCTTTTAATTTTTTGTAGTCGCAATAATTTTAAAATTTGAAGTAAAAATAACGATAAGTTATTCCAAATTGTTATTTACAAAAAATAATATATAACTAAAATTAAAAATAAATTGATGTATTTAAAAATAATTTACACGATGAATAATATTTAATTTTTTTTAAATTGAGGGTTAAATGAAACTAATTAAATTATTTTCTATAGCAAGCCTGATTGCTTTGGCTGGCTGTAGTTCTAAAGTAGTGACTTATGATACTGCAGGGCAAGTGATTGGTTCATGTGTCGCTACACAGGGCTTTATTTTGGGGGCTAAAGCTGTGTGTTATGGTGGTGCCAACATACAAGGCATTAACTATTCTAAAGTAGATGAGCGCACGGGTTTATTGCCAACCATACCAAATAATTCGCAGATTTCACTGCAACAAGACTAATTTTTTAGAGGGGTAATACAATGAAAATTTCTAGTTTAATCGCATTAACAGCGGCTATTTTGATGACAGGTTGTGCTTCAAAAGTGACAACTTATGATTCGAGTGGTCGTATGATTGGTTCATGTCAGGCAGAGCGTGGGTTTGTAATTGGTGGTGGTGCACACTGTGAAGGACGTGCTAACCAAGAAGGTCGCAGTGTACGTTAATTGATGCTAATGACAAAAAACCGAGCTATTTAGCTCGGTTTTTTTAGATTCAACAGCTTTTATTTTTCAACGAAAGCACGTTCAATCACGTAATCGCCCAATTCACCCATACGTGGTGATTCTTTTAAACCATGTTGGTCAAGTAATGCTGCAACATCTTTTAAGAATGCAGGGCTACCACATAACATGGCACGGTCAGTTTCAGGGTTAAAACGTGGTAAACCAATTTTTTCAAAGATTTCACCCGATTCAATTGCCGTGGTCACACGTCCTTGGTTTGGATATTCTTCACGTGTAACGGTTGGGTAATATACCAGTTTTTCACGAATACCAAGTTCTTGGAAAAACTCGTGATTTGGTAATTCATTTAGAATTAAATCTTGATAAGCCAATTCAGAAATGAAACGTGTACCGTGAACCACAATCACTTTTTCAAAGCGTTCATAAGTTTCAGGGTCGCGGATGGTTGCCAAAAATGGAGCTAGACCTGTACCTGAAGAAAGTAAGTATAGGTTTTTACCAGGATTTAAATCATCCAGTACCAAAGTGCCTGTAGGTTTTTTAGAAACCAGCAATTCATCGCCCACTTTTACTTTTTGTAAAATAGACGTTAAAGGGCCATCAGGTACTTTAATTGAGAAGAATTCTAGCTCTTCTTCATAGTTAGCACTGGCAATCGAGTAAGCGCGCATTAAAGGCTTGCCATTTACTTCCAGACCAATCATCACAAATTGACCGTTTTTAAAACGTAGTGCGGTATCGCGAGTCGTTTTAAAACTGAATAAAGTGTCATTCCAGTGGTGTACGTGAGTAATCTTTTCGACGTTGAAAGCAGCCATTAAAGGTCTCAATAAATTATCAAATTAGAACAGCTTGCTATTCTAATCTAAAATCATTCTCTATAAACTGAATATATTTAATTGAGCTTATCAGAAAAAGTGATGAAGACTGATCTAAAAATGCCAATAATCGGATTTATGCACTCTCCCTACCGAGAAAAATTTGGTATTCCTCGTCAACCAAATCTGGTACAGGTCGAATCGTATATTGAAATGCAAGCGCCTTATAACGATGTGTTGGCATTTCAAGGGATCGAAGCGTTTAGTCACTTATGGTTAATCTGGCAATTTCACGACAATAAAAACCAAACCGATGCTCATCCAACCGTACAGAAACAGCAAAACCCCTGTTTTCGTGCACAAGTGCGTCCGCCACGTTTGGGTGGTAATCAAAAAATAGGTGTGTTTGCGACGCGCAGCATGTATCGACCTGCACCCATTGGTTTATCTGTAGTGCAATTTAAACAGGTCAAAAAAGTGGGTAAGTCACTGCGAGTTTATGTGACAGGAGCAGATTTGTTGCATGGCACGCCTATTTTGGATATTAAACCTTATATTCAATATTCAGATGCTGTGCCTGATGCACAAAGTGGTTATGCGCAAGATGAACCCATAAGAAAAACAGTGCTATGGATGGACACAGCCGAAGCGCAAAAAAATCAGTTGCTCGAATCTGGCGTATTACAGCCACAGATTGCGCAGGAATTGGAACAGGTCTTGTCTTTAGATCCACGACCTGCATATCAGGATGATGCTGAACGAATTTACACCATGAATTTTGCAGATTTTGATGTCAGTTTCCGTGTCGATCAGCACGCAGTACACATCCTAAAAATTGTTTTAATCGCTGTCGATTAAACCATCATATATAAAATAGCCACCAACGCCAGCATGTGCAAAATTTGGGTAGGTGCGAAATAAAGTGCAAAACGTAAGCCGCCAATGAGTGCGGCATTGATACATTTAGAAATTGCATGAGCAACAAGACCTAAAATTAAGGCGTACAGCAACATTTGCTGACTGGGTGGACCTTGCATCACCACAGTAGCAATGGCGGCATGCACCTCAAATAAAGAGGCGAGTAAGGTACCAATGATTAAGCCTGCGTCGCCAAGCATTTGCTCTAAGCCGTAGACCATGGCTTGAATTGCGGTTAAGGTCGCCACAATAATAGCGGCTTCTTTAAGGCTAAACATACGGGTGTCGGCTTCAGGTTTTGCTGTTGTCGTATTTTTATGCTTTTTAAGCAAGCATACGCCGACCAAAATTAAAATGCCAATGCCTGCCAGACTGGGCATAATTAATAGCTTAAACCACGCCAGATTGACACCCGCCACAATAATCAACATTTGCGCTAAAGTTGCCACGCAAGACATCAGCGCTGCACCTGCGTTGGCACGTGCTTCACCACGACCTGCGCGTACTTCCATGCCTAAACTGGCAATGGTTGCTGTGCTTGATACAAAACCTGAAGCAATCGCAGACAACATGAGGGCATTGCTGCTTGAGAGTAAACGCTTGGCGATATGCGCCAAAGCCTGCACACTTAGAATTAAAATCAATAATTTTAAAATCACATAAGGATTAAGCACATTGCCCCATAGTGCAGTATTAGGCGTCAGTGGCAAGGCAATTAACACCAAAGCCAGTAAAAACAAGCCATCACGTAGTTCAGCTTCGGTAATCCACTGACTGACAATGCCATGCATGGTGTGCTTGGTCATGAGTAAACCTGTCAAAATGACCGATAAACCTGCTGCCAATGGAATATTCCATAAACACAAGGCACCAATAAAATAGGTCATGACGAAGGCCAGTTCTGTGGTTGCACCTGGGTCATCTTCCGCTTGATTTTTGAGGGAATATAAGCCAATTCCCCCAACAATCAACGCACCCACAATGGCAATGCTCGTGCCCAATAAGAAGCAAATGGCACCTAATAATGCGCAAATTCCAAAGGTACGTACGCCTGCAAAACGGTGATGTTGTCCATTTTTTTTACTGCGTTCACGCTCTAATCCAATCAGTAAGCCACAGCCAAGTGCTGCTGCAAACATGGTGAGCAGTTCGGGAAAATTGGTTGTAACCAAAGATGGAGGAGTCAGAAAATCCACAGCAACATTCCAAATACAAGGTGTTATTTTAAACATCATATATTTGAATTGTGTTTATCGCCATTTATGAATCTATTTTCACTCTAAAATTATGGCTTAATCGAACCATACAAGATTACTGTATTAAAGAAGTCATTCAGCCCTGAAAGCAAACTCTGCTATAGTAAACCCAGATTTTGGGGCATATAACAATGAATTTTAATTTTGAAATAGACAGTACTTGGTGCTTAGAACAATTAGTCAAAGATGGTAAAATTACCGAACGTGATCAGGCTTTGGTACAAACCACGCATCGTCAACGTGATCAATTAAAATGGCATCCGTTACAATGGATTGCCAACTTTAATTTGGTCGATCAAAGTCATCCCCAAACCACTTTAACTTTAAACCGTTTATGCCAATGGCTGGCTGATAAATCAGGCTTGCCATTCTATATTATTGATCCGTTAAAAGCCGATGTTGCTGCTTTAACAGCTGTGATGTCGCAGGAATTTGCACTGCGTAACCGTATTTTAGCGGTGGAAGTGACTGCAGATGCGGTGTTAATTGCGACAGATCAACCTTATAAAAAAGAATGGGTTGCCAACTTAGAACATAGTTTATTGCCCAAAAAAATTCAGCGAGTTTTACTCAGCCCAGATCAATTACAGCGTTATTTGATCGAATATTACCAAGTGAGTCGCGCAGTACACTCATCACAAAAATCTTCTGCACATGACCGTGAAAATAAAGGGGTCGAGGCTTTATTGCAATTGGGCGATACCCAAAACCCAGATGCCAATGATCAACATATTGTGAAGTTGGTGGATTGGGTGCTGCAATTTGCCTTTGAACAAGGCGCAAGTGATATTCACCTCGAACCACGTAAAGACACAGGCAAAGTACGTTTTCGTATTGATGGCGTGTTGCACACCATCTATAACATGCCTGCCAATACGCTTACCGCAGTCATCTCACGGATTAAAATTTTAGGGCGTATGAATGTAGCCGAAAAACGTAAACCGCAAGATGGACGTTTAAAAACCCGAACTCCAAAAGGACAAGAAACTGAACTGCGTTTATCGACCTTACCAACGGCGTTTGGCGAAAAACTGGTGATGCGTATTTTTGACCCAGAAGTATTGGTACGCAGTTTTCAGCAATTGGGTTTTGATAGTCGTTTGTTGAATGAATGGCATGCCCTGACTGCACATAGTCACGGCATTATTTTGGTTACAGGCCCTACAGGTTCGGGTAAAACCACCACGCTGTATTCATCGCTAAAGCAATTGGCTACCGATGAAGTCAATGTCTGCACCATTGAAGACCCGATTGAAATGTTAGAACCGAGTTTTAACCAAATGCAGGTGAATACTGCAATTGATTTAGGTTTTGCCGATGGTGTGCGTGCCTTAATGCGTCAAGACCCTGACATTATTATGGTCGGAGAAATTCGAGATCAGGATACCGCAAATATGGCGATTCAAGCGGCACTGACGGGGCATTTAGTTTTATCGACACTGCATACTAATGATGCGCCTTCAAGTTTGACTCGTTTGCATGATTTGGGCGTACAGCCATTTTTGACAGCTGCCACAATTTTAGGCGTTTTGGCACAGCGTTTGGTGCGTAAACTGTGTCCGCATTGTAAGCAAGAAGGCTCAATAAATGAAAAAGATTGGGAACATTTGACCTTCGATTACATTATGGAAATGCCTGCACAAGTGTTTAAACCTGTTGGATGCGATGAATGCCGTCAAACGGGCTATAAAGGTCGGGTCGGAATTTATGAGTTTATGCCGTTAAGTTTAGATACCAAACAGCTCATCAGCGCCAATGCCAATTTAAATGAATTACGTCAGCAAGCTAAAAAAGAGGGCATTGAACCGTTGCGTATTGCAGGCGCACGCAAAGTTTTAGAAGGCATGACCACTTTAGAGGAAGTGTTGCGAGTCGTGCCATTAAATTAGCAGATTCAAACTTTTTACGATGAATTTTAAAAAATGGAAATCTTAAGATTCAGCTCATCTTGCTTTGTTTTAATCACCATAACGAAATGAGCAACACAAAAAGGTGAAGCAATGAAATTTACAATGAAAGCAATGTTGATGGCAGGTTTAATGGCAATGGCTTCAATCACCATGGCAAACGACAGCATTAACACCCAAGCACTACATCAAAATGTAACTGTAAAACAAGCTTTAAGCCTGAAAGATGACAGCAAAGTGCAGTTAAAAGGTTATGTGGTGAAATCTATTGGTGATGAAAAATATCAGTTCCGTGATAACACAGGCACTATTACGGTCGATATTGATGATGACTTATGGAATGGCAAAGCCGTTTCTGCCAAAACGCCTGTTACCTTAATTGGTGAAGTGGATATTGATCATAAGCCTGCAAAACGTATTGAAATAGATGTCGATCAGGTTCGTTTCTAACATTCAATGCGTGCGCATGATTTACTTCAAGCAGCATTCATCACTGAAAAACCACATACCTCACAGGAGGGATGTGGTTTTATAATTCTTAGATTCTTAATTGAAGTACATCAAAAATAACAGAGGATGGCATGCGACTACTCTTGGCTGAAGATGATGTATCACAAGCAGAAAGTATTAAAACCTGGCTGGAAATGGATGGTTATAATGTCGATTGGGTCGAGCGTGGCGATCACGCCATTTTAGCCATTCAGCAGCATCATTATGATTGTGTGTTGTTAGACCGTGGGTTGCCTAAAAATAGCGGTGATGAAATTCTGCACGCTTTACGACAGCAGCAACAGGATACTCCTGTTATTTTCATTACTGCGCGCGATAGTATTCAAGATCGGGTACAGGGACTTGATTTGGGCGCCAATGATTATTTGGTTAAACCGTTTAGCCTTGAAGAACTCTCGGCGCGGGTACGCAGTCAGTTACGCAATGCGCAAAGTCATCCGACACAGCAGCTTGAATTTGCCAACTTGGTTTTAGACACGCAAAGCAAACAAGTGAAAGTGGATGATCAACAGGTCAATTTAACGGCTAAGGAATTCCAGATTTTACATAAACTGATGCAAAACCCGCAGCATGTGGTGACTCGTGAACAGCTCGAAGAGTCTTTATATGCATGGGGCGATGAAATTGAAAGTAATGCGATTGAAGTATTTATTTATCAATTACGCAAAAAAATTGGCAGTAGCCGCATTAAAACCATACGAGGTTTAGGCTATCGTATGCAGCAAGATAACTAATTCAGTTTGATCTCCGCATGTCTAAACAGGTCATTTCTTTACAGTCCAAACTGGTTAAAAGCTCCGTTTTAAGTTCGGTCTTGGCGGGTGGACTCGCCCTGATTTTATTATTGGCGGTTGCCAGTTACCAAACCATGCGCGTGCATGATGACATTATGGATGAAATAGCCGATATGTTGCTGCGAGCAGACTTGCGTGACCATGCAGGCAATCAGGTCGATGAGTTGAGCGAGCAATTTCATATTGCCTATCAATTGGGATTAGATGATCTGATTTTGACTACCTCTGAAGATGAACAAGACATACCTCCGCTTCACTTGCCTCAGCTTGCCGTGGTATCTGAGCATGGTTTTTCATTTCACTGGCAAGATGGACAAATTTGGCGCAGCTATGTGGCAGAGGAAGATGGCTTGCATGTGATTGTCGTGCAGCCGCTTAAATATCGCTTTAAGGAAATTGCTGCAACCAGTTTGGGCTATGCCGCTATTTTATTGCTGTTGTGGTTGCTGCAATGGGCCATTGTGCATTTTATGATTGGTCGTCAATTTAAGCGGATTCAGCAACTCTCCCAACAAATTGCAGAAAAAAATCAACATGATTTGACGCCAATTATCCCCACACAACCTGAATTGAAAGAACTGCAACCCATGCTGCAGCAATTGAATAAATTGTTGGGGCGAGTAGAGCAGTCTTTAATTGCAGAACAGCGATTTACAGCAGATGCTTCGCATGAGTTACGCTCTCCTTTATCTGCCATTCAATTGCGTTTGCAGGTGCTAAAACGTAAATACCAACAACAACCTGAGTTGGCACAAGATTTAGAGCAAATTCAGCGTGATGTCAGCCGTGGCACACAAGTATTGGAAAACTTGCTGTTATTGGCACGTTTAGACCCGACAGATGCGGCATCGTTAAATAAAAGTGCGGTATCTATAGCAGACTTGGTGCAGGAAGTTTTACAAAGTCTGACGCCGTTTATTCAGGAAAAAGCCATTCAGATTCAGTCAGATATTCAACCGATACAAGTGCAAGGCAATCCTGAATTGCTATTTAGCTGCCTGCGCAACTTGATTGACAACGCAGTGCGTTATGCAGCACCTCAAGGACGTATTTGGATTGAAGCGAAACCGCATGAATTGATGCAGGAAATTTGCATCGCCGACAATGGTCATGCAGTGACTGATGACGTTTTGGCACGTTTGGGCGAACGCTTTTACCGTGCTTTAGGCAGTAAAACTCAAGGTTCTGGTTTAGGACTGTCGATTTGTAAGAAAATTATAGAGTTGCATGCAGGAAAAATTGAATTTTCACGTGCTGAACAAGGTGGTTTAAAAGTGCGTATTTTGTTGCCTAAAGCCCAGTTGTAAATATGATTGGTTTTAGGAAGCAAGTTAAAATTAAACAAGTCAGAACTTAAAAGCAGTATGCGCTGATTCATACTGCTGTTTCCACGTTTATTATTGTGTTGATTATTTTAATTATTTTGTGAGAATAAGACGATTGTTACGGGTTAAGCGTAAACGATATTCTTCGCCTGCATGCAAAATACGAATTTCGCGTCCTAGCGCAAACAAGTTATTTGAATGTAACATAGGTAGGGCATGCTGAGTGTCTGAATGACGTGAAAATAAGTTAAATGGGGCGTTCATTTTGAGTTACTCCGTGGTGTGTAAGAATTGTTTTAAATGATAATCATTATCATATAAGCCTGTCAACGGATTATTTTTGATTTTATAAAAGTCTACAATTTGCAGTTAAACGTACATTGCAGAAAAGGAAACGGGTTCATGTCCAAGCCAAATATTCATGTGGCAATTGCGCTGTTATTTCATCAAAACAAAGTGTTGGTGGGTTGGCGCGAAGCCAAACAACATCAGGGCAATAAACACGAATTTCCAGGTGGGAAAGTGGAAGCAGGCGAAACTCCTGTAGATGCTTGCCGCCGTGAAGTGTTTGAAGAAGTTGGTGTTGGCATACAGCATTGGCATGCTTTTGATATTATTTGCCATGAATATGATGATGTGATTGTCAATCTGCATATTTTTCAGGCTGCTGTACCCGCAGCTTTATTAAAAGATATTCAAGTGCCTTGGACATGGTTTAGCCGTCCGCAACTTTTAGAGCTGAATTTTCCACAAGCCAATCGTGCAATTGTGCAACGACTAGTGTGGCAACAGGCAATTAAAGTCAGTGAAGATTTAAAACATTTAGCAAATTTGCCTAAGCAAAAACTGCTGTATTGGCGGGTTGAACCCAATGCTGCATGCAAGGTCGAATTGTCAGAATATTGCATTGAGCAACTGGGGCAAGTGATTGTCAATTTGGAATTGTGGAAGCAATTAAATACGATTCAGCAACACGCCATTGCAGCAATTCATTTAAAACAATCGCAACTGATGCAATTACAAAAGGGCGATTTAAAAGTTGGGCAGCGTTATATTGCAGCGTGTCATGATATTGTTTCGGCACAACATGCACAGCAAATTGGTTGTGAAGCAATTTTACTCAGTCCTGTTTTAGTAACCACCACGCATCATGATGCCACACCTTTAGGATGGGAAAAATTCCAGCAGATTGCTGAGTTTGTCGATATTCCTGTTTTTGCTTTGGGTGGCTTAACTCAGGATGATTTTGCTACGGCAGAGCAGCATCATGCCTATGGCATTGCAGGCGTACGTTTTATTTGATTTTTTCTAGTTTGCGCAAATAAAAAATCGCTGATGTAATTACACTCAGCGATTTTTAGTTTATTAAATTATCGTCCTTACAAATCTTTCAAAGCTTGTTGGGCTTGCGCAAGGCTTTTGGCATTATTTTGTTGCTGTGCTGCTTTTTGAATGACTAGCCATAATTGACGTTTCATAGCATCGCTTTGTGCATAGCTTAAACCACGACGTGCCAAGGCTTCTGCATTAGCGGGTTGCTTCTTTTGGTTGGCAATTAAAGCCAAATATAAATAGGTTTCAGCCGCTTGCGGGGCAAGTCGCTGCGCTTGCAAAGCTGCTGTTTCGGCCTGATTGAATTGACCTTGTTTATAAGCGGTCTGGGTTTGCTGCATCAACTTTTGAAAAGCAGGCAAACTACGACCATCCTCTAATTTTTGTTGCACGGTTTGTTGTGGCACCACCACTTGCAACGATTGACGCTTAATTTCTTCACGTTCATAAGGACGAATCACCACACCTTCTGGTGTCGTCACAGTTTTAGGTTTTTCAGGCACAGGCTGAGGAGCAGGCGGTTCAGGTAAACTCTGGCAAGCTACAATCGTTGCCATCGCACCCATAGCGAATGTGGTGAAAAAAACTTGTCTTAAACGTGATAATTTCATAAGCGTAACTGACCGATATCCTCAAGTTTAATTGATATAACTGCCACTTGAGATGACACGACCATCGGTATTGTCATCTGTTACGGGTTCAGTTTCACGGATATAATTTTCGATACTGTCACTGGTTTCAGGAGCTGTTTGCTGAGTTTCAGTATCGGGTTGGTAAACGGGTTCAACTTGATAGTGTGAAAAACCACATGCGGTTGCCTGACGCGGTACATTATTACGATTCACTGGAATATACATCGCACCTTCACAGCCTTGTGCAGATAAATGCCCAGAACTGCGGTCAATCCAATGCCATTGAATTTGTTCGGTCTGACGTAAGTTGACAGGTTTTTGACGCAATTGCTGCATCACATTACTCCAGACAGGCAAAGCACCAGACGAGCCTGTTAAGCCTGTGACTTTGTTATCATCCAAACCAAGCCATACAACGGCTAAATAATTGCCTGAATAGCCCGCAAACCATGAATCACGAGTATCATTGGTTGTACCTGATTTGCCTGCCAATTTTAAATCTGTCGATAAGCTATTGTAAGCTGAACGACCTGTACCAGAACTCATCACTTGCTGTAAGCCATAATTCAAAATATAGGCGGCAGAAGGATCAATAGTTTGTTGTACGGTTAAACCATAACGATCCAGTAAACGTCCATTGGCATCGACTACGGTGCGAATCGCTTTGGTCGGATATTTAAAACCACCTGTGGCAAAGTTACCGTAAATGTCCATCACCTGCATAGGCGATAAATCTACTGCACCCAAGAAAATAGATGGATATTGCGGAACCGCATCACTTGGTACACCAAATTTAATGAGGTGATTACGGAAGGTAGATAATCCAAACTCCTGTCCCAAACGAACTGCAGATAGGTTATAAGACTGAGATAGGGCTTGTGACATAGACACAATCCCATGATCGCTGCCGCTATAATTACGTGGTGTCCAAGATTTACCATCAATTGGGATGCTGATTTGGCTGTCTTCTACAGGACTTGCCCAGTTATATCGACCAGACTCAATCGCACTTAAATAAATAATTGGTTTGAGCAGTGAGCCAACTTGACGTTTGGCATCCAAGGCACGGTTAAAACCCGTAAAATCTTGCGTAGAACCTACCGCTGCCACTAACTCGCCATTTTCAGGATGAGAAATTAGCACCGCGCCTTGTAATTCTTTTAAACGCTTTGGATTGGCTTTGCTTAAACGCTCAACCGATGCTTTAAAAGCATTTTGTACGTTGGTTTGTGCAATCGGATCAAGCGTCGTGAAGATACGCAAACCCTGATTGGTCAAATCTCCTTCTTGATATTCAGTACGTAATTGACGGCGGACAATATCTAAAAAGTCAGGGAAACGGGCAGGGCCAATGGTCGGTTTTGTAATGACATTTAAGGGACGCGCAGTTTCTTTTTCATATTGTTCTTGGTTTAAATAACCCATCACCAACATATTGTTTAGTACAATGTCACGACGTTTTTTGGCAGCTTCAGGGTTGCGCCAAGGATTATATAATGATGGACCTTGTACCAAACCGACCAAAAAGGCTTGTTGTGAAATGTTTAGCTCACGCAACGGCATACCAAAATAAAACTGTGAAGCTAGACCATAACCATTAATAGAATAGTTACCGTTTTGACCTAAATTCACCTCATTTAAATAGGCTTCTAAAATTTCATCTTTGCTGTAATGCAACTCAATCAGCATAGCCATGAGTGCTTCATTGGCTTTACGTTTTAAAGTGCGCTCTGGGCTTAAATAAAAGTTTTTCACCAATTGCTGCGTAAGGGTAGAACCACCCTGACGTTTGCCACCCGTGACGTTGCTGACAATGGCACGTGCAGTACCACGAATTGAAACGCCGTGGTGTTGATAGAAATTACGATCTTCGGTGGCAATAAGAGCTTCAATGAGTGGTTTAGGCACTTTATTCAGTTTAATCAGCACTCGATCTTCATTGTGCTGCGGATAGATTCCGCCAATCAACATCGGTTCTAAACGTGCAATGCCTGTATTAGAAGGCTTGGTGGCACTCACCTCACTAATTTGATTATTGGCAAAGCTGACTTTTAAAACCTGTTCAGGTTCAACACTATCGCCAAAGTCAAAACCACGGGTATGCACAAATAAAGTATTACCATCGCTGACATAACTGCCTGATTTAGCGTAATTATCTGTATTTTTATAGCCAAGCAGTTTTAGTTCTTGAGTAAAGTCGGTCTGGCTGACAGGTGCATTGTTATACACTTCTAATGGGCGTGCAAAAACCTTGGCTGGAATATCCCAACGCTGTCCTTCAAATTTGTCTCTGACAATATTATCCAGACGAATCAAGTAGATACTAAATGCAATAAATCCACCAATAACGATGATGCAAAATAGTAATGCAATTATGCCTATGCCACGCTCAGACTTCATAAATCGCGATAAGATCCTGATAAATTTTGCTAATCATGCGAAGCTTTTACTGAATTTGCAATAATTAATCTGTGACTGAAGGGAAAAATTATGCTCAATTTAATTAAATAGTATTAGCTTGTTGTAAACCTTCGCAGTGATTAAGGTTGGTGCTTAAGTCCAAGATACGATTCATGTGTAGGTCAAAAAATTTATAAGTAAAACTAAAACCTGAATTTAAATAGGGTTGCAAATATTCATCATTACAATTGGTTTCAGTAATCAAGCGAATATATTCTGCGGTAAAATCAGATTTTGTTAGCGGGGTAATAATGGTATAGGCAACATCTTTATCTATGAGAATTACATCTATAAAGGTTGATTTATCTTCATTTTGCAAAGGGAAGGACAGTTTTGTATCTTCTATATCTACTTTAAGTTGTTCCAAAAGATTTTTGTCTGACTGATTTGGTAGGGTGTTTTGAGAAAGACTAACCTTGTTTTCAATAGGCTGAACAAAACTTACGGGTTTATTAGTGTTAAATTCTTGCGCTTTTTCTTGATAGAAATTTAAGTAATCATGTTTAGCCAAAAACATAAGTCCAGCAAAAAATATTCCTGCTCCGTAAATGGCTAAATATTTATTAAGATTCATAAAAATGACCGATATATTCTTTAGAATTTAAGAGTAAAAAAAGATGTGGTTAGAAGTGTGTAGCATACAGATTTTTTATTGTTTTAGCTTGTTAGAAATTTTAAATATATTTGATTTTTCTCGTTTTATAGTTATCTTATTTTGCGAAAAATTTGTGTATGAAAAAGTTTGATAATATAACGATAAATGATGAGAAATAGTGTACTAAAAAATTAGAATTTTGAATCACTAAAGTTTTTTTAAATCAACTAGGTTAGTGCTATGATAGGCGTCGAATCGTAGCGGAGCGATATCGCAGGTGCAAATTTCACATAAGAACTTTCGGAACATTGGACTGATTGGTCGTCCAGACAAATATTCTGTTGTAGAAACATTATGTCTGATTCACGACCATATTTTAGGATTGGGTTTGCATCCCGTTTTTGATTCTGACACTGCTCAACTTGTACCTTATAACAATACCCAAACAGTTAGCCGTGCTTTATTAGGCGAAGTGGTCGATTTGGTGATTGTGGTGGGTGGTGATGGTTCATTGCTGCATGCAGCACGCGCTTTGGTTAAATACAATACCCCTGTAATTGGTGTGAACCGCGGGCGTTTAGGCTTTTTAACCGATATTAAACCGACAGAAGTAATCTTTAAACTTGATCAGGTTTTGCAAGGGCATTTTCAGTCAGACCGCCGTTTTTTACTGGAAATGGAAGTGCGCTCTAAAGGCGAAATCATTTATGAAGCCATTGCCTTAAATGATGTGGTGCTACATTCGGGTAAGTCGGTTCACATGATTGACTTTGAACTGAATATTGATGGGCAATATGTCTATCGTCAGCACAGTGATGGTTTAATCGTTTCGACCCCAACAGGTTCAACGGCTTATGCTTTGTCGGGTGGTGGCCCAATTGTACATCCGAGCATGGATGCAATTGCATTGGTGCCTATGCATCCTCATACCTTGTCTTCACGCCCAATTGTGGTGGGTGGACACAGCGAAATTAAAATCAATATTCGTGAAAACCGTGTGTTGCCAATGGTCAGTGCCGATGGTCAACATAGTGTTTCATTAAATGTCGGAGATAGTTTGCATATACGCAAACATCCTTATAAATTAAATTTATTACATCCACCAGGTTATGACTTCTATATGGCATGTCGTACCAAATTAGGGTGGAATCAAGATTTTGAATCAATGCAACAGCAGGATGAATGATGAATATTGAACAAATGCTTGCCGTACTCGATCCTGAAATTGTTGGACGTTTAAAAACGGCAATTGAAATTGGCAAGTGGCCTAATGGTGTTGCGCTGACCCAAGAGCAACGTCAAATTTGTATGCAAGCAGTGTATGCGTGGGAAATGAAAAACCTGCCTGAAACTGAGCGTAGTGGCTATATTGACCGTGGCACTAAAGAAGAAGGCGAGCAGTGTGATGACGATCATCACAAGCATGAAGAATTTAAACCGATTCGTTTTGTTTAAATGATGCAAAACTGCTTTCATGAAAATTGAAAGATGAAAAAGACACCTGAGATGGGTGTCTTTTTTTGTATCTTCAATGACGTTTTAGTTGTGACGATTTTGCCAAAGCTGCTGTGCGTTTTGCATCGCTACTGCATAATCATCACAAACGCCCATGGTATATAAAGCGATACCTATGGTTTCGGTAATGGCGACTTCACCATACTCATGAGTTTGCTGATCTAGCCAGACGGCTTTAAATACTGCCAAATCCAGTTCTTCTTCTATAGGGCTGCGGTTATCGGTCAGTTTAGGCAGTTCGTGTTCATATAAAGCGCCATTTTTGATGCCACAAATTAAAGTTTTGGCATCGGGGTTGCGTTCAAACTCGCCACCTTCGCCTTTAATCACTGCACTGTTTTGATAACCCAGCTGAAATGCGGCTTGTTGATGTGAACTGCGATAGGCAGGGTGAAAAATCGCCTGCATGGTGGCTTTGGCATTAAAAGGGTTGATTAAACGGGCAAGGGTATGAATGGGTGAACGTAAACCCATCACATTGCGTAAATTAATCAACTCACTCAAAATCGGTGAAATAACATCCAATGGTAAGTAAGCAAAATTACGCTGTGCCAATTGCTGTTCAACGTCTAGGTCATTTTGGCAAATTGGATAATCTAAATATTGCAGTGCTTGTTCGGTATATAAACGGTTGATGGTATGCCCAGAAGCACCATGCATCACCACTTTATAGTTATGTTTTGCTAAAGTCAGCGCTGCCAATAAAAACCACGGATAATGTCTGCGTTTACCTGCATAAGATGACCAGTCTAAATCGACCTGAAGCGGTTTAAATTGCAGTTGATCACGGGTGGCTTGCACAAAACCTGCCAACTCCTCTACAGATTCTTCCTTCACACGCAGCAGCATTAAAAAAGCGCCTAATTGAACGTCCAAGACTTCATTGCGCAAAATCATAGAAAAAGCTTGATAGGCTTCATCATAGGTCAGTGAACGTGCGCCTGTTTTGCCTTTGCCAATAATTCGAATAAATTGTGCAAATGGATGTTCTACATCTTTATAAATATTTCTTTTATTGGGGTTTGTATTTGGCATAAGCGAGTTCACACGACATCAATTTAAATTAGGGTCTGATGACATTTCATAAATGACTTGCGCTGTAGGCTAAAACTGAGCAGATCAGGCATGAAGCGCAGGGAATAGTGGGTCTATTGCTAAGCTTCATAACGCAATCTGAGAAAGTTTTAGCCACAGCCTTTCAGGGCGAGCATATTTTTGCTGCTATTGCGTTATGTGCCAGTCATTTAGAATGACTAAATTTCCTGTCCCATGCCTTATATCAGCTAAAAAATATGCGTTGCCGCAAACATAGACGAATTGTCAACAGACCCTAGTATACTAGTGTATAAACTTCGGCAACAGTTTGCAGCACTATTCATAGCTTCAGCTTGTACGAGCTGCCACAAGTTTCATTGCATATCTGAAATGACGACTAAAGTTTGACTGTAAAGTAAGACAATCTGTAGGGATAACACATGACAGCCTGTATAAAAATGCATAGCATGGATACTATTGAAAACAACAATTGAAAAATAAAGGATTGGATATGCTGGCTTATGATGCTGATTTAGAATTATTTAGAGATAACTTTCGACGTTTTATGCAGGAGCATATTGCACCGCATTATGCTGCGTGGGAACGTGAGGGCATCATGCCGCGCAGCGTGTGGAATCTGTTAGGTGAAAATGGCTTTTTATGTATTGATGTGCCTGAAGAATATGGCGGCTATGGTGTTCCAACGCATTATTCCCTAATGTTGGTCGAAGAGTCGGCACGTGCAGGTTATAGCGCACTTTCTACAGGTATTTCCTGTCATTCTGAAATTGCTGCGCCGTACATTTTGCATATTGGTACAGAAGAACAAAAACAATACTGGCTGCCTAAAATGGTATCGGGTGAAGTGGTTGGTGCAATTGGCATGACCGAGCCAGGCGCGGGTTCAGACTTACAAGCCATGCGTACCAATGCCATTTTGCAAGATGATCATTATGTACTGAATGGTTCTAAAACCTTTATTTCCAATGGTCAGCATGCAGACTTGGTGGTTTTGGCAGTAAAAACTGATCCGCAAGCACGTGCCAAAGGCGTATCGCTCATGTTGGTCGATACGCATTTAGATGGCTTTAAAAAAGGCACCAATTTGGAAAAAATTGGTTTGCATTCACAAGACACGTCAGAGCTATTCTTTGACAATGTCAAAGTGCCGAAAAATCAATTGTTAGGACAGGCAGGGCATGGTTTTGCCTATTTAATGCAAGAATTGCCACGTGAACGTACTGCGATTGCAGCTACTGCATTGGGTGCTATTCGAGGTTCAATTGATGTGACCACACAATATGTGCAAGAGCGTCAGGCGTTTGGACAAGCCATTGGTCAGTTCCAGAATACCCGTTTTGTTTTGGCACAGGCTAAAATTGATGAATTGGCAACCGCTGCTTTTTATAATCAAAACGTCGAATTGTATATGCAGGGCAAACTGGACGTCGAAACTGCAGCCGCTTTAAAAAGCTTTGCGACAGATATGCAAATGAAAATTGCCGATCAATTGCTGCAACTGTTTGGCGGTTATGGCTATATGACGGAATACCCGATTTCTCGTTTCTTTGTCGATGCGCGAATCCAGCGAATTTACGGTGGAACCAATGAAATTATGAAAGAAATTGTCGCGCGTGGTTTATTGGGGCGTTAAAACAATGCCTAAAAGTCCAATTGAATAAAGATCAAGGATCATCTCCAGAGTCAGCCCAGTGCTGGCTCTTTTTTTATGAATTTGATCAGACTTAAAAGCAATGAGCTGATTGATAATTACACTTAAAAATAAAATTACACCGCTTAGAATTAGAGATGCAAAAAAGAAAAGCATAGTTGCCCAGTTTTAAGCGGTACGTTGTGCAAAGTTGCGGCTTAAATGTATAGATTGGTGATGCTTTGATCAACTGTATGTTTTTAAATCTGAAACACTGAAAGTTGTATTGCGCAACATTTGAAAGCTAACTATTGTTATACTATTTGCAAAATGTTTATGAAGGGCGACATAACAATGATCCAAGACGATCAGAACACAACGACTTCTCTTGATCTCGCTAAAATCCGTGAAGATATTGACTCTGTAGATCAACAGATTCAGCAGCTGATTAACCGTCGAGCACGACTTGCTGAAGCGGTGGCGAAAGCAAAATTTGCAGCAGAAGAGAGCCCGTTGTTTTACCGTCCTGAACGTGAAGCGCAAGTTTTACGTAATGTTATGGAACGCAACGAAGGGCCGTTGTCTGATGTGACCATGGCACGTTTATTCCGTGAAATTATGTCGGCATGTTTGGCACTTGAAGCGCCACAAAGTATTGCGTTTTTAGGGCCAATTGGTACTTATACGCATTCCGCAGTACTTAAACATTTTGGTCAAGATGCGATTGTGCGTCCTTTGCTTACTATTGATGAAGTTTTCCGTGAAGTGGAAGCAGGCAGTGCACACTATGGTTTAGTACCTGTCGAAAACTCATCTGAAGGTGTGGTGAACCATACTTTAGATTGCTTTAAATCATCGCCATTAAATGTGATTGGTGAAGTAGAATTGCGTATTCATCACCAATTCCTTGTGTCAGAAAACACTCGTAAAGACAGCATTAAACAAATTTATGCGCATCAGCAAACTTTGGCACAATGCCGTAAATGGTTAGATGTACATTATCCGGGTGTAGAACGTGTGGCACTCAGCTCCAATGCAGAAGCAGCGCGCCGTATTCGTAATGAATGGCATTCTGCTGCAATTGCTTCTGAAATTGCGGCCAATATTTACGAACTCGAAATTTTACATAGCAATATTGAAGATAACCCAGAAAATACCACACGTTTCTTGGTGATTGGTCGTGAGAAAGTTCCACCAAGTGGCAATGATAAAACTTCATTGTTGGTGTCTGCACATGACCGCGCAGGGGCATTGCTTGAGATTCTTGCACCATTTGCGAAGCACAATATTAGCTTGACCAGTATTGAAACACGTCCTGCCTTGCCTGAAAAATGGGCCTATGTATTCTTCATTGACCTAGAAGGGCATGTCGAGCAAGACAATGTACGTGCAGCGATTGAAGAAATCCGTCCATTGGTGAAAGAAATTCGTGTCTTGGGTTCTTATCCTGCTGCCGTGTTATAACCGTATTTAATTTAGTGGTGTGCATGTTTGTCATGCGCGCCACATTCACCACCTAGTCAACTGGAAGTGTAAAATGTCGTTTGTCCCAGCCAATGAAGGCATCTCGAAGTTAAAGCCTTATCAACCAGGTAAACCAATCAGTGAACTTGAGCGTGAGTTGGGGATTACAGATATCGTCAAACTTGCTTCAAATGAAAACCCATTGGGCTGTTCAGACAAAGTCAAAGAAGCCGTTGCAGCAGAAATTGCTGAAATTGGTCGCTATCCAGATGGTGGTGGTTTTATTTTAAAAGACCAAATTCAAAAACAATTTGGCTTTGCGCATGACCGTATTACTTTGGGTAATGGTTCAAACGATTTGCTAGAAATGTTTGCTCGCGCATTCGTTTCAGATCAAGATTCAGTGTTGTACAGCCAACATGCCTTTGCAGTATATGCTTTGGTAACGCAAGCGATTAATGCTCAAGCGATTGAAGTGCCTGCCAAAGGTTTTTCACATGACTTGGATGCTATGGCGGCAGCAATTCAAGACAACACCAAGTTAATCTTTATTGCCAACCCAAATAACCCAACAGGCACATGGTTTGAAGAGGCTGAATTTGAAGCCTTTATGCAAAAAGTTCCTGCACGGGTGATTGTGGTATTAGATGAAGCCTATGTGGAATATTTTCCAGAGAACTTCAATAGCCTTAAATTCCTTGAGCAATATCCAAACTTAATCGTGAGCCGTACTTTATCTAAGTGCTATGGTTTGGCGGCGCTGCGCGTTGGTTTTGCTTTAGCTTCTGCAGAAGTGACCGATTATTTAAACCGTATTCGTCAACCATTTAACGTCAATCACTTGGCAATGGTGGCTGCGGTTGCGGCATTAAAAGACGAAGATTTTATCGAAAAATCACGTATTGCCAACAAAGCAGGCATGGCGCAATTGGAAGCAGGCTTTAAAGCATTGCGTCTGAATTATGTGCCTTCACGTGCTAACTTTATTTTGGTAGATGTAGAAGCCGATCCGGGTCAAACTTTTAATGCCTTATTGAAAGAAGGTGTAATTGTACGTCCTGTGGGTATTACGACCCATTTACGTGTTTCAATTGGCACAGAAGCAGAAAATGCCAAGTTCCTGCGTGCATTAGCCAAAGTATTGGGCAAGGAAGCGAAGGCATAAAACATGGCGCAACCATTGTTTGAAAAAGTTGCATTTATCGGACTCGGGCTAATAGGCTCGAGTTTGGCACGTGTAATGCTGGCAGAAAACTTAAGTCGGCATATTGTGGCATCGACCCGTTCTGAAAAAACGCTGCAAGATGCTTTGGAATTAGGATTAATTGAACAAGGCTTTAACAATCCTGTAGATGCGGTACAAGGCGCAGATTTAGTGGTGTTGGCATTGCCTGTACAAGCGACAGAAAAAGTCTTACGACAGATTCAGCCTTATTTGGCAGATCACGTGATTCTGACCGATGTAGGCAGCACCAAAGGCAGTGTCGTGGCTGCAGCCAAAGCGGTTTTTGGAGAACATTTACCTGCAGGTTTTGTACCTGGGCATCCAATTGCTGGGGCAGAGCATACAGGCGTGCATGCAGGCAAGGTTGATTTATTTGCCAATCACAAAGTCATTTTGACACCATTGCCAAGCAGTGCGCCGTGGGCAGTCAATAAACTGATTCAAATGTGGGAAAGCGCCAAAGCCGAAGTAATTTGCATGGATGTGGAAAAACATGATGAGGTATTGGCGTATACCAGTCATCTTCCCCATTTAATGGCCTTTAATTTGGTCGAACAATTGGCAAATCGGGAAGATAATTTAGACATTTTCCGCTATGCTGCAGGTGGCTTTCGTGACTTCTCACGTATTGCTGCCAGCGATCCACAAATGTGGCATGACATTTTCTTTGCCAATAAAACTGCACTGTTAAAAGCAGTGGATGGCTTTGAAAGTCAACTCGCGATTATTCGCCAACTGATTGAACAAGAAGACTCGCGTGCTTTAATGGGCTTGCTTGGACATGCACAAGCGGCACGACAGCATTTTAATCATATGCTCGCCAAGAAACCTTTTATGGAGAACAATAACGTGACACAACAATTTACGATTTTGCCGGGTGCTAAGACTTTCCAAGGTAAATTTACCGTACCGGGTGACAAATCTGTGTCACATCGTTCCATTATGTTTGGTGCAATTGCCGAAGGCACTACGCATGTGACAGGTTTCCTTGAAGGTGAGGATGCATTGGCGACTTTGCAGGCATTCCGTGATATGGGTGTGAGCATTGAAGGCCCTAAAAATGGTGAGGTCACCATTTATGGCGTAGGTATGCAAGGTTTAAAAGCACCTGCAGGCCCAATTTATATGGGTAACTCAGGCACATCTATGCGTTTGTTGGCAGGCATGTTGTCTGCACAGCAGTTTGACTCTGTTATGACTGGTGATGCGTCACTGACCAAGCGTCCAATGGAGCGTATTGCTAAACCATTGCGTGAAATGGGGGCACAAATTCAAACAACGGGTGAACGTGGCACACCGCCAGTATCGATTACAGGTGCGCAAGCGCTGAAAGGTATTCACTATGATTTGCCAATGGCATCTGCACAGGTGAAATCAGGTATTTTATTGGCAGGGCTTTGGGCAGAAGGTGAAACTTCAGTGACTGAGCCTGAACCAACGCGTGACCATACCGAACGTATGTTACGTGCATTTGGTTATGAAGTGAAAACTGAAGGTAACCGTATTTCATTGCAAGGCGGCGGTAAATTGGTGGGTACAGATATTCAAGTACCTTCTGATATTTCATCTGCGGCATTCTTCATGGTGGGTGCAGCCATTACAGAAAATTCAGATGTAACCTTAGAAGCGGTGGGCATTAACCCAACCCGTACAGGTGTGATTGAAATTCTGAAACAAATGGGTGCAGACCTGAGCGTGGAAAATGAACGTATTGCAGGCGGTGAACCAATTGCAGATATTCGTATTCGTGGTTCACGTACTTTAAAAGGGATTCATGTTCCTGAAGATCAAGTGCCATTGGCGATTGATGAATTTCCTGCATTGTTCATTGCTGCAGCTTGTGCTGAAGGTCAAACTGTACTGACAGGTGCTGCAGAATTGCGCGTAAAAGAATCAGACCGTATTCAAGTGATGGCAGATGGTTTAAAAACCATGGGCATTGACTGCACACCAACTGACGATGGCATCATCATTCAGGGTAAAGGCAAAGCAGGCGACTGGTCAGCGATATTTACAGGCGGCGAGATTGAATCACATCATGACCATCGTATCGCCATGAGTTTCTCTATGGCAGGCTTGCGTACTTCTGGTGAAATTAAAATTGTAGGTACAGAAACAGTAGCAACAAGTTTCCCTACCTTTACTGAGCTTGCAGGTGTGGCAGGTCTGAATATTCAAGTGACAGAATAAGCCAAAACGATAGGGGCTGCGATGAAGAGTCGCAAAGCCTAGACTTTATGCTGAAACAGCCAAGCTTTTGCTTGGCTGTTTGCGTTTTATTGCTTATGCTAAACCCATACAAGAAAAAAGCCTTTGGGTTCGAGCATGCGCAAATTAAAATTTATGGCGAATTGTGAAAATAAACAAGAGTTACAAGATTGCACTCTGGCACAGAATTATGTGGCGAATTTACTTTCACAAAACTTATCTCATTATGGCTTTCAAACGTTGCCGCAGAGTGGTGCACAAGTCGCTGTAAGTGTAGATCAACATGCGCTGCCTTTGGCAGTAAACTGTCAAAGCCGTGGTGAAGATGGGCATCTTGTTTGTGAAATTACTTCATACCCAAATGAGGAACAAGACTGGCTAGAACGAATTACCGAGCAAAGTTTATTAAATCAATTGGCGCAAGCGGTAGAAAATACTCTGAAAGAAGACCAATCTTTTAGTGAGTTTGAATGGAAAGGTTAAACCAAGCTGCAAAGACGTTGGATGTTTAAAATTTATACTTGATTTTTAAATTAAAAATAGGGTCTGTTGACATTTCATAAAGGCAGCCACAGATAAATACAAGCTAAGGCAACTGCGCTTCGAAAGTTTCGCTTTAGCACTTTAATTTTTAATCTGCTCTCTTAATATTTCAGAATCATAGCCTTTATCCATACAGACTATTTCAGTGTCAGTTAAATCTAATTGTTCGACTAAAATAGGGGCAACTTTGACATCATGGGTGGTTCCATCTGAAATAATAAATTCGATCGGGTTACCGTGAGAGTCAACAGCTAAGTGAATTTTAGAACTATTACCCCCAACACTTTTTGAAATATCCTGATTAGGGATTTCTGCTGAATGTTGGTGTGCTCTAACATGAGTAGCATCAATAAATATCCATTCACGATCAGCGTTCTCTGAGAATATTTTAAATATTTTCATTATCTTATCTTTATTAGACCAGCGATTGTACTTTTTAAAAATTGAGTTTGGATTACCAAAAACCTCGGGTAAATCTCTCGAAGGGCATCCTGTTCTAATACGATATAGGATTGCCTCAAAAAAATTTCTCAAATTTGAGTTGAGATAAATATTAAAATTGCGAGAATAGCTTTTAACTTAGACCAGTGTTGATCATTCAACATTGTACGAGGTATAGCGAGTAGTGAATTTGGTTTGGCGATTGAATTTTACTATCTCGCTATTTTTTTATACAGCAAATGTCAACAGATCCTATTTATTTTTTAATTGAAATGTCATCTAAATGACACATCACAACCGTATATTAAGCAGCAAGAACAATACAACAAAATAGTTTTTATTTAACCCGCTTAATTTGGGAGAGTTAAGTGGGTTTTTTATTGCCTAGAGAAAAGTTGTAAGTACTGAAAAAAACCTCAACTGATTAGAGAGAACCAATGTTTTTAAAAGCATGCACTAAAATAAAAGCACCTCATCCTCCACGTTGGATTGATCTAATCGATCATCGTAAGGAAACACGTACTGAACGTGTTTTCCCATAAGGGTAAACAAAAACGCGCATTGGAGTTTGTTGAAAGCTGCTGCTATAGTGAGCGCAGTATTTTTTATTTAGGTGGTTTATGCTCGCTTTAATTTCTCCAGCCAAGACTTTAGATTATGAAACTGCATTACCAAGCGATGAATATACTCAACCTAGATTACTTCAACATTCACAAGAGTTAATTGATGTAGCACGTAAACTTTCTGCTACAGAAATTGCCAGTTTAATGAGTGTCAGTGAAAAAATTGCCACTTTGAATGTCGAGCGTTTTCGTGACTGGCAAGCAGAGTTTGATCTTGCCAATGCACGTCAGGCCATGTTTGCTTTTAAAGGTGATGTGTACACAGGCTTAGATGCTTATAGTTTGTCTGCTGCAGATATTGAGTTTGCTCAACAACACCTGCGTATGCTTTCTGGCTTATATGGCTTATTGCGTCCTTTAGATTTAATGATGCCGTATCGTTTGGAAATGGGCACTAAGTTGCATAATGCGCGCGGTGAAAATTTGTATCGTTTCTGGGGCGATATCATCACCAATTTAATTAACCAAGATTTAAAACATAACCAGTCGGCATTATTAGTTAATCTAGCTTCCGATGAATATTATAAGTCGGTGCAGGAAGCAAAAATTCAGGCTGAAATTATTAAACCTGTATTTTTAGATCAGAAAAATGGTAAATATAAAGTCATCAGTTTTTATGCCAAAAAAGCCCGTGGTTTGATGGCACGTTTTATCATCGAGAATAAATTAGAACGCGCAGAAGACTTAAAAGCATTCAATAGTGAAGGTTATTATTTCGATGCAGACAGTTCTTTAAAAGGCGAATTGGTCTTTAAACGTGACGAGCAAGCCGCCTAACTGTCGGTTTAATCGTTGAAACTCCCATCATGCTAACCTATGGCAGATAGGGGCGAGACTGACCAATCTCCTGTTTGTACTCTTAAAGCTGTTTAAAGGCTTCTATGGCACGTAATCGGCTAAGTTTTAAATCTACAATTGGATGCGGATAATCCAGTTTTAGATTTGGATTTTTCGCATATGGTTCATGAATATTTTTGGCATCTAAATGAGCCAGTTTAGGTAGCCATGTGCGAATATAATCACCATTGGGGTCAAACTTTTGTGATTGGCTTACAGGGTTGAAAATCCTAAAATAGGGCACTGCATCTGTACCAGTCGAGGCACACCATTGCCAGCCACCGTTATTGGCAGCCAAATCACCATCAATTAAATGTTGCATAAACCACTGTTCGCCCAAGCGCCAGTCAATTAACAGGTTTTTGCACAGAAACATTGCGCAAATCATTCTGACTCGATTATGCATCCAGCCCGTTTGCAAAAGTTGTTGCATGCCTGCATCCACAATGGGGATGCCTGTTTTTCCTTGTTGCCATGCTGCTAAACCTGCAGGATCATTTCGCCACGCCACCTGTGCGGTCTGATCTTTAAAAGGGCGGTGCTTTGAAACTTTGGGATAATCAAACAAAATATGTTGATAAAACTCACGCCACAGTAATTCATCTAACCAAGTTTGTTGCCCTGTATTTTCAAGATGAAAATGTCCTTGTGAATGCGCAAAAACCGCAGCCAGACATTGCCGAATGGAGAGAATGCCACAGTTTAAATACGCAGATAATTGGCTGGTACCAGACAACGCTGGAAAATCACGCTGTTGCTGATAATCTTGCATTTGTTCACGCGTAAAATCATCCAACAATTGCTGTGCATGTTGTTCCGTGACTGCCCATAAATTTTGTTGTGCCGTTGGAAGTGGGTCGAAACCTAAGTGTTCTAAACTTGGTACAGTAGAGAGATATTGTTCAGGAAGTTGAATCGACGTTTGAGCTTGTGGCAGAGGAAAGCAACGCGGAATACTGACACTCAACTGTTGATAGGCATACTTTTTAAATGCGCTGAATACCTGATACGGTTTCATGCTCTGATTGCGCACCGTACCCACAGGAAAAAGCGTGCGGTCATGGTACAAAACCAAATCCTGACCGTGTTGGTTCAAGGTTTGTTGAACTTCAAGATCACGTTTTAGCTCATTCACTCCCAATTCAATATTGGCATAAATATTTTGAATCGGATGAGAGTCCTTCAATGTTTGGCATAGTTGGAGCAGTGTTTGTGCAATGTCAGCCCAAGATGGTGTAATTTGAACAATCAGTGGGATATTGAGTTGTGCGAGTTCGTCTTTTAGTGCATTTAATTGACGCAAGTAAAAGTCAATTTTAATGCGCGCATCGTGATGTAAACGATATTGCTGAGGCGAAAGAACCACCACGCCAATACAAGCTCCTGCTTGGCTAGCATGCCAAAGTGCGGTGTGATCTGAAATTCTTAAATCTTGTCGGAACCAAACTAAATTATAGTTTTGCATGGGAAGAATGCTTGATGTGAGCGCTAGAAAGGTGACTTCATTATAAGCATGACTGGGTAAAATTGTCTTAAATGCGAAGGGTTTAATTGTCCAATAAAACGACAATGTGCTGTGTTGATTTTTCCTGTAATGATCTTTCCGCAATAGTCTGCCTGAAAGGATCTTTCAGTCATGTGCTTATCCTGAATTTTAGAATGACAAACAAAAAAGGCAAAGTAAAAATACTTTGCCTTTTGCTTCGATCAATACTGATCTTAGTGGTGATGACCACCCGCACCGTGTACGTGACCGTGATCTAATTCTTCTTGAGAAGCTTCACGGATTTCAACGATTTCAACTTCAAACGTTAAATCTTGACCAGCAAGTGGGAAGTTTGCATCAACAATTACGTTATCGCCTTCAACTGCTTTTACAGTTACGATTTGAACGCCATCATCAGTTTGCGCTTGGAACTGCATGCCTGCTTGGATGTTGTCTACACCTTGGAACATTTGTGCAGGAACTTCTTGTACTAAGTCTGGGTTGTATTCGCCATAACCTTCAGCTGCAGGTACGTTTACAGTAAATTTTTCACCTACTGTTTTACCTTCTAACGCTTTTTCTAAACCAGGGATGATATTACCTGCACCATGCAAATAGGCAAGTGGTTCACCTTGAGATTTGTCGAGAGTTTCACCCTCTGCGTTAGTCAATGTGTAGTGGAAAGAAACCACGAGGTCATTTGCAATAGCAGTCATGTTATTGATCCATTCAATTTTTTAAGGGTACATCATAAAGTGAAACGTGGAATTTGTTATAGACATTTCTGCAAATTCTTCACTTTTCCGAGTTTTTTATGACATTTTTTAGTTAATCGGGGCAATTTTTATAATTTCAATGCAAATTTATGCGTCATACCTATAAATTTGCAGATTTTATGGCAGGCTCATTTTAAGCCCTTTGTATGATGTGTCGATGACAATAAAAAAGATGGGACATTGCCCATCTTGGTGATATTTAATTCTTGAGGATCATCGGCTTCTAACCGAGTGAAGTTTTTTCATCTTCTACAGGTTGATGGCTAAAGAAATTAAACAAACTGCCAAACCACATCATGATTCTTTCAAAAATATTGGCTTCAACAATGTTGACCTGTTCTTCAATCGCAAAGCTGTTAATCAATTGATTATTTTGATAAACGTGTACGGTTGCCAGTTTCATAACCTGTGCCAATGGCGCAGTCAGTAACTTTTCAGACAATTCAATATTGACATGCGTTTGTGTACGCTGTGCAGGTTCAAGTGTTTCTAATTCGCCCTGTGCATTCACAAGTTGTAGACGTTGAGTGCTTTGATCAAACTGCGCCAAGTTAATTGCATGTGGCTGTTCATACAGTGATGTCGTTACAAACTTTGGCTGACTGCTTTCAATCTTAAACATGCGTAAAGTCGATTTCACCACAGGCAATTCTGCAATCATTTGTTTGGGTTTAATCGCGACTTCATTACGGGTATAGCTATAGGCTAAATTTAATAATTGATGTGCCACCTCAGCGCGTTTTTGCGCACTCTTGGTTCCCATCACCACCACCACCAAACGACGTTCAGGTGCATCACTGTCCAGTGTTGGGCGGTTTGCGGTTAGGGCAAGGTTGTAGCCTGCAGCTTTGGTGAAGCCTGTTTTTAATCCATCTACACTTGGGTCTTGTTTTAATAAAATATTGGTCGCACGGTGAAAGTGCTGATTATAGGTAAAACTGGTCTGTTTTGAATACGCTAAATAATCGGGTGTTTCAGTCACAATTGCTTGAGCCAAACGTGCCATATCTGCCGCAGAAGAATAATGATTAGGCATAGTCACACCAGATGGATTCTGAAAATGTGTATCTTGCATGCCCAAAGCTTGCGCTTCCTGATTCATTCGGGCGATAAACTGCGGAACACCACCTGCAACACGTTCACCTAAAGTGAGTGCAGCATCGTTAGCAGACATAATAATTAAGCCTGCCAATAGCTGATCTATCGAAATCTGTTCACCTGCTTTTAGATACATTTGTGATTCATCCCACATCACTTGCTGCACCACAGGTGTTGCGGTCAAGATTTCATCTCGGTCTAATTTACCTGCCTGTATATCTTTGAGCACAATATAAGCCACCATCATTTTAGTGAGTGAAGCAGGTGCACGTTGTACGTGACTATTATGCTCTGCAATCACTTGCCCAGATTGTGGGTCTAAAATTGCCCATGCTTCGGCTTCTACACTTTCAGCTTGAATATTCAATAATGCGGCATGCGTGATTGCGCTGCAGAGCCAGCAGAGCGCCGCAATCAGATAGATAACACGTTTCAAAGAAGTTCCTTATTTACACCAATCCATTGGTGTCACAATGGTTTTAAGCAGAAAAACATAGGAGGATGCTATGCCTTTTTTGCGCAGTTGGCTAGCCATAAATGCAGACAAATCTCGTCTTGACGCATCAATTGCTAAAAAAATGTTAAGCTTGTGGTCAAGTTCTTATTTATACATTTTGTATTGCCCATTATGTTGCATTATCAAATCGAATTTGACGATTATCGTCAGCATCTCATGCATGTCACCCTGCGTTTTTTGGCTAATCCTACTCAGGTTTTATCACTACCGACTTGGATTCCAGGCAGCTATTTAATTCGTGAATTCTCCAAACATCTTGAATCGGTACGTGCTTATGATGAAGCAGGGCGTATCCTCAAAATTCAGAAATTTGAAAAGAATAAATGGCGCTTATTTAATACCGATCATGAATTGATTACGGTGGAATATGATGTCTACGCTTATGATTTGTCGGTGCGTGGCGCTTATGTCGATCAGACGCGTTTATATGTCAATCCTGCCTGTGCTTGTTTGGGCTTAGATGGACAAGAAGAAAAAGCCATTGAAGTTGAAATATTTTTACCAGATGAGCTGAAGCATTTTCAGCTTGCAACAGGTTTGACTGCAAAAAGTTTGGTAAAAGGGCGTTATACCTTAAAAGCCAAAAACTATACCGAACTGATTGATGCACCGTTTGAATTGGCAGAACAAACTCGTTTTAGTTTTACCGCAGCAGATATTCCACATGAATTTGTGGTTTCGGGTAAACATGCAATGAATGCTGCACGTATGCAGCAAGATATTGAAAAAATCTGTGCCACACAAATTGCTATGTTTGGTTCTGCGCCATTTGCACACTATACCTTTATGACCATGGCAACAGGCAATAGCTATGGTGGCTTAGAACATCCAAACAGTACCAGTTTAATTACACCGCGTGATGATTTGCCGAAAGCCAACGAGCCTGAACAACCTTCTAAAGATTATCAGCGCTTTTTAGGTCTGTGCAGCCATGAGTATTTTCACAGTTGGTTGGTGAAATTCATTCGTCCTGAAAATTTTGTGAATTATAACCTGAATCATGAAGGCTATACCTCACTGTTATGGATTTTTGAAGGCTTTACGTCTTATTACGATGATCTGTTATTGCTACGCAGCGGTGTGATTGGTCAGGCGTCTTATTTGGAGCTGCTCAAAGCACAAATTAATCGTTATTTGCAAAATCCGGGTCGTGCGATTCAAACGGTGGCAGAATCTAGTTTTGATGCTTGGGTCAAGTTCTATCGTCAAGATGAAAACTCGAACAATGCAGGAACCAGCTACTATAACAAAGGCTGTTTGGTGGCTTTATGTTTAGATTTGGGCTTGCGCTTACGTGGTTCAAGCTTAGATGCATTAATGCAGAAATTGTATGCTAATGCGCAACAGGGCATTCAAGTGCATGAGCGCACCATCTTTGAATTATGCAAAGAATTAACGGGGGATGATTGGTCGGAGCAAATTCACCATTTAATCAACACGACTGATGAATTGCCGCTCGATCAGTTATTGCCTGAGTTTGGTGTTGATTATCAGCTAAAACAGGACAAGTCTTTGCCATTTGGTTTGAAAGTGGCAGATAAACCTGAAGGGGTATTGGTACAATCTGCACATCGTGAGGGTTCAGCGGCAAAAGCGGGGCTTTCTGCGCATGATGTGATTATTGCGATTGATGGTTTAAAAGCTACGGTAAAATCCCTTGAGCGATATGCCAAACAGGATGCAATTTATACTGTTCATGCTTTCCGCCGTGATGAGTTGATGACTTTTGAGCTAAATACTGCGCAGATTGAATTGCCAGAAGTGGTATTAAATGTTACAGATCAGGCAAAAGTAGAGCAGTGGTTGAAAGGCTGATTGAAAATTTAATTTAATATTCAGCTATAAAAAAATGGATGCTTCAGCATCCATTTTTATGTACTTTACAAGTTGAGTTTTTACTCACCGACTTATTAACGCGCCCGACGTCCACGGCTTTTGGTATTAGGGCGTGTAGTACCATTGGTCTTACGACGAGGTTTCTCACTTTCTTCCATTTGCCAAATACGTGGCGTACCTGATTTTTTCTTGGTAGTGCCATCTTTATTTTTCTTTTGATGGATTGGCTTGCCACCCGTACCACCAGGTTTTTTCACATAAGAACGCGAGCGATACGGTTCAGCAGCAGGCACATCTTTAAAATCAGGATACAACAACGGTTCGATTTCTTTAGTTTCACCGGGTTGTAAACCCAATTGCACCAAATCAATTGAACCAATTTTGGTGCGGATTAAACGCAAAGTTGGAAAACCAACCGCAGCCGTCATACGACGTACTTGGCGGTTGCGACCTTCACAAATTGAAATTTCAATCCACGAAGTAGGTACAGAAGCACGGAAACGTACAGGAGGATCACGCTCCCACAACCATTCAGGCTCATCGACTTTATACGCTTGCGCAGGTAAAGTTATTCCATCTTTCAGTTCTACGCCTTTACGCAATTGTGTTAAGGCGTCTTCAGTGACATCACCATCGACTTGAACCAAATAGGTTTTGTATTTTTTATTGGCTGGATTGGTAATAAACTGATTCAAGGCGCCATGATCAGTCAAGAACACCAAGCCTTCCGAATCCATATCTAAACGACCAGCTAAACGTAAGTCTGGATCATCAACAAAAGCCGACATGGTGAGATGTTTTTCATCTTCACGGAATTGAGAGAGAACGTCATATGGTTTATTTAAGATGACGATTTTCATAAGAAATGCTTCTTTAAATTCAATAAATTGGGAAAATTGAGAGTATTTAAAAGGAAAAACGGGCGATTTCCAATTAAATCGCAAATACAGTGCGTTTGAGATGGCTCTATTATGCGATAAGAATGGGGGAAAGTATTGCTTATTGATAAATATTTTTTTGGTGTGCTTGCCAAAATGAGCAGCAGTATCACAACGATTAAAAACTAGAAAGCTAAGCGCTAAAAAAGCCCAATGTTGGGCTAAAGAAGACAGCTTTTACAAACTTGGCATCACAGCCAATAACATACTTCCCTGATACTACTGCTCGCTTTATGCCGAATTAGTCCAAAATCAACCCGCTTGGCAGATTGAAAGTACAGAAATTGGCTAGGCACTTATAGTGAAAAGAACTTAAGATGAAATAAGTGTATATATTTTTAGGATCATGAGTTCATTAATGAAAATTTACCAAGTCGATGCTTTTAGCCATGAATTATTTAAAGGCAATCCTGCTGCCGTACTTGTTAGTAAAACATGGTTAGCTGATGATTTAATGCAAAATATCGCATTGGAAAATAATCTGTCCGAAACCGCTTTTGTCAAAATGATAGATGCAGAAAACTTTGAAATCCGCTGGTTTACCCCCATAACAGAAGTCGATTTTTGCGGACATGCCACACTTGCCAGCAGCTTTGTTTTATTTAAGGATTATACAGAGGCAAATACAATTCAATTTCATGTGAAAAATTTGGGGATTTTTACAGTTCAGCAACAGCAAGATGGCAAAATTTGCATGAATTTCCCAAT
Organism: Acinetobacter sp. YH12131; assembly: GCF_013418635.1. NCBI lineage: Bacteria > Pseudomonadati > Pseudomonadota > Gammaproteobacteria > Moraxellales > Moraxellaceae > Acinetobacter > Acinetobacter sp. YH12131. The sequence goes on from NZ_VPBQ01000006.1 coordinate 123,853, forward strand.
TCGTGCTGCCCAACAAGTTGAAGATTATCCCGATATTTTACGCCAAGCTTTGACTAAACCATTTAAAAACGTCTATATCAATGCGCAAGCCTATATTGTGGAATATGAATCGGTACAAGATGTGTTAGATGAACAGCCTAACCTTGAATTATTAAAACAATTGGGACAGTTGCGCACAGCCATTACGGCACAGTCGAGTGTTGATGTTGCGATTACTGCCTCTGCAAATACACAGTATGACTGCGTATCGCGTTATTTTGCACCAGCCATGGGCATTGCAGAAGATCCTGTTACAGGTTCAATTCATACTGCAATTGCACCGCTATGGGCAGAAAAATTACAGCAAACCGAACTTGTGGCATATCAGGCTTCTGCCCGAGGTGGCATACTGTATTGCAAGATGTTGCCTAATGGTCGTATCGAAATTTCAGGTTATGCACAGCTATATTTGCAGGGCGAAATCATGATTTAAACTATGTCCTGCATTAGATTTCTTTCATCCTTTAAAAATGATCAAATGCATAGTCAAATTTACGATTGATCATTGCTTTATTTTTGTCATATTAAGTTTTCATCTTTCTTTATAGGAAAAAAGCTGAGATGAGAGTAGTTTGCAAGTTTTGCTTGGTTTAAATCATATATTTTGCAAATTTTTACGGTTGATTTAATCGCAGCTTGGTATGCTGTTAAGCTCAAGTTGAAAATTGCCATTTTCGATGGCAAATCAAAAATAGAATGAAATCAATCGGGAAAAAGAAGTTGCTACGTTTTAAAACCCTCACTTTATCTTTATGTGTACTGGCATTCAATGGCGTGGTTTTCGCCCAGCCAGTTTTAGTAAAATCTCAGCAAGAAATACAAGAATATCAACTTGATAATGGCTTAAAAGTCATTTTGGCACCCAATCAAAAAGAAAATAAAGTCTTTATGAATATGGTGTATTTAACGGGCTCATTGAATGACCCCCAAGGCAAAGGTGGTTTGGCACATTTGTTGGAACATTTGGCATTTAAAGGTACAGAAAATGTACCTGCCGAGGAATTTCAGCGCCGTTTAGATCAATATAGTTTAATGCACAATGCCAGCACCGACTATTATTCGACTAAATACACCAACATCATTCGTCCTGAAACTCGCGCAGTCAATGAGATGATTTATCTTGAAGCGGAACGCATGGATAAGTTGGTCATGCAGGAAAAATATGTGCCTGCCGAAATTGCGATTGTAAAGCGTGAACGTGAAGTGCGGATGGATCAACCGTTTTCAGTCTTGATAGATCAGGTGTGGAAATCGGCCTATGGCAATCAGTATTTCGGACGCTTACCTATTGGCGATTTAAACGAACTGCAATCCATCAAAATGCAGGAATTAAATCAATTTTACCGCACATGGTACGCGCCGAATAATGCCATTTTAGTGATGACAGGCAAGTTTGATCAGGCAGCGGTGTTAAAACAAATTGATCAACATTTTAGTCCAATTGCAGCACGACAAATTCCCAAACAAGTACAAGTGCCTCGATTAGACAGTAACAAAATTCAGCAACGAAATTTTGTGGTACAAAAGGGCAGTCAACTGGCCAAATTTAATCTGTATTTAAATGGCAATGACGAAAAGATCAAAACCGCTTTGGCGCTGTCACCTTATTTACATACGTTGCAACCGAGTGGGCATTTGTATCAAGCACTGGTAGAAACAGGCAAAAGTACCATGGTGCAGTCCAGCACTTGGTTAGATCAAGATTTTAATTTGGTGCTGATGGGGGCTTTGTATGCACCGAATCATGATGCCAAGCAATTACAAGCTGGCTTGAATCAAAGTATCGAGCAGGCAAAAAACTTTGATGATGCCGAGTTACAACGTGTGAAAAACTTGATTCAAAATCAGGCAGACAGTGTAATGAATGATGCGGTGGCTTTGGGTGGTCGCTTGAGTGATTATGCTGTGGCGTATCAAGGTGATTGGACACAATATTGGCGTGATTTAAACAATATTCAACAGTTAAATGCAGATGAACTAAATCAGCGTTTAAAACAGTTCTTCACTGCACAGCATCGGGTCATTGGCGATATTCAGCCCACACCTGAAGATCAAAAACAGGCACTCACAGCAAAAAATAATCTAAATACAGCAAAAACTTTAGATCAGCAAGATACACCTGTTACACCTTTGAAAGATGTGAAAAGTTATCAGCAAGAAGTGACAGACTATGTGCAAAAATCTAAACAAGCTTTGATTCAAAATGAAAAAAAGATTCAGCGTGGCAGCTTAAAAAATGGTGCCAAGTATGCATTATTTCCAACTGCAACGCGTGATGATAAAACCTATGCCACTATTTCGGTAAATTTTGGTACGGCACAATCTTTATTTAAGCAGGGCGAAATTTTAGATTTAACCGCGTATTTGTTGCTGCGTGCATCTCAAGAGCATAGTTTGCAAGACATCGCCGATCAGTCAATTGCTGCAGGTGGTTCGGCTTTTGCACAAGCCGATGCTAATGCGATTCATATTCAAATTGTGGCAAAAAAAGAAAAGTTTAATGCGTTTTTTAATTTTGTTTTAGATGTCATGCAAAACCCAAGTTTTGAGCAAAGTCAGTTTGATTTAATTCGTTCTCAAAGTTTATCCAGTTTAGAACGACCTTATACCGAGCCTGAAACTGTGGCTGCTTTGACTATGGCGCGTTTAATTGAAATTTACCCGCAGGGCGATTTACGCTATCACTTCGAACCTGGATTTGCGAAGCAACAACTGCAAGCTGCAACCCAAGCGCAGGTGCAGCAGTTATATCGTCAATTTTTCGCCATGAATTATGCACAGATTGCCATTACAGGTGAGTTTGATCCGAAACAAATCAAAAAAACTTTAGTTCAGCGTTTAGGACAATCGCGTAATACGGAAGCATATCAACGCTTAGATTCAGCCTATACGGCATATCCTGCGAAAAAGTTGCATGTATTAGCAGAACAGCGTGAATTTGGCAGTTATCAAAGTCTATTGACCTTACCTTTGGGCGTGAATCATCCTGACACACCTGCCATGATGGTACTGAGTTATATTTTGGGCGAATCGCAATTGTCTTCACGTTTGGCGCAAGAACTACGTGAAAAAAATGCATTGGTTTATGGTTTTAGTAGTGGTTTGAGTTTAAGTGAATTTGAACAATCGGGTGCACTCAGTATTTCTGCGCAATACAGTGCAGGCAAGTCGACTCAAGTGTCACAGGCGGTGCATAAAGTGTTGCAGGATTTGCGCCGTGATGGTGTCAGCTTGCAAGAAGTTGAAGCTGCAAAAGCCGATATTTTGAAAAAACGTGTGACTGCCTTAGAAGATGAACGCAGTATCCACCGTATGTTGGTACCGCAATTAGAACAAGGTCGTGATTTACGTTACCGTGAGCGACGTGATCAAGCGTTAGCAAAACTCAGCAAAGCCGATGTAGATGCTGTGATTCAGAAATATTTACGCTTAGAACGTTTGCTTGAAGTAGCCGCCGATCAATATGGTCAAGCCAATGTTGAGGTGCTGCCGTTAAAGCCGCAGTCTAAATAAAGATTCAATTTAATTTTGAGCAGATACAAAAAACGCATCCATTTCGATGCGTTTTTTGTCTTCAAGTTTGCTATCTATGCTCAATTGGCTAAAGCTTTATAAACGATAAAACTGTTTGGCATTATGATGAAACACTTGCTGCAAAGCATTTGGATGATAGGCCGCAACAATATCACTAGTCGCATCAATTAAATTGACCAAAGACGTGCTCACTCGATCCATTGGAAAATTGGAAGCAAACATCAACCGATATATTCCAAAGCTTTGTAAGGCATGCTGAATCAGTGGTGCAGTTAAATCTATAATTTCCTGTTTTGAGGCTTCACGTTTTTGCAAGTGAAATTGATGTCCTAAAACAGGCATAAATAACCCTGAAATTTTGCTGTAAACATTTGGACAGTGTGCCAACTCGGCAATATCTTCTTGCCAACGAAACAGAATGTTTTCCCGTGCTGTTTTGGTCACGCCTGTATGTGTGCCAACTTGCCCGAACAGCCCTGCAGGTGTGCCCAAATGGTCAAGTACAATAGAAGTTTCTGGAAATTGTTTAGCCAGCGCCAAGACATCGCCCAATTGGGTCGAATACGTCCATGCATCAAAACTTAAATTATATTGCGCTAAAGCTTCAAAACCTTTTAGAAACTTTTTGTTCCGATATAAATGTGGTTCGTCTGCCCAAGAGAAAATCCCGTGATCTTCATGCACGGCTGCCATTTTACGAATTCCACGGAAGTTTGGAGAGGCTTTGTGATGTAATTTTAGAATTTTCTTAAAATTAGAATCGCGCGGGTCTGCAGTGGCGACAATCGCGCCCAAAGCCAAACCATTATTTTTAAAATCCAGACTTTCTATAAATTCGGTTTCACCAACTACACCTTTGCCTTTATGGTTGTGCCAATTGGCTTCAATATGCACAACTTTTTCAGCCGTATAAAAACCTAAGTCGCGGGCATAATGCTCAGGTAAATAGGGCGATGTGACGTGCTCGGTGCGTCCCAAAGTTTCAATGAGTGTTTTCGGTTTTATCAGGCGGATGGTTTTATCTAGCAAATTGGGATGCTTGCCCAAAAGCTTAACAGCAAGTCGTGCGCTGTGTGGCGTGTTATACGGATCCCACTGATGAATATGTGCATCAATGAGTGCAAATCCTAGATTCTGCATAATGATCCTGTTTTTATGACGCTATTATTTCACTATTCAAAGCCATCATGTTACAAAAGGGAAGGGTTATTTATCGAAATCTACAAGTTTGAAAATTAGCCGCAATAAAAAAGCCCCGTAGGGCTTTGTTTATATGCAAAATTAATGATCGTGCGAGTGGTCGTGATCATGTTTATGGGTATGAAATTCTTCGTTGTGACGGAAGCGCAAATAGTTTTCAAACTGTTCGCAATATTCATCATAGTTATCTTCAAGCATCATTTGAAATTGCTGCAAGATATATGACATAACTTGGTCTTTGGCATCGCGCATTTCATTGCCATCTTTAAAATTATTGGCTGCCACCCAAGTATTAAAACGTGCAGTAGCAAATAACATGGCAGCACTCACCTGACCACGAATTTCGGCAGGTTTTACTGTCGAGCCTTTTTCAAAATGACAGAAGCCATTGGCCTGTTTAATAAATTCATCGGCACGTTCAAAAAAAGCCGCATTTAATGCTTCTTCTTCGGTTACATCGGTTGCTTCAATCTTTTGAACCATGAATTTTTCCTAAGCTAAAAATCTGAATGTTTCATTATAGGCAAAGCCTTGCAGAAACAAAACCTTTGCCTTAAGCTAAAAATAGCCTAAGCAAAATTGGAGTGGTTGATGCAAGATGCGATTGCGGTACAAAGTTTAAAAAGCGACATTGCTTTATTACGTCAAAATATTTGGCCACCCGTGCAACTTGCCCATGTTGAAGGCTTGCCGATTTACTATGGTACACGTGCAGAAGTAGCAGAATACTATAAGCAATGGACAGGGTTGATTGAACGCGCGCAGGATTTATTTCAACCTTTTATGCAAGATGAAGTCATTGATGCGGTGCATTTACCCAGTCATTTGAACTTGCCTTTATTTTATTTTCATGTCGATCGGATTCGAGTGAATAAAACCCGCGCCAAAGAATCGAAAACTTTTCGAGGGATTGCCAGCCTGATTGAAAAATGTGGGCAATTTGAACCGCAGGAAATTCAGGTTATGCAGCGTTGGTTAGACAGCGATGACAGTGCAGCACTGGTGGCACATCGTGAGTTTATTGATTTGCGTACTTATGTGTTTCAGCATGGGCAAAGTGACTACACGCGCACCCGTTTTTATGTGAATGGTATTGTGTTAAGTGTCGAACCACATTTTGAACTGGTCGATGCCCGAGATAAGCCACGTAAGCAGCGCAGTGACAGTTATCAAGACCCTTTGGCAGATAACCAAACATGGAAAGTATTTGGTAAATATCGTTAATCTTTTAGAAAGTTTGGAATTTGCAGATTAAATACTAATCTAAGATATAAAAAATAAGCTCAACATGAAATGAATCCCTGTTGAGCTTAAATGTGATCATTGATTGATGATCAAACTTCAACTACGACCAAAAAGGCTGACTTTCAGCAAACTGCTGTAAATCCTGTTCAATCTGTATGGAAATATGACGTTCTTCCGACGCAATCCAACCCAATACAAACCATGTTTTCGGTTCAGTTTGAGCATGGCTTTCATATAGACCTTGTGCCACCATTAAATCATTAAAATGCCCTAAAGTTTCCTGTAATGGTTTTAGGGTTTTTAAATACGTTTTGACGTCATCTTCTGCAAATAAACTACTCACAAACTCCACGGTATAGCGTAAACGTTTTACACGCTTACGCGTGCGGTGTTTAGATTCCACATCCAAGGTTTGGAAATGACCTGTATCATCACAAATTTGTTGATGCATTTTCTGCAAGCGTTTACGTAATACTTTTTTGAATGGTTTTGATTCTGCATCTGCAATCGCAGCCGAATGTGCAAAACTCATAAGTTGTAACAGTAATAAGGTTGTGGTTGGTGAGCGGAAAATTGCATCAATCGCAATGTTTTCAGATGCTGCAGGTGGTAGTTCGGTAATAGGTGAGCCTGCATTTTCAAGTTGCGGAATCAGACTTTCGCGCAAAGCATCTTGATCGCGGGTCGAACCTAACTGCTGAAAAAGTGTCGCCAATTGACTTTCCCAATTGTTATTTGCCAACGCATCATATTCAGCAAAAATTTTTAAGGCACTGCGTAAACGTCGAATGGCAACACGCGCTTGATGCACATGCCCACTGGCATAATCTTGACTGGCAATCGCAGTTGCATTTGGCAGCAAGTGTGCCAAACAATTCTGGGTAATTTGCGCCAACAACTCATGCATATTTTCGGGGTGTTGCAATTGCAAGGTACTTTGCTGCTGTACAGGAATCATGGTTTCATTGTTATACAGCATATTGCCACGCTGCGATTTACTGCGTGTGTCGAGCCATAAATGATATTTTTTAATCCACGGCTGAATATAGGCAATTAAGTCTGCAATTTCACCTTGTTTCAGTTCAAACTCAACTTCGTAAATTTCAACCGAATTTTTGCCTTGGCGGATTTCACCTAAATCAAAAGCAACTTCAATTTGGCTGTTTTTATAATGTGCCAATTGGCTGTAGCGTAAAACATCGGTTTCAAACTGCAGGGTTAAATCTACCTCTGAACCGTCTAAGGCTTTTTTTAAAATCTTTCGTGCTTGTTTATGATTTTCATAACATGCCAAATCACACAATTCAGGCGCATCATGTCCTAATTCATGTTCAAGCTCAAAGCGTTCATAATGTTGTGGACTAGGCGCTTTTAAAGTTTGTTTCCAAATATCGCCCTCTAAACGCTGACGCAGGGCAATGCGTTGCTTGGCTAAGTGCTGTTCAGGACTATCATAATATTTAGCCCATAAGCGTTGTTGTTGAACCAGTTTGTTCTTTTTAAATGCTTTTTCAAATGCCGCACGATAGTTGTGTGGAATTTGAAATTTTAATTCTATTTCACACATCGGGAATGCCCTCGATGAAACAAGATAAGTTCTCTTTACTATAGTGTAAATCTATAAATGAACAAGGGGAGAGCTGTGAACAAAAGCTTGAAAAAGAAAATAATTTGTATTCAGTTTTTAATTCAAAGCAGCCGAAGGAATATTCAAAAGGCTGCCGTTGTATTGCAGTATTTTTAGCGTGTGCTTTGAGGATGTTAAGGATACTTATTTTAAGAATTTACGGCTCACCATAAATTGTTCTGTCGCTTCCAATAAACGCTGTGCATACACTTCCTGTTTTGCAGTGAGCCAACCTAAAACAAACCAGTCGCTCGCTTCCAATTCAGTTTGTTGAATGTATGCTGCAGAAGATGCCAACACTTGATATTCCTGTGCTGCAAGCTGTGCATCATTCAAAGCTTTACTATATTTCTGCAAATTTTTGACATCATAAATATGCGTCAAAATGGGGAAGCTAAATTTTAGTTCCTGAATACGCAAAGCCAGTTGATCTAAACTTTCAAAATCGTGAATATCACTGTGCTGTAATTGTTCATGTAACTGCTTATATTGCTGTTGCAACGTGTTTTGTGCGGCAGTTTTTAAGTCTAAACCTGAGTGATCGCTCGCGGCTAAACTAAACATCAATAATTCTAAATAGTGATGCACATTTTGCGTTGAACGGACTAAATTGACCAATTTTTCTTGGGCGTACAAGGTATCTTTTTTTAGGTTCTCTGCAGTCGTCGGGTTCTGTAAAAATGCGCCGAGTGTGGCTTGCATGTGTTCCAAATGCTGCAGGTGATCAAAATGTTGTTTAAATGCTGCAATTTGCATGGCCCATTTATCGCCTAAATGCTTCGACCAATCTTTAAATAAGGATAGTGTTAGTTGTAAATGTTGCAAAGCGAACTGCGCCTGATCAATATGACTTTGTTCGGCAACTTGAGCAGAAATTGCGGCAATATTGGGCAATAAATGCTGTAATTGTTGTGCAATTAACAGGCGTAAATTTTGGTCGGCATGGTCTTTTTTACTGAATTGAAATTCTTTGCTCTGAGCCGCAGGGCTGACTTTTTGCTGCACAGAAAGCAAATGTCCAATTTCTGCTTTATTGCGCACATCCAGCCATAAATGAAATTTTTTCACCCATTCAAAACTAAAAGCCAGCAATTGCTGAATTGAACCTTGTTTCAGTTCAAACTCAACTTCATGTACTTCAACTTCAGCATCTGCACAACGAATGTGACCAACATCTAAACTGATTTCAATGTCAGTATCTTCAACGGTCATTAGTCGTGAGGTACGTTGAATATCGGTTTCAAATTGTAGTTGCAACTGATCCCAATTTTGTCCCAAAGCTTGATTTAGCAATTGTTGTGCTTCGGGAATACTTTGATAAATTTGCAGATCAAGTTGTGGTGGAGTATCTGGATTTTCAGTTGGCGCAAGTGGATGGTTATGTTCAAAACTATGAAAATGACTTTGACCTGCCGCTTTTAAAGTTTGTACCCATTGCTCACCTTCTAAACGCAGTCTTAACGCCATGCCATGATGCGCCAAGCTGTGCGCAGATGTATCAAAATAGCGTGCTTTTAATGGAATTTGAGTCGATTTTTTCGGGTCTAAAGTTTTGAGTAGTGCAGTACGACGTGCGACTGGAATTTGAAATTTTAATTCAACTTCGACCATGAAAAATATCCTGAACGTAAAGCATGTTGCGCCAAAGCAGCGGCAAACAAATTGGTATTATAAATTTGTGAAAATTGCAGAACTAAGGTTTTGCAAAAGTGCGTTTGATTGTAACTAAAATATGCCAAGAAGTAAGGCTTGACCTTGGCTTTTTTAGGGTCTGTTGGCATTTCCTAAATGGCTTGCGCTGTAGGCTAAAACTGAGCAGATCAGGCATGAAACGTAGGGAATAGCGAGACTATTGCCAAGTTTCATAACGCAATCTGAGAAAGTTTTAGCCACAGCCTTTCAGGACAAGCATATTTTTTGCTGCTATTGCGTTATGAGTCAGTTATTTAGAACGACTAAATTTCCTGTCTCATGCCTTATATCAGCTGAAAAATATGCGTTGTCGCAAACATAGACGAAGTGTCAACAGACCCTTGAGTTTGGTTTTTTTTTGGCTTAGTTTAAAGTGTCGTTGAGCGTAGCAAAAATAATTCAAACCTATAAACATCAGGATGATGAACATGAACGCAGCATTAAACCCCGAATTTGAGCCGACACCAGATCCCAAGTTTGAATTGCCAATTCAGGATTATTCAACATTTTATCGCTTTTATTTAACTGAACACCGCAACATTATGAGCCGTCGTTTGCACGTTGTTGGCAGTAGTATCGGTTTATATTGTGTGAGTAAAGCCATACGCCATAAAAAAGCCAAATATGTACTCTATGGTTTGCTGGCAGGCTATGCTTGTGCATGGGTCGGGCACATTGTTTTTGAAAAAAATAAACCTGCCAGTTTTAAACAGCCTGTGTATAGTTTTATTTCAGACTGGCGGATGTTTGCCGATGTTTTGCGTGGTCATTTAAGTTTGCAAGATCGTGCTAAAGATAAAATTCCAAGTTGAATTGAGCGCTTAGTTATACCGTTTAGGCAAAAACTAGACGATATGTGATTATTTTCATAAAAAATGTACAAATAAAATTAATTTTTTGTTGAAATGATAGAGTGAATATTCTAATAATGTGTCATCAAATTTATTGATAAAAGTTTGTGACTTTCCAAGCCTAGAGTGACCTTTCTCTAGGCTTTTTTTATGTGAAAAATTATATTCAGAATGGTGTTAAATCAGAAATCATTCATCTTTAAGCAAGGATATAGAGCAAGCAGGTTACTGATAGAGCGGCATGAAAAAATATAGACACATGATCATTTGTCGCATCCCCACATGCGCTCTGGCACAAATGATCATGTGTCTAAATGGGCGACCTAAATATGTCGTTATTCGCTGTAGTCACCCGTATGGATTTTAAAATCCATATCTTATTGAACTGGTTGCAGTTCTTGTTTTGCGCAGTTCAATTAAAGCTAAATCTATCTTTTAGCGCTATCACTAGAATTTGGTATTTTTAAGTTTTTGACTCAATAAAACCCAAACAAAATAGAAGCTTATAGAGCCTATATAAAAAAACTTGTTGAGCCTGAGGTTCTGACGCATGCCGCCTGAATGTGTAATAATACAGACCTTGTATTATTTGTGGCTGAGATTATGCGCGGTTTATATTTGATTACCAATGATGATCCTATCGAACTGCTTTTGGCAAAATTAGAAGGGGCGATGGCAACTTATGAAGTCGCGGTGTTGCAATATCGCCGTAAAAATGTGCCTCAAGCTCAGCAGGCATACGAAATTGAATATATGAAATCGATGTGTGATCAATACAAAGTGCCATTTGTGATTAATGATGATCTTGAAACTGCAGTGAAATATGGTGTTGGCGTACATTTGGGTCAAGAAGATGGCTCTATTGTTGAAGCGGTTGCACGTTTACCACAAGATGTATTGATTGGTCGCAGTTGTAATAACTCGATTGAATTGGCAGAGCAAGCCATTGCCGATGGTGCAAACTACGTGGCTTTTGGTGCAGTCTATGCAACTGAAACTAAACCTGAGGCAAGTACACTTACATTAGACACGCTCACACTGGCGAAGCAACAACTCAATGTGCCAATTTGCGCGATTGGTGGTTTAACTGTTGAAAACAGTCAGTCTGTCATTGAAGCAGGTGCAGATTTATGTGCAGTGATTAGTGATATATTAAGACGTCCGATGCATACTGTTGCACAGCGTGTTTATGATTGGTCTGCACTTTTCAAAGCAGACACTTAAAGCAGACAGCTAATTTTTTATTTTATTTTTTGAGTTGAGTGCCTCCATGAGCTTATCTCCAAAGCAAGAACAATTGTTTAAACAAGCCAATAAGCATATTCCAGGTGGGGTCAATTCACCTGTACGCGCATTTAACGGGGTAGGCGGAACCCCTGTATTTATTGAAAAAGCCAAAGGTGCTTATTTGTACGATGTCGATGGCAAACGCTATGTCGACTATGTAGGTTCTTGGGGACCAATGATTTTAGGTCATGCCCATCCTGCTATTATTCAGGCGGTGCAAGCTGCAGCTGAAGATGGTTTGAGTTTTGGTGCGCCAACGGTGCATGAAACGACTTTGGCCGATATTATTTGCGAAATTATGCCTTCAATTGAGTTGGTTCGCATGACCAACTCAGGTACAGAAGCCACCATGACCGCAATTCGTTTGGCGCGTGGTTATACAGGTCGTGACAAAATCGTCAAATTTGAAGGTTGCTATCATGGACACTCAGATTCGCTGTTGGTCAAAGCAGGCTCTGGACTTTTAACCAGTGGTGAAGGTGAAGCGACTTCTGCGGGTGTTCCTGCCGATTTTGCTAAACATACGCTGACTTTACCGTATAACGATATCACCACCTTAAAAGAATGTTTTACAAAGTTTGGTGCTGAAATTGCAGGGGTGATTGTTGAGCCAGTTGCGGGCAACATGAACTTGGTTAAACCAATTGATGGTTTCCTGCAAGCAATTCGTGATGTCTGCGATGAACGCGGCTCAGTCTTTATTATTGATGAAGTAATGACAGGTTTCCGTGTTGGCTTAGGCGGTGCTCAGGCGCATTATAATGTTAAACCAGACTTGACCACACTCGGTAAAATTATTGGTGCTGGCTTACCAGTAGGTGCATTTGGTGGTAAACGCGAAATCATGGAATGTATTGCGCCATTAGGTAAGGTGTATCAAGCAGGTACTTTGTCTGGTAACCCGTTGGCGATGCGTGCAGGCATTGAAATGTTTAAACATTTACGTGCCGAAGGTTTTTATGAAAACTTAACTGCGCAATTGGAAAAATTATTGGCAGGCTTACAAGCTGCGGCAGATGAAGCAGGTATCCCATTCAAGACGCAACAAGTCGGTGCGATGTTTGGTTTGTATTTTACTGACCAAGATGACATCACCAGTTTTGATTCTATGCTGAATTGCGATGTCGATGCTTTCCGTAAATTCTTCCACGGAATGTTGCAACGTGGTGTGAACTTGGCGCCATCTGCTTTTGAAGCAGGCTTTATTTCATCTGCGCATAGTGATGAAGATATTGCCTACACCATTCAAGCTGCAAAAGAAACATTTGCGGAAATGAAGGCGTAATTTGACCTCTGCTTAATACTGTCCTAAAAGGCATAGATATCTCCAAAATATCTATGCTTTAGGTTAAATTGAAGACATACTCTTCAATTTAATATCAAAGGCTTAGATCAGCGTCTTGTTAAACACTAAAATAGCCTGGTCAAACTAAATATGAATCCTATTACTTCATTTGCTCCCGCCATCAAAGATATAGCTTCAGAACGGCTTTGTTGTGCAACTATCTTGCACTATGATTTCATTGTATTTTTCTATCCAAATTTTAAAAACCTTTAAAACAGTATCTTAAAAAATATTTATGCAACAAAGCCTCCTGCATGCTATAAAACCCACATTTCTAAAAGCAGGCTGATTTAAAATTCAGCAGATTGTCTGATTCAGGAATGTAAATCGGAAAATTCATCGGGAATTGATGTATTTTGCATTGTAATTCTGTGTCAGGCTTTTTATTATTGCCGCCTTGTTTTCACGATCGGCCCGGAATTGAAATTGAGTAATTTTCTAAGCGAACACCTGATTCATCGTGACGATGAGTTTATGGTGATACATAAACCCGCTGGCATACTCACCGTTCCAGGTAAAACAGCAGATTTGCAAGATTGTGTGATGAGTCGTCTAGTTAAAATTGAGCCGCGCACTTTGCTGATTCATCGCTTAGATCGTGATACTTCGGGTATTTTGGTATTTGCACTCACGAAATGGGCGCAAAAACAAATTTCGCGTCAGTTTCAAGAACGCCAAACCGATAAAACCTATCAGGCATTGGTGGCAGGGCAACTGCAAGGTGAAGGCACTGTAGATGTGCCTGTGGTCTATGATCCTGCACATCCTCCATTACACATTGCCGATGCAACCCATAACAAACCTGCGTTAACGCATTGGCGTGCATTGGAGCAATTTGAATTGCAGGGGCAAATTGTGACTCGTGTGCAACTGACGCCGATTACAGGTCGTTCGCATCAACTGCGAGTACACATGCAATATTTAGGTCATCCAATTATTGGTGATACTTTGTATGCCACGCCCGAACAGCAACAACTCATGCCTCGTTTGTGTTTACATGCAGCAGAATTAAGTTTTCTGCATCCACAAACTGAGCAACGTGTACAGTTTACTTGCCCAGTCCCATTTTAAGCGAAAAAGATTACGCAAAGCCTGTGCTTTAGGCTCTCTTTTTAGTGCGCTTTATGTCAAAATATATTGCTATACGCCCTGAATTTTTGCTCAAATACTCAGCAGGTTTTGCGCAAAAATTTATACGTCCTAACTTCTAAATAAAGGTGGAAAAATTGCAGCAGTTTGCTATTGGTCAACGTTGGTTATCAGACACAGAAACGGAATTAGGACTTGGTGTTCTGATTGATGTAGATGAGCGATCGGTCAGCATTTTATTCCCTAAAAGTGATGAAACCCGTGTCTATGCACGCAATAACGCACCTTTATCGCGTATCATTTTTAATGTAAATGATGAAGTTCAAGACCAAGAAGGCAATGCGTGGACGGTTGAATCGGTCGAAGACCGCCATGGCGTATTGCGTTATAACGTGGTGCGTCGTTTGCAAGATGGCAGTGAAGAAAAGAAATCACTGAATGAAACCCGTATTGGTGCAAGTATCCAACTTTCAAAACCCTTAGACCGCTTGCTTGCCAGCCAAATTGACTATAAAGAATGGTACGACTTGCGTATTGAAGCCTTGTTGATGCAAGCCAATATGCAAAGTAGCCCACTGCGCGGCTTGGTGGGTTCGCGTGTAGGTTTGATTCCACATCAACTTTATATTGCACATGAAGTCGGTAAGCGTTTTGCGCCACGTGTCTTATTGGCAGATGAAGTTGGTTTAGGTAAAACCATTGAAGCAGGTTTGATCATCCATCAGCAACTCAAAACAGGACGTGCGGAACGTATCCTGATTTTGGTACCTGATTCGCTGCAATATCAGTGGATGATTGAAATGCGTCGCCGTTTCAATCTGCAATTCTCTTTGTTTGATTTAACCCGTACGGCATCTATTAAAGAACACGATCCTGACCTGAATCCATTCTTGACCGAACAATGCATCATTGCTTCAGTCGATTTAATGATTGACCACGATGACTTACGCGAACAAGCCCTAGAAGCAGGTTTTGATTTGCTGGTGGTCGATGAAGCGCATCACTTAATGTGGAGCGAAGAAGAAGGTGGTAATGACCGTTATGATCTGGTCGAAGAATTAGCCGAACAAACCGCAGGGGTGTTATTGCTTACAGCAACGCCTGAGCAACTGGGTGTAGAAAGCCATTTTGCGCGTTTACGTTTACTCGATCCGCAGCGTTTTAGTTCACTAGACCGTTTCTTGGATGAAGAAGCGCAATATCAACATACGGCAAAAATTGCCGAAGTCTTAATGTCAGATGCCGCATTGGAAGAAAGCCATTTGGTTGCACTGGAAGGCTTGTTGGGACATCGCATTGAAGATAACCCAGAGCAGCGTTTCCGTGCCATCCACGAATTATTAGACCGTCATGGTACAGGGCGTATTTTGTTCCGTAATACCCGTGAAGCAATTCAAGGTTTCCCAGGTCGTGATTGTCAGCCTGCGCCGTTACCTGCGCCAGAAAACTGGTCTAAAGATGGTAAATTACGTGAACAAATGTGGCCAGAAGAAGCACAGCTCGATGGCAGTTGGATGGAAACTGACCCGCGTGTAATGTGGTTAATGGAGCGTTTGCGTAGCGACTTAAAACATAAAAAAGTGCTTTTAATTGCGCGTAGCGGCCCTGTGGTAGAAGCCCTTGAAAATGTGCTGCGCCTACATGCAGGTATTCGTACTGCAATGTTCCATGAAGGCATGAGCTTGTTAGAACGTGACCAAGCGGCAGCATATTTCGCAGAAGATTCTTATGGTGCACAAATTTTATTGTGTTCAGAAATTGGTTCTGAAGGACGTAATTTCCAGTTTGCTTCAGACCTGATTTTGTTTGACTTGCCTGCTAATCCTGACGTGTTAGAACAACGTATCGGTCGTTTAGACCGTATTGGTCAAGAAAACCGTATTCAAATTCATGTGCCGTATTTGGTGGGGACTGCGCAAGAGCGTATGTTCCGTTGGTATAACGAAGCACTCAATATTTTCAGCAATATTTCACCCACTGCACAAACCTTGCAGGAAAACTTTATTGTCGATTTAAAAGACTGCTTATTGGCAGATTTAGGACAACAGTTTGAAGATTTACTGGAAGCAGTCAGTGTGCAGCGTGAAGCTTTGGAAGCAGAACTTCAAGCGGGTCGAGATCGTTTGTTGGAATACAACTCTTGCCGTCCTGTGGTGGCGCAGGAAATTGTACAAGCTTTAGAAGATTACGACGACAATACCACGTTGCCTATGTTTATGAAGCGCTTTATGGCATCGACCAATATTGACTTCGATGAACAAAGCAATGGCACGGTGATTATTAAACCAACTGATCAAATGCAAGTGCAAGGTTTGACCTTAGACGAAGAAGGCATGACCGCGACGTTCTATCGGGATCAGGCGCAAATTCGTGAAGATGCACAGTATTTGACCCTAGAGCATCCATTCACAGAAAGCGTGATGGAAATGATCAATACACAAGGTTTTGGTAGCACCAACGTTGCGGTATTAAAATCTGCCGCTTTGCCACAAGGTTCTGTGTTGCTCGAAGTCTGGTTCAAAGTGGATGTCATTGCACCTAAAGCCCTGAATTTGCCATCAAGCTTGCCACAGCAACTCATTCGTGTCTTATTGAGCGAAAAAGGGCAGGATTTATCGCAAAAAATTGCCCCTGAAATTTTAAAACCTTATTTACATCATTTAGATGGCAACAGTTGTCGTCAAGTGGTGAAAGCACGCCGTGACGCGATTGAAGCGCGTTATACACAGGCTTTGGAGTTGGCTAAAGCTGCATTGCCTGAATTTAAGCAACAAGCTAAAGATGTATATAGCAAAAAATGGCAATATGAAATTGACCGTTTAAGCTATTTGAAGCAATTTAACCCAAGTATTCGTGAAGATGAAATTACACGTTTACAGAAATTGCAAAAAGAAGGTGTTGCATTATTAGATGGTTTGTCGGTCACGCCTGAAGCAATTCAGGTGATGGTGGTGGTAAAGCCATAAAGAGTGCATTCAATACAGGTGTCTAGACGGTGTATTTGTATTGAGTCGGTTTTAATCAATCACTTTTTTAAATATTTGGCATCTTCTAAATTGCACGTTTTAAGTTGGGCATTGCGCCTCATTTTTACGGAGCAGTTTAGCGGGTGCTTTTTTAATATCGCAATAAAAATTTTGTGCGAGATTTTTCACATCACGGACTTAAACAAAGTAGCAACCAGTGCTTATGTGTCATTAAAATGACTCATAATTCATCTTTTTCAGCATTCCGGTCATTTGCAAAACCCAGTGGTATGCGTAGTTTAAAGGCTGTTGATCTTTTATCTATGATTGATGTGCCAAGTGTTGAATCTGTAAGCGCGTACGCATAGATCAAGTCACAGACCCGATATTCTTCTTTTAAGCGTATTTTAAATGACTAAAGCTGCAATTCATTTTACCCATGCCAATGGTATTCCTTCTGCCAGTTATCAAAAGTTTTTTCAATGTTTTGAAGCAGATTATCATTTAAAGGCAATTCCACTGATTGGTATGCAAGCAGAATTTCCTGTGACCTATAAGTGGACCTATTTGATTCATCAAGTGATTCAGGACATTGAGCAGCAGTTTCCAAAGCAACAAGTGATTGGTTTAGGGCATTCTTTTGGTTCATTATTAACCCTGATGTGTGCCTATCAGCGTCCAGATTTATTTTCTCAATTGATTATTATGGATCCACCTTTTGTGATTGGATCGAAGTCGGCATTATTTGAAATTTTACAAAAATTTAAACTGAAATATGTAGATCAACTCACACCTGCCGCCGTGACCATGAAGCGTCGAGATCATTGGGCTAGCCATGCAGAAGCCTATCAAGCTTTGCGGCATAACCGTTTATTTAAAAAATTTGATGCACAATGTTTTGAAGATTATTTTGCCAGCGGCATACAAGTCGATGCACAAAGAGGTGGTGTGACTTTAACAATTCCAAAACGGGTAGAAGCTGAAATTTTTAGAACCGTACCTGCATGGTGGTGGCGCACACCACGCAAAGCCCCAGATGTACCTGTGCATTTAATTACAGCAAGGCATAGCCCATTTTATTTGCAAGGTTTACCGCAAGGCATGCAAAAAACTTATGGAATTGAGTTTAGTGTGGTCGAGGGAGGACACATGTTTCCTTTGGAAAATCCTGAAACCACGGCAACACATGTGCAGCAATTAATTCAAAAACAACACGCTTAACAGCGAAGTCTAGCAATTAAATGCTCAAACGGGCGTGACCTGATTCAGGAAAATCGCCCGATTTATCCTGTGTTATGTTAACGAATTTTGGCATCATCCAAATGTCGTGCACCTTCTAAAATCATGCGAATCATGGTCATGGTTTGTTCAGCGGTTTCTTTACGTTCAGTCGCAGGCATATCAATGACTTTAGCGCCCATATTAAACACCAACTGGGTAATGGCTTTTGCGACAATATCGGGATGCGCTAACTTGCTGTTATTTAAACGTTCTAAACGAATTAAATCATCCTGCAATTCTTGCTGGAAATAATTCAATTGGCGCTCAACAGCTAGCTTATAAGAGGTTGAACCCGTATAACCTTCACGTAATAGCAGACTTAAATTGCCTTCATCGGTATCTAATTGTTCAATAAATACTTCAACCGAGCTGCGAATAATACTGTTTTGTTTAGATGCTTTTAAACGTGCTTCATGCAGAATTTGACGCAACACCACACCTGCACGATCAATCAGTTCAATCGCGAGTTCATCAATATCTTTAAAATGACGATAAAAACTGTTTGGTGCGATGCCTGCTTCACGTGCAACTTCACGTAAACTTAAAGATGCGATACTTTTTTGTGGGCCAATTAAATTTAATGCTGCCTGAAATAATTCTTGTTTAGTAATGGTAGCTTTACGCCCAACCGTACGCACGACAAGAGGCTCATGAACCGTTTCAGATTCTGGAAAAGTCACATCATGGTTTGTTTTCATGGCAGGCTGAGTCATATTTTCAATAATTTATAAGCTTAGAGGCATTATAGCGGTTGCGCCAGTACTTGTGAAACGATTAGAAACAATACAGGTGTATATACAAATATATATACATGTGTATAATAATTAAAATTTCATCGGGTGGTGCTGAATCATGCAGCTAACTGAAAAAAGAAAATCTCCCTTAACCAGTATTGCAACTGCAGTACTAGACCCTTATGCCGCCAATTTCTGGTTGCAAAAAATTAATCCATTATGGTCGGTGAATCAGTCACTCGGCAAAATTGTAAAAAAAGATACCGCTGCACAAGGTGTAGTGAGCTTTACTTTGCAATTCAATAAAAAATTCCAAATTGGCGCAGCAGGGCAGCATCATCCTGTTTATGTGACAATTCAAGGCGTACGCTATGAGCGAACCTATAGTTTGACTCAGCTTGATGCACAACACGTTTTATTGACGGTAAAAAAAGTTGATCAGGGCAAAGTCAGCACATGGCTGGTTGAGCAAGCCAAAGTTGGTGATACTTTGGAATTTGGTGCGCCTTATGGTGATATGCAACTGCCTGCACAAGCCCAGCCTTTAATTCTATTGGTAGCGGGTAGTGGTATCACACCAATGTATAGTTTGCTACAAGACATGGCGAAATCAGGTCGTCTTGGTAGCACTCCAGTAACTTTAATGTATTGGGTAAAAACCTTTGCAGACGCAGCATTTAAAGCACAGTTTGAAGCATGGGCACAACAATATCCAAACTTTAAATTTCAAGTGTTTTATACTCAAGAGCCGAGTGTAGCGCACAGCCGTTTAAATGCAGAACATTTACAAGACTTGGCACAAATCGAGCAAAGTGCAGTGTTTGCATGTGGCCCATCGGGTTTTACCACGCAAGCTGAACAATTATTTGCACAAGCTGCTTTGCTGAAAACAGAAGCTTTTAGCATGACCCCTGTGTTAAGTGACGATGTTGGTTTGGTACAAGTTACACTGACTCAATCGAAAAAGATTGTCACTATTCCAAAAGGCAAGTCCATTTTAGAAAGTCTGGAACAGCAAAATATTAAACCTAAATACGGCTGTCGTATGGGAATTTGCCATAAATGCGTATGCAACAAGGCTGAAGGTTCAACTAAAAACTTGGTCGATGGTGTTCAAAACAGCGAACCGAATAACCAATTGAAAATCTGCGTCAATTCAGCACAAACCGATTTAATTATTGATTTATAAGCGAGTTCCGATTATGAATATGCCAGTAAAAATAGAATATTTCCGCAATCCTAAAAACCGTGAACTCACTCAATTTGAATTAGATGAGCTTGCACGTGAATTAGACGCCATTAAACAAGAAGTTTTGGATGATATTGGCGAAAAAGATGCTAAATACATCCGCCGTGTTTATTCAACCATTCGTTATAGCTCAATGGCAGGTCGTGCCTTATTGTTCGCAGGATGGTTCCCGCCAGCATGGGTTTTGGGTACAGGCTTGTTAGGCTTTGCCAAAATTATGGAAAACATGGAATTAGGTCATAATGTCATGCATGGTCAGTATGACTGGATGAATGATCCTAAATTCAATGGTGCAAGTTATGAATGGGATACGGTAGGTACTTCAGACAACTGGCGTCAAACCCATAACTTTAAACACCATACTTATACCAATATTAAAGGTATGGATGATGATATTGGCTATGGTTTGGTGCGTTTGTTCCCAGAACAGCGCTGGAGATCAGGCTATTTATTGCAACCTTTATACAGTATTCCTTTCTGCTTACTGTTCCAATGGGGTGTTGCCATTCAGAATTTAGAAATTGGTAAAATTTTGAATGGCCGTAAAAGCAAAGCCCAAGCCAAAAAAGAATGGCAACCTATGCAGAAGAAAATTGGAAAACAATTGTTTAAAGATTATGTGTTCTTTCCATTGATTGCAGGCCCTTCGGCTTTACCAGTGTTTACAGGGAACTTGGTTGCGAATGGTATTCGTAATATTTGGACATTCAGCATTATTTTCTGCGGTCACTTTACGAAGGATGTAGAAGTATTTCCAAAGTCTGTGATGCAAAACGAAAGCCGTGGTCACTGGTATATGCGTCAAATTCGTGGTTCATCGAATCTTACAGGTTCTGAAGCATTCCACATTTTGACAGGACATTTAAGCCATCAAATTGAACACCATTTATATCCAGATATTCCTGCACGTCGCTATCGTAAAATGGCGCCAAAAGTACAAGCTGTGTGTGAAAAGTATGGCTTGAACTACAACAATGCGAGCTTAGTTAAACAGTACGGCAGTGTGCTTAAACGTATTGTGAAATATGCTTTTCCATTTAAGAAATAAGTGACTTACAAATGAGTTGTTTAGTACGAATAGATTAAGTGATTGATCTTGGTTTAAAACTATACTTCTATTTTGAATTAGAGGTGATGCTGTAAAGTGTCACCTTTTTTATTGCTTTAGGTGTTGTAGTCGTTATTTTTATGCAGAATCATCAGCTATTTTATTAAGAGAAAACTCTATTTTTATTTTCTATTCTGGGTATAAAAAAGTAATCACCATAGGCGGCATCCGCTACATGTAACTTAAAAAACCCACAATTCAAATTGTGGTTTTATTATATCATTCATCAAAATCAAGCCAGTTTTTTATAAGTTACAATTTCTGGCAATGAATGATCACTAGACACCATATAAGAATAAGTCGCTAAACTCAGCATGGCATCATCTTCATCACTATTACCATACGCATAAATAGCAGCATAATTTTCTAAATCATATTGTTCTAAAATCCGTATTTTCTTTTGTTCCCGACTACAATCAGGTGTTGAATATTGCCCTGTAAATTGCTGCTTTTCAATTGCTGTTTCAGTACAAATCAAAGCGACATTTAACTGCTGACAAATATACTGTAAATAAATATCTACACTTGCAGAAACAACCACCACTTCATCTCCATTGAATTGATGCTGCTTTAATTGTTGTAATAGTTGTGGGTTAAGATCATGTATTAAATCTACTGCGTAGCGCTGTGCAAGTGCTAATATTTCAGCTGTATTTGCATCTTTAAACATAGCATTAAACAATTTAGGGCGCATGGCATGTGCAGGATAAACTTTTAAATAGTAAGCCTGAATCCAAGGCAAGATTTTAAGTCCTTGCTTAAAAATATGCCGCTTAGATAAAGCATAGAAAATAAACCCTGTAAAACTGTCTTTGCTGCACAGGGTCCCATCAAAATCAAATAGGGCTAGATTTTTATATTTTTGGCTTTTTGCATGCATGTTTTATAACGTCCATTGACTCGCGTAGCAAACCAATTGGTGTTGTAATCTCGACTCAGTTTAGGCCCTGAAATGACCACTTGCGGCATCATGGCATAAAATGGCTCTTTGCCCGTTTGCGCTTTATAGAGTTTCGTGACCGCCAAATAAGTTGCAGTGTCTTCAAATTTCTTTTCTTTTTCTTTTTTTAGGTCTGCACGAATTTGTCGTGGGGTGACTAGAATATTATGTTTGGAAAAAACAGCAATTAATTCGCGTTCTGATTCACTCTTTGCATTACGCACACCACCATCTTTAGTGTAAAGCAGCAAATCACCATCTAAATCTAATTCTGCTTCGGTTAAATCATTCAGCATACTTTGGAATGCTGCATTGCGGCTCGAATACATGCCAGAGTTATAATCAGCAAAGCGGTATAGCGGTTGATCGTAATCGGCAGGGTACATCATTAAACGATGAATCCCGTAATATAATCCGCCATATTGAGTGTATAGATCGCTGCGTAACTCTGCGATGTTGCCGCTTTGACGTTTATGCTCTTTGGCATAGCTAATATGCACTTGCATCGAGCCTAAAGTGGTAATTGGATTAAGTTTTTCGCCAATATTTTGTCCAAACAGTTTGGCAGCACCTGTTAGTGCAGATACGTGATAATGTTTGGCCATATAGTCAAAAATTTCACGATACAATTCATCTAATTCACGTTCGGTTTTCACACGACGCATTTGGCTTAAATAGTTATCTTCAGGGCTAGGATGGTTTTTTAGTACATCCTGAAAATAGCCTGCAACCGTACCACCAATGGCTTCGCCCAGTTTATCTTTAAATTTCTCATCCAAACGGTCTTGCACTTCTTTAACTGCTTTTTCACCCAGACCATAGACTTGAGGGTCGGCTACAAAGTTCGATTCCTGATCCACCACGGCAATGATGGTGCACATATTTTCTTTGGTTTGTGGGATGCCCAATTGCTCTGAAATATCGTAAATATCTTTTGCCCAAGCACTACGCTCACTGACCCTATTCGGAATGAGTTTGCGGATTTGTTCTGCTTCAAGGGTTGGCTCATTGTCCTTAGACCACCATGCGCTATCTCCACAGGCAGCCAAGCTTAATGATAAAGCAAGCACGCTGAAGGGTTTCATCAAAGAAGTGAATACAGTGTCTTTCATAGTATAGGGAAAACTCGTTCCAAATGGATGAGCCCAAAGGGCAGATGCAGTATACTATGCCAATCGTTAAAGTTAAGAATATATATGTATATTGGTCCCTATCAACTGTCAAATAATTTGATCGTTGCCCCGATGGCAGGTGTCACTGATAGACCCTTTCGCTCACTGTGCAAGTACTTTGGTGCAGGGCATGCGGTCAGTGAAATGATGACCTCTGACAAAACTTTGCGCATGAGTAAAAAGAGTTTGTATCGTGCCAACTTTGATGGGGAACTTGCACCAATTTCTGCACAAATTGCAGGTTCAGACCCGCATGATTTGGCCGAAGCCGCACGTTATCAAGTCGCCAATGGTGCACAAATTGTTGATATCAATATGGGATGTCCTGCCAAAAAAGTCTGCAATAAGTTGGCTGGTTCGGCTTTATTGCAAGATGAAGATTTGGTGGCACGCATTTTAGATACTGTGGTTGCCGCGGTGAATGTGCCTGTGACACTGAAAACTCGCTTAGGTTTTTTGAATGGGCAGGAAAATATTTTACGGGTTGCCAAACGCGCAGAACAAGCAGGCATTGCTGCATTGGCATTGCATGGGCGTACCCGTGAAGATATGTATTTAAACCGTGCACGCTATTCACTGATTAAAGAAGTGAAAAGCATGCTCAATATTCCTGTGATTGCCAATGGTGATATTGATAGTCCTGAAAAAGCCAAATATGTCTTGGACTATACAGGCGCAGATGCGATTATGATTGGACGTGCTGCGCAAGGACGTCCGTGGATTTTTCGGGAAATCGCACATTATTTAGCAACAGGTGAGCTGTTAGCAGCACCGAGCATTGCAGAAGTTCAAAAAGTATTACTTGGACATTTAGCTGAGCTGTATGAATTTTATGGTGAATATTCAGGTTGTCGTATTTCACGTAAACATATTGCTTGGTACACCAAAGGTTTACGTTCAAGTAATGAATTCCGTCAAAGTATGTATCAAGTAGAAAGTACTGCAGAACAATATAAAGTGGTTGAAGATTACTTTAATCAGCTACTTGCGCATGGTGAAATCATGAGTGATGTGCAGGTTGAAACCGTGAACTTGTTAGACACAAAGTAATCGCATGCAAATATATGCTTTAGCTTTTTTGGAACTAAATAAAAACTCAACTGTGATACACAGTTGAGTTTTCTGTACGTAAACTTAGCGTGCGTGAATCATTTCCAAAACCAACTGATTAATTAAATCTGCGGCTTCTAATTCACGTATCTGACTCACATTACTACCAGCCCAAAACGGAGCATAACCTTGCTCGCCTTGTATAACGGCTGCTGCATGCAACTGTTTTGCAAGATCATAGCTATACGGATAGGTAGGTACTGTTAAACGATCTGGCGTATCTACTTGTGTATGCCAATGATTAATTAAACCACGGGCAGGGCGTCCAGAAATGCTGTCGGTCATTTGAGTAATGTTTTGTTGAAATAAAGCTTGTCGATAAGCTGGATTGGCATTGGAACTTTTACATTGCACAAAAGCTGTACCCAGCTGTACCGCAGAAGCGCCCAATTTCAGCATTAACTGTGCTTGCTGACCATTCATAATGCCACCTGCTGCAACCACTGGCAGGGTACAATGTTCACGAATTAGTTGTACTAAATCGCTGGTTTTAATTGCACTATCAAAGGTTTGGTTAAAGATACCCCGATGTCCACCTGCCTCAATGCCTTGGGCGATAATGACATCAATTCCCGCTGCTTCAATGGCTTGAGCTTCGGCTAAGTTGGTTGCTGAAACCATAGTAATGATTCCTGCATCTTTTAAAGCCTGAATTTGATGCGCATGCGGAATCCCGAAGTGAAAACTGACGGCTTGTGGTTTAGTTTCTAGTACAAGATCTAAATATCCATCATGGTCTTTAAAACTTGGATAAATACAATTTAGTTGACTCGGTGCAGTTGCGCCATAGCGTTCAAAGATTGGCTGAAAATGTGCAATCCACGCTTGTGCAGCGACTTCATCTAGTGGACTTGATTCATGGCAAAAGAAATTGACCTGAAATGGAAAATCAGTCAGTTCTTGAGTGCGTAAAATTTGCTCACGTGCAGCATCTACCGTGTTTGCACCTAAACCGAGTGAGCCAAAACCACCTTGATTAGAAACCTCGGCTGCAAGTTCGGGAGTAGAAACGCCAGCCATTGGAGCAAGAAAAATAGGATGCTTTATATTCAGTTGTTCTAATAAGGTCATATTATTTACTCCATGTTTTTATCTACTTTGCCCAACTCTAGGTAGATTGGCAAATCATATCCGTCATTTCTTTATGAAATATTAAGATGAGCGATATCATTAAATTTGCAGATGCTTTCAGGCATAATAAGCCTGATGTATGAATTGATGAGTAAATTAATGAAGCCTTTCGTTTATGGTGGTTTGCTTATGGTGTGTGGATTAAGTGCGTGTAGCAATCCACAGCAAACTCAAGTAAAAATTGATCCAAAGCAATATCAGGTTCAGGGTGCGACTGCATTACAACAGCGTATAGATGCTTTAAATGTCAAATTGGCGCAAGACTTCAAACAATTTAAACAAGTCGAAAATATCGCATTTGCGCATCAATTCCCTTTAGATGTAAATAACTTACAAACTTTGAATCAGCATTTGGTCGCCAGTACTGCTTTAAAGCCGACTAAAATTGCTTATTGCGATATGATGAATGGTTATTTTGCTGAGTTATATCGCTTAGGACATAACAATCTAGATTTTCTTAAAGATGTAAAATTACCGCGTGCAGAGCAGGAAAATTTGGCTGAAAATTTTGCCAATGCAGAATCTTATTATGATTTTATTTTGAATCGTTACACCAGTTACCGCCAAGTACAACAGACCATGGGCTATGGTTGTAATTTAAAAGCGGCGTTATAGTTGCGGCAGGATTTAGGTTTACTAGGGTCTGTTGATATTTCATAAATGGCTTGCGCTGTAGGCTAAAACTGAGCAGATTAGGCATGAAACGCAGGGAATAACGGGTTTATTTTCAAGTTTTATAACGCAATCTGTGAAAGTTTTAGCCACATGAGCAAAAACAAAGCACTGCTTTGTTTGCTGCGCAAGGGTACAAGCATATTTTTTGCTGCTATTACGTTATGTGCCAGTCATTTAGAATGAGTAAATTTCCTGTCCCATGCCTTATATCAGCTAAAAAACCTTGCGAGATATATCTCTCATGTCGCAAACATAGACGAATTGTCAACAGACCCTAATTAAATCGTGCTGAATAAAAAACTCCTGAGAACTTGCTCAGGAGTTTTTGTTTTATACAATCAAATTATTGTTGTGCTTTTTCTTTCACATTTGCAGCACCTTGTTCAACCGCACCTGCAGTCGCAGCAGTTGCATCTTTAGCAGCTTGTACAGTCGTATCAGCTGCGTTTTCTGTTGCTGTTGCAACATTGTGTGCAGCATTTTCAGTTGCTTGCGCTGCGTTATCTACCGCAGTTGCTGTAGCAGTAGCAGCTTCATGTGTTGCATCTTTGGCATCATGTGCAGCTTGAGCCGCAGCGTTTTCTAAGTGTTCACCCGTAGTTGCCCCTGTTTCTGGTGCTTTTTCTTTTGCACAACCTACAAGTGCTACAGTGGCAGCAAGACCTAAAGCAATAAGAAGTTTATTCATTATCGTGTTTCCTTTTTTTACATCCACTTAAGATGGGATAATGCGAATATAACCAAAAAACAATCAATTTGAAGCTTAAAATTGTTCAAATAATGTAATGGGTTTAGATATTTTTTTGTTGTGTAGATTAGAACGATAAATTAGAGAAAAATATGCCGATGCGATTCATTTTTTCTGATAAGGTGAAATCTTGAGAATGGTTACAGTTTTTATTGTACAGTAATGCCATTCTGTAAGATTGGGATTGTAAAATGCTTAAAAAAGGGATTTATCAACATTATAAAGGGCAATTGTATCAAGTGCTGCATGTGGCTACACACAGTGAAACCCAAGAGAAATTGGTGGTTTATCAATGCTTATATGGCGATTATTCTATTTGGGCCAGACCGCTTGATATGTTCACGGAGAGTATTACTTTGGATGATGACCGTGAACAGGAACGCTTTAAATTGATTCAAGAAGTGTATTAATATTTGAAGTTATTTACCTATTTAAAACGATCCAATCTATTTTTAGATTGGATCGTTATGTGGATGCTCAAAGTTTAATAAAATCAATTATTGAATGGAAATACGGTTAAAGCTTAAATCGTATGCTAAATATTTACTCACAAAAGCTGCTTTATCACTGCGTCTTAATAAGTTGTCATAAATAAATTGTGGTACAGGATGGAATAAATCCCCAGAGCCATTTTCGTAAGCTGTCATTAAAAAGTAAACATGTATTCTTTTCCGAATTGGTTTGATACTCTCTCCACCCATTGCTCTATTTTATCAGCTGTCATGACTTGAAAATCTCGCCAATAATATTTCATCTGCTTCCA
>NZ_VPBQ01000007.1:0-145037 GCF_013418635.1 Acinetobacter sp. YH12131
TGCTGGCGACCATAGCAAGAGTGAACCACCTGATCCCTTCCCGAACTCAGAAGTGAAACCTCTTCGCGCTGATGGTAGTGTGGGGTTACCCATGTGAGAGTAAGTCATCGCCAGCTCATTATTCAAAGCCCCCTTGACATAAACGTCAAGGGGGCTTTTTTATACGGAAAGGAAAATATTAAGAAGAAAAGTAGAAGAAAGAAGTTTAAAACAATATATTTACAATAATAAATTATGTGAAAAATATAGCATATATCAAAATATCATAAATTACTGCAAGTCTATTTGGTCGAATTTATCTACAACTTTAGTCTAGGTTTTTAAGAAAATTAACCAGAGTTAAGTTTTTGCTGTAGACAAAAAGTGAATATTGATTCATTTTATATACAAAAGTGAATAACCATTCATTTTTTATAAAATAAAAAGCTCACAATTGGAGGTGAGGGAAAAATGACAGCAACAACAATGAATGTGAATGCTGTAGTGGATCAAGCAAAGTTTAAACCTTTTCATTTAAAAATTGTACTTTGGTGCGTATTTGTCGTTATTTTTGACGGTTATGATTTGGCGATTAACGGTGTGGCTTTACCACTACTGATGCAAGAATGGAATATGACGGCTGTACAGGCAGGTATGCTTGCGAGTACGGCACTGGCAGGCATGATGTTTGGCGCCATGCTGTTTGGCATGTTGGCAGACAAAATTGGCCGTAAAAATGTCATATTAATTTGTGTGACGTTATTTAGTGGCTTTACTTTTTGGGGCGGCTTTGCATCCAACCCAACAGAGTTTGGTATTTTACGTTTTATTGCAGGTTTAGGGATTGGCGGGGTATTGCCTAACCTCGTGGCTTTAACCTCTGAATATGCACCACAAAAAATGCGTAGTACCTTAGTTACCACCATGTTCAGCGGCTATGCCGTGGGCGGCATTATGGCAGCCTTACTTGGTGCATGGTTGACGCCTAGCTTTGGCTGGGAAGTGATGTTCTATATTGCGGGATTACCGTTACTTATTTTGCCTTTATTGTGGTTTTTCTTACCAGAATCTTTAACTTTTTTGGTGAAAAAACAGCAACATGAAAAAGCGCGTCACATCGTCCAGCAAATTAGCCCACAAGAAAATATCAGCCCACAAACACAATTTGTATTAAATGAAGTACAAACCGCAGATGCCTCAATTGCAGCCTTATTTCAAAATAACCGTGGCATGAGTACTTTGCTGTTTTGGTGCTGCTTCTTTATGTGTTTGTTGATGGTTTATGCTTTGGGCAGTTGGTTGCCAAAACTGATGATGGCAGCAGGTTATTCGCTGGGTAACAGTTTAATGTTCTTAATGGCGATGAACATTGGTGCTGTGATCGGAACCATCAGTGGCGGGATTTTAGCAGACCGTTTCCACTTAAAACCTGTGATTATTGGCATGTTTTTATTGGGCGCATTCTCTCTAGTGGGTCTAGGCTTTAATTCACCACAGCCTGTGATTTATTTATTGGTGGGCTTAGCAGGTGCTTCTGCCATTGGCAGCAGTATTTTATTGTATAGCTTTGTTGCTCAGTATTATCCACTTACGATTCGTTCTACAGGTATCGGCTGTGCTTCTGCAGTGGGGCGTGTCGGTGCGATTGTAGGCCCTATTATTATTGGCGTACTTTTGGGCATGGATTTACCACATAAAATGAACTTTTTGGCGGTGGCGATTCCTGCAGTGATTGGTGCAATTGCAGTAGCACTGATTCGTTTACAAAGTACATCACAGGTGGTGAGTGAGCCAAGCGTGGTTAAAAAAGCCAGCCGATCTTATAGTTAATTGATCGTTAGTGTTTTGGGACTTTGAAATTAAGGAGCATTGCTCCTTAATTTTTTGCCTATTCACTTTGTAGAAGATTTAAGTAAGAAAGTGTGTATCGCTACATTTCTACTGTGCACGAGGTACATTTCATTGATTATGATGTCTTGATTAGCACAAGCAAAGATTGAATGAATAGAGGAGCAATTAGGATGCTCAAGATAAATCGGCAATACTATGGATTTATATGTCTAGTTGTATTGGGTTTAACTACAGGGTGTAATGCGCAAGTTGAGCCGAAACAGAACACGGCTGCTTTAGAGTCAAAATCAACTTCTGCACAAAATTTACAACGCTATCAAATACAGCCAATTGCAGATTTTAATGAGCCGTGGGCATTGGCAGAATTACCCGATGGACGCCTATTAATTACAGAAAAAGCGGGGAAATTAAAACTTTTTGATCCAAAAACAGGTCAAAGCTTAGATGTTCAAGCTATCCCTGAAGTCGCCTATGGCGGACAAGGTGGTTTGGGTGACGTCATTTTAGATCCTGACTTTAAACAGAATCAGCAGATTTATTTAAGTTATGCCGAAGCGGGTGCGGGTGGTTACGGTGCAGTCGTGATTCGGGGCAAGCTTGTATTAGATGCCAAACCCACGCCAAAACTCACCCAAATTCAAAGAATCTGGCAGCAAGTGCCGAAAGTATCGGGACAAGGACATTATGCGCATCGTATAAAGTTTGGTGCAGATGGCAAATTGTGGATAAGTTCTGGTGAGCGACAAAAGTTTGAACCTGCTCAGGATTTAAAATCTAATTTAGGCAAAATTTTGTGTCTAAATGCAGATGGCACAACCCCTTTAGACAATCCATTTCAAACACATGGAGAGATTGCCAAGCAAGTCTGGAGTTTGGGGCATCGCAACCCTTTAGGCATGGCATTCGATTCTACAGGGCAGCTTTGGGTTGCAGAAATGGGACCTAAAGGGGGTGATGAGTTGAATCTGATTGCCAAAGGCGAAAACTATGGCTATCCGTTGGTGTCGAACGGTGATCATTATAATGGTTTGCCAATTCCAGACCATGCGACTCGTCCTGAATTTACAGCCCCAGTGCTGGATTGGACGCCTGTCATCTCTCCCTCAAGTTTGATGTTTTATACGGGAGATGTATTTCCACACTGGAAGCATAAAGCCATTCTTGGTGGTTTATCTTCAAAAGCAATTATTGTGGTGGATACGCAAGCACAGCCTGTTCGGGAGTTACAGCGTATCGAGATGGGTCAGCGGATTCGTGGCGTACTTCAAGCACAGGATGGCAATATTTGGGTGATTGAAGATGGTCAATCTGCCAGATTGCTTAAATTGGTGGCTCCATAAAATAAATTTCTTCAGGTCTAAACTTATTTCAAAGTAGGACAAAAAACAAATAGAAAAAAGCCCCAACATCATGTCGGGGCTTTTTCAGATTTATGTTTAGGTATTACTCCTGTTATACCTTTCAGCGTCCTGCCGTTATATTATTTATTATTGTTATTCTTGCTTTTAGAAACATCCTGTTTCTGTATGTGTTAAATATAAAATGAAAGCTGATCTTTGCCTAGCGTCAATTTTCTGCAGTGCATGTAAGCTAAAACGTACAACGATATATCGGTAAAATATAGATCAATAAACTGGATTTATTTAATTTTAAGTATTTGATTATATTTAATAATTATCTTATTCAATAAAAAATCTCCCAAATTCATTTTCTTGTACTTGGGAGATTTGAACAGCAGAAAGATGCAGTAAGTATGCAAATTGATTACATCAACTTAATACCTTGTTGTCCTGCTGGGGTCACTCTTAAGATTTCAACTTCAAAGGTAATATTTTTACCCGCTAAAGGGTGGTTAAAGTCTACTTCAGTCACATCATCGTTGACAGATTTCACCACGCCATAGAGGCTTTGTTTGGCTTTATCTTCAAATTCAATCATGTGTCCTTCAACTGGATGTTGCTCAAATTTAACCGTATCAAAAGTTTGTACGTTTTCAGGATTCCATGGACCAAATGCTTCTTCAGGTGGAAGACTCACGGTACGACGGTCACCTGCACGTAAACCAAATAATGACTTTTCAAAACCAGGTAATAGGCTGCCATCGCCCATGACCAAACTTACAGGTTCAGCGCGGCTACGGGTGTTGTCAATTTCTACACCATTTTCAATGGCGACAGAAAAGTGCAACTCGACTTTTGAGCCATCTTCAATACGAGTTTCATCATTTGGATTAATAATTTCAGTCATGTTGCGCCTGCGCTCGTTCAATTCGGTGTTTTTCTAGGAAAAACGTATCAATTAACAGCAAAATTGTGCCAAGCGTGATGGCACTGTCTGCAATATTAAAGGCAGGGAAGTGGCTGTTGTTGTAGTACACGTGAATAAAATCGACCACGTAGCCAAGGCTGACCCGATCAATTAAATTCCCAATCGCACCGCCTAAAATCAAGGCAATCGCCAAAGGCAGTACGATGACATTTTTTGGCATACGCATCAGCCAAAATACAAAAATTACAGACACTAAACCTGCCAGTGAGGTAAAGAAATAACGTTGCCATCCACCTGCATCGGACAAGAAACTAAAGGCAGCGCCATAGTTATGCAGTAAAGTCCAATTCAAAAAGGGCAATACAGGCACAGGATCTGCGTAATTCAGATGCGATACTGCAATCCATTTGGTCCATTGGTCGAGAATAATCGCGACAATGGACAAGCCCACCCACCATAAATTATGTGGAAAGAACTGGAATAAGCCCTTTTTGTGTTGTGGATTAGGCATATTTTCTCTCTTCGCCTTGACCTGTTGGAAGGTTGATAATACAACGTGAGCACAAACCTGGATGTGCAGAATGTGTATTCACATCAGGGAGTACATGCCAGCAACGTACGCATTTTTCGCCATCTGCTGCAGAAACTTTCACGTTCAAGCCATCTAAATCAGAGGCTTCGCCTTGTGCAGCATCAAAGCTATTCACAATCACTTGTGAAGTAATCAGAACAAAACGCAGCTCATCGCCTAGTTTATCCAATACGGCTTTGAGTTCGTCATTCGCCCAAAGCTCAACTTTAGCAGACAGGTTGGAACCAACGGTTTTGGCAGTACGTGCAGCTTCAATGAATTTATTGACGGCAGATTTAACTGCAATTAGGGTTTGCCATTCCGCTTCTGCCAAGATGTTGGCTTCAGAAGCCACTGGAATGTCATACCATTCTGCAGTGAAGACATATTTTTCTGATTGCTCAGGAATGAGTGGCCATGCTTCTTGTGCCGTAAAGCTTAAGATTGGTGCCATCCAGCGAACGAAAGCCTGAACCAAGTGATACAAAGCGGTTTGTGCAGAATGACGTGCTTGTGAGTCGGCTTTAGTGGTGTACTGACGGTCTTTAATGATGTCGAGGTAGAAGCCACCCAAATCGTTAATACAGAAGTTGGTCAGCGCACTGGTTACGATATGGAAGTTCATATCTTCATAGGCTTGCTGAATGGTTTTTTGCACTTCTGCGGCACGTTGCAGGATGTATTGATCTAAAGCAATCAATTGATCTACAGGAAGCGCATCTGTCGATGGTTTAAAGCCATTTAAGTTGGCCAACAAGAAACGCAAGGTATTACGGATACGACGATAACCGTCTGATGCGCGGCTAAAGATTTCCTTACCTGCAGTCATTTCATAGCGGTAATCTGCAGATGCGATCCAGAAACGTAAGCCGTCTGCACCCATGTCTTTAATGATGTCTTGTGGGGTGATGATATTGCCCAATGACTTCGACATTTTACGGCCTTTTTCATCGACCACGAAACCGTGCGTTAACAAGCCTTTATATGGTGCACGTTCATTGATGGCAATTGAGGTCAGCAATGAAGACTGGAACCAGCCACGGTGTTGGTCTGAACCTTCAAGGTAAAGATCGGCAGGGTCTTGTAGTTCTTCACGCTCACGTAGTACAGCGTAGTGGGTTGTCCCTGAGTCGAACCATACGTCTAATGTATCGCGTACTGCATTGTAGTGCTCGGCATCATCACCAATGAAGTCTTTGGCTTCACGGTTATACCAACCATCAATCCCTTCTTGCTCGATCAGTTTTGCAACGTCTTCGATCAATTCAGGTGTGCGAGGGTGTAATTCGTTGGTGTCTTTGTGTACGAAGAATGGAATTGGCACACCCCAAGTACGCTGACGTGAAATACACCAGTCTGGACGGCCTTCAATCATGGCTTGAATACGGTTTTTACCCCAATCTGGCACGAAGCTGATCTCATTTTCGATCGCATTCAATGCACCTTGACGTAAACCTTGGTTATCCATGCTGATAAACCATTGTGGTGTGGCACGGAAAATAATTGGGGTTTTATGACGCCAGCAGTGCGGATAGCTGTGTTTGATTGGGTGATGTGCCCACAGCTTATTGTTTTCTGCCAAAGTCGCAATAATTTGTGGATTGGCTTTGTAGATGTGTTCGCCTGCAAAGATTGGTGCAGTAGGTAAATATACGCCATTGCCACCGACAGGATTGTCAACTTTTAGGTTGTATTGTAAGCCAACTTTATAGTCGTCCACACCATGTCCAGGCGCGGTATGTACTGCACCTGTACCGCTTGTTGCGGTCACGTGTTCACCTAAAATCACAGGTACTTGGCGTGCTTGAATCAGTGGATGTTGTAAGATCAGGTTTTCGAGTTTGTCACCTGTGAAGTCAGCCAATACTTCATAGCTGCTAAAGCCATAGCGTTCAGTTGCTGACAGTACCAATTCTTTGGCCAAAATAAAGTTTTGTGGTGCTTTTTCATCGGCACGTGCCTTCACCAATTGGTATTCAATTTCGGCATGTAATGCAACGGCTTGGTTCGCAGGTAAAGTCCACGGTGTTGTGGTCCAAATCACGATATCTGTTGCATCGGTAATTTGAACGCCCAAACGTGCAGATAAATCGGCTAAATCGACCACAGCAAAACCGACATCAATTGCATCGGATTTTTTATCTTCATATTCAACTTCGGCTTCTGCCAATGCAGAACCACAGTCCAAACACCAGTTCACAGGTTTAAGACCCGGTTCAATATGACCTGCTTTGGCAATTGCACCCAATGAACGCACGATATCGGCTTCTTGCTTGAAGTTCATGGTGAGGTAAGGATTGTCCCAATCACCAAATACACCCATACGCACGAAGTCTTTTTTCTGTAATTCGACTTGGGTGTAAGCATATTCGCGACAGGCTTTACGGAAAGTCGAAGCATCGACTTTTACACCCACCTTACCCACTTTTTCTTCTACTTTAAGTTCAATTGGTAAACCGTGACAGTCCCAACCTGGAACATAAGGTGCGTCATAGCCATCCATGACACGGCTTTTAATAATGATGTCTTTTAGGACTTTATTGACCGCATGACCTAAGTGAATTTGACCATTGGCGTATGGAGGGCCATCGTGAAGCACATATT
This sequence comes from Acinetobacter sp. YH12131, assembly GCF_013418635.1. NCBI lineage: Bacteria > Pseudomonadati > Pseudomonadota > Gammaproteobacteria > Moraxellales > Moraxellaceae > Acinetobacter > Acinetobacter sp. YH12131. The sequence goes on from NZ_VPBQ01000007.1 coordinate 7,274, forward strand.
TTTTCTTGCCAATACGCGATGCACGAATCTGCTGATAAATGTTGTCGGCATACCACTCTTCTAACCATTTCGCTTCACGTACTGCGAGATTTGCTTTCATTGCAAATTCAGTACCTGGGAGGTTTAGCGTGGCTTTATAATCCACTGCATTTTCAGGAGTTTGCTTATCGCTCATGCAAGTTGTCTTCCAGTTGAATCAGCCCATGGACTGACGCGTTTTACATTAAATATTCAGGGTAAAATTAAAAAGGGAAATCGGGATGATCTTGTCGAAATTCAAGAAGTTTTTCAACATCATCATCAATTCCCGCTTTGAGTGCTTCAAGCGAAGGGTAATTTTTTTCGCCATGTAAATAGTTTAAAAATGTGACCCGCATTAATAAGCCATACAGATTAGCAGAAACATTGGGGAAATGTACTTCTAATCGCCATTCGGGCTGTACTTGTTGGATGGCTGGGCGCGTACCCACATGCCCTGCACCAAACAGACTGTTCGGGCTGTAGCCTGCAACACCCGTTTTGTGAGGATGATCGTGTTTGACTTTTTCGCTTAAAGCGGTGGTTTCACAGACCACTTCAACGCCATAAATGCCATTTAAGCAGGGTTTATGGCGGTTTAAGCGTACATTAATGGTTGGAAAATCAAGTGTGCGACCAATTTGATCGCCATATTGGACGCGCCCTGTAATGCTATATGGGCGTCCAAGCAGTTTGGCTGCCAGTGCCAAATCACCTGCTTGTAAGGTTTGACGAATACGAGTTGAGCTAACACGCTCACCATTTAGTTCAATGGTGTTTAAATTGGTGACCTGAAAGCCATAGTTGCGCAAAAACTCGCTATTGCCTTGGCGGTTTTTACCAAAATGGAAGTCATCACCCAAGACCAAATGCGAGGCATTCAGGGTATCTTTTAAAAGTTTTGCAAAGGCTTCGGCGCTTAAACTGCGGAAATGATTGTCAAATTTCGCTACTGCAATGTAGTCGATGCCCAATTCAGTCAGATATTCGACTTTTTCCCGCAACGAGCTGATGCGTGGTGGAGCATCGTAGCCTTTAAAAAATTCCAGTGGTTGAGGTTCAAACAGCATCACCACGGTTTTGAGTTGTTGCATAGCAGCAACTTCTTTGAGCTGTTGAATCATCGCCTGATGACCGACATGCACACCATCAAAATTGCCAATGGTCACGGCAGTTTGGGCGAGGTCGGTGGTTGAAGATAAAGCATTCAGGCGGAGCAGCTGCATGATCGGATGAAAGTTGAAAATTTGTAAGGGCTATATATTGCCATATTCTCGCGCTTTCGTCTTGCTGTTGTGTTTTTAACCTGAAAAATTATCTGAAAATCAGGCAAAATCCGACTATTTGAGCGCTAAAGGTGAACTGGATTTGCACCGCGTCAGATTTTCTTTTCTAATGTGCCCAGTTTCAATGATCTGTACGAGTAAATAGTGATGAATTCTGATTTCGCTTTAATTATGGCATTGCCCAGTGAGTCTAAAGGCTTGTTTGAGCAGGCTGGGATTCAGGTGCATTACAGTGGCATTGGCAAGGTCAATGCTGCATTTAAAGCCTTTGAAGTGATTCAAAAGACAGGTTGTAAAACTTTATTGAATTTAGGCACAGCTGGCAGCTCACATTTTGATGCACATGCTTTGGTGGAAGTCTGCCAGTTTGTGCAGCGCGATATGGATGTTTCTCCGTTGGGTTTTCAGGTGGGGGTCACGCCAATGGATCAGGAACATCCTGCAGAAATTCATTTGGAACGCTATTTTGAGCATTTGCCAAGTGGTATTTGTGGTACGGGGGATAGCTTTGAAACGGGTACGCCCAAAGTACCGTGTCAGTTGGTTGACATGGAAGGCTATGCGATTGCCAAAGTCTGTAAAAAATTAGGGGTGCGGATGCTGTCGGTGAAATATATTACCGATGGTGCCAATGATACAGCGCATTTAGACTGGGAAGAAAACTTGTTGTTGGGTGCGCAAAAACTATTGTCTTTGTATCAGGGTCTTAAATAATATCGTTGCCAAAACGCCACGACCCTAGTCATAACTAGGGTCGTGAGTAAAAGTGCGTATCTTAGTTAGTGCTGTGCAATTAGTCTTCTGATTCTTGTTCAGGTGTGGCAGTGACCACAGCGGCTTGAGGTGCATCCACTTCGTCCTGACGCGGCATAATACCGTAGAGCATCATGTGAACTGTATGTTGCAAGACACGTTGCAACATGCTGCGGTTGCGCAGGGTTTTACCTGTCACCATTTCCATTTGCGTTGCAAAGTCGGCATAGTTTTGGGTAATCGCCCAAATATTCAAAATAAGCAACTCAGGATCAATCTGCTTAGACAGTTTGCCTTGCTCTTGCCACATGGTAATGACTTTGGCTTTGCGTTTGACCAGTTTTTTCAGAGGGCCTTTTAAAATTTCCTGAATATGTGGCGCACCTTGAATCACTTCTAATGCAAATAGACGTGATGCTTTCGGCTGAGTACGTGAAACCTCAATTTTCTGCAGCAGATAATTGGTAATTGCTTCATCAGGCTCGAGTTCAGCTTCGAGCATTTGCAAAGGTGCAAGCCATTTTTGTAGTACTGTAGTTAGTACTTCAACATATAAGGCTTCTTTATTTTCATAATAATAGAAAATATTCGACTTATGCATCTCTGCAATTTGTGCGATTTCATCCAAACTTGCGCCGCTAAATCCGTATAAAGAAAATACGTCGAGTGCAGCATTGAGAAGCTGATGGCGTTTTTGTGTACTCTTTTTTTGTTCCATTCGTAATTTTAAAACAATGAAAAAAGGGAATTATTAATTGTACGGCAAATCATCAGGCTTGTGCATCTTTTAAAGATGTATTTTTAAAATATTTTTAGTTTATTCTGTAGTTTAGCTATGCAATCAATCAAAAAACCAATTAGGGTTGGGGAGTATATTTGCTCATGTATTTTCTGACTAAATGATTAGCGTTTGTTGATTTTATTTATAAATGGTAAAAGTGAAGTTTTCTTCTGTCTTGTATCAATTTTATTTAAAAAAACTAAACAGTGGTGTGAGTGCTGCCAATTTTGATCATCCCTACACTGCCGTGCTGACAGGTATAGGTGTGATGACCTGATTTAATCGGCAGCATGTTCCACGTGAAACATTTCTGGGTTTTGATTGTGCTGTGTCATTCAGCGTACCAAAAGTTTCGCTTAGAGCCGTTTTTTACACACAATTGAGTTGCGTTGATAGTTATATAAAGCCTGACGTGCATCGGGTAAATCATCGACACTGGCAGGTGCAAAGCCCTGTTCTAAAAACCAGTGTGCGGTGCGAGTGGTTAAAATAAATAATTGCTGAATACCCATGGTTTTGGCTTTATCTTCTAAATAATCCAGAATTTGGCGACCACGGTTGGATTTACGATAAGCAGGATGCACCGCGACACAGGCAATTTCGGCCGACTTGAGTTCATGACCTGTGGTCGGAATGGGGTACAAGGCGGCACAGGCGAGAATCATGCCGTCACGTTCAATCACTGCAAATTGTCCAATTTCATTTTCCAGACGCTCACGTGAACGATATACCAACACGCCTTCTTCTTCTAAAGGACGTAATAAACGAATCAAACCGCCTACATCCTGAATATTGGCCGTACGCACTTCTTCATAATGTGCATCACTCACCATCGTCCCTGAACCATCACGGGTAAACAGTTCTTCGAGTAAAGCACCATCGTAGGCATAGGAAATGAGATGTACCCGATGTACGCCGTTTAATGAGGCATCTTGGGCTGCATTTAAATGTAAAGCTAGTTCGGGATGATGTCGCTGAGCATCTTCAATATATGGATTTAAATGTTGCGGATGAACTTCACGTTGCAATTGACCTTCAGCATTTTGCAAACCGTGTTGTGCGCCTAAGAAAATCAGTTTGTCAGCTTTTAATTGAATGGCAGTTTTAGTTGCCACTTCTTCAGCCAACAAGTTAAACACTTCACCTGTGGTGGAATAACCTGTTGGACCGAGCAACACAATATTATGATTTTCTAAATGGCGTTGAATGGCATCGACATCTACAGTGCGGACTTCGCCAGTCAGTTGATAATCGACCCCATCACGAATGCCATACGGTTTGGCGGTGATAAAGTTACCCGACACCACATCAATCCGTGCGCCGTACATAGGGGAGTTAGCTAGCCCCATCGACAATAAGGCTTCAATTTGCAGGCGAATTGAACCGACAGCATTCATGACACACGATAAAGATTCACGAGTGGTGACACGACGTTGCAAATGAAACGGTGTATCAATTTGGCTGAATTTTAAGTTTTGATTAATTTGTGGACGCGCACCATGTACCAAAATCAAACGAATACCAAGCGAGTGTAGTAGGGCAATATCATGAATAATGTGCTGAAAGTTTTCATGCAAAACCGCTTCACCATCGAACATAATCACAAAGGTTTTATTGCGGTGGGCATTGATATAAGGCGCAGAATGTCTAAACCAATGCACATATTGTAAGGTTGTGCTGTGCGGGTTTTCAGTTGGAGTCATTCGTTGGCCTGCTGTAATGATCGATGGTGCTGTCTTTGATTCTAATCAAAAAATTCTGCAGCGGAAGACTAAATATAAAAAAACACCTGAATGGTGCTTCAGGTGTTGTGGAGAAATGCTATTTTTCAGCTCAGGCTGAACGGTTTTAGCCAATAATACGAATAATACGCTGGGTGCGCTCATTAATCAGCACATAGTCACCGTTGACTTTATACCACTGCTGATAACGACCTGTGTTGGGTAAACGACGTGCTTCACGATCACTGACTTTGTAGTGGTTCGCATCATATCCGCGTGGGAGGTTTTGACCTACACGCCAGTCACGACTTGGATTCACGCGTTTTTGATCATAACGCTTTTGTTCCCACTGTGCATGATGACGTGGATTGTCCCAGCGCTTGTCTTGATGTTTATATGCTGCACTCGCTTGATGACGACGATCATCATAACGATGGTCGGGTGCTGCCATGGCCGATGTTGCCATGATTGCGCTTAAAGACAGTGCTAAGGTGCTGAGTAATTTTTTCATGGGATTTACCTTCAGTTTTAAATATGGGTTGATGTGTTCAAATTAATCAAATACTCAAGATAAACGATGGTGGAAATTGAGGTGAATTGTGAATTTTATGGAGAAAACAAGGAGAGCTCGAGCGGGATATTTCACAACAATAAGATGAGTGTGAGCATCATCCTATAAAAAAGCCCAAAGTGGACTTTGGGCTATGGATTTAGAGCTTGTGTATGTACAGCAGTAGGTCTATAAACCTGCGATACGCAAAATCTGGTGATTTTCGACATCGACCAAAATGTAGTCTTGGTTGATTTTATACCATTGTTGTTTGCGTTCAGGGCGGGGCAAGTTATGTTCCTGATAATCGACTTTATAACCATTGCCACGATAATGCTGCGGCATGACATAACCCGTTTGCCATTTATGTTGCTGTAGACGTTTTACACCACGTTCTTCACGCATGCGGCGTTTGTCTTGCATACGCTCTTCAGCATCGGCACGAAATTCACGTTTATTGTGTGCTTGGTGACGAGGATGGTCAGCAGAGTCTCGATCAAATTGAGGAGCGGCAGTTGCAAAATTGCTGCTTAGTAAAGCACTGAAAGACATTGCCAGAACTGTCAAAATCTTTTTCATGTAAACCCCTCATTCTCTCATCTTGATATCACAGTTCATACTTTAACCATTAAATGCAGAGAAACTGTGAAGAAAGCACATGAATTTTTTAAATACGCTCTGCAGGATGCGGCATGGTATAGATTCTATTATGCGACAAAATACGAAATTTAGCAGGTATAGCTCAGAAAAATAGGCTAGATGATTTTTGTTGTACTCAGGAAAGGATGAGGCATCACCATAGCAGCGTACTGCTATGGTCTGCTTTAGTTCCAATGTTCAGTTAAGCCTTGTAAAGATTGCACAGCGATGGCAACACATTCGGCTGTTTCACGATCATCCAAAGCCACAATTAAATGCTGACCTAATTGCAAGCTTTCAATACTTTGAATCACGGCAGTTTTACGTTGAATATCAGTCATCACAATTTACCTAATGCTTGTTGTGGAGATGCATCAAGCATAGGTGATGTATGTAATTTGTAAAACCGTTTAATTTTATAAAATCAATTCAGCAAAACGATTAACACCCCCCGTTGCCGTGATTTTTGCTTAATAGGCGTAGTTTAAGTCGGTATAGTCGGTGAGTGATTTTTGAATATGTGCATTAATAAATTCACGTACATCTTCAGCTGTCATCGGTGCACCTTGTTTTGTAATCACGTGTTCAATTTCAGGTTGCCCTTCAATTTTAATACGATAGACAAAGTTTTTAACCACGTGATAGCGATCATCCAACTTTTCAATGCCAGTGACATAGTGGTAAGCGTGTTCAAAATTGAGATCGGTATGTGAAAACACAAACTGATCAAACAGTTTGATTTTCTGACCGTTGTCGAGTGCCTGAATGTCATCTACGATGCTGGCTTCAAACTTCATGCCATATTTTTCAGAAATAGGCTGACCATCAATCAATAAAGACACCATACCATCTTCAAGTGGTGTCACGGTGATGTTGTTTAATTCAGTCATGTTGCTCTCTGCATCGTTGAGGTTGAATTGAAATGTGAAGCATGGCAATCAGGCTTTGTGCTGCCAAAAATAGGCAGGGTAGAAACCTGAAGATGCTTGTGCGATGCCATTTTACCGCAAATCCATGCGCAAAAATTGGCAATATGCTAGGTTAAGTCCATAAAAAAGGAAGCAAGCGCTTCCTTTCTTCGGATCAAACCACAGGACTAATCCTGTGCATCAATACTTTGACCATTCATGTGCAAGCTGTCATCGCCCATTAAATATAAATAGGCAGGCATGATGGCATCGGGTGTAGGTAAAGTTTTTGGATCTTCATCAGGATAGGCTTTGGCACGCATGGCAGTGCGGGTTGCACCCGGGTTAATGCAGTTGTAGCGAATATTTGGATGCACCTGTTCTTTGGCAAATAACTGGCTCACCGCTTCAATTGCAATTTTAGACACCGAATAAGCACCCCAGCGTTCACGTGCTTCACGACCTACACCTGAACTGGCAAACACGACTGAAGCATGTTCCGATTTTGCCAAAAGTGGTAATAATTCCTGAGTGAGTACAAATGGCGCACGTAAATTCACTGCCATGACGTCATCCCAAACATCGGCAGGGTAATTTGCCAACTCAGTCCGTTCGCCTAAAATGCCTGCATTATGCAAAATACCATCCAAACGTCCGAATTGTTTGTCTAGGGTATCGACCAGTAATTCATAATCTCGTGGTGAAGCACTTGAAAGCTGCAGCGGCAAAATAGCAGGTTGTGGTGCGCCTAAACTTTCGATTTCATCATAAATCACTTCAAGTTTATTTAAGGTACGACCATGCAGCACTACGGTTGCTCCGTGTAGCGCATAACTGAGGGCAGCCGCTCGTCCAATACCATCACCCGCACCTGTGATCAGGATAATACGATCTTTGAGAAGATCGGGGCGAGGTTGATATTCTGAGTATTTCATGGGCATCCCTCCTGTTCATTTCTTATTGCTTATGGGTTGAGTTTCATGTCATCGCTTTACAGGACTGATTCAAGCATTGGCACTGCTGTTTTGCGTTGCAGCTTGCAGCACCAATTTGTCTAAAACCGTATGTAATTCAGTCACTGAATCCACTATACAATCTGCTTGCCATGCTGTTAAGTCATCTTTGTGTTGCAAGGGTAAATAACCGTATGCTGCCAAAATGGTATACATATTGGCGTTACGACCTGCATCGATATCACGTGGATGATCGCCCACATAAATACAATGTTCTGGGGCAATTTCAATCTGTTTGGCCGCCAAATACATAGGTTCTGGGTCTGGCTTGGTACGGCTAACATCTTCAGGGCAGACCAAAACTGCACAGCGTTCAGTTAAATTCAGTGCTTTGAGCAGTGCTTCGCTGAGCCAGCGCGGTTTATTGGTGACAATACCCCACGGAATTTGACGCTGTTCCAACGCATCAAGCAGTGGATACATGCCTTCAAACAGATCAGTTTCGACTGCAATATCTGCGCCGTACAGGTCTAAAAAGCGTTGTCGATGCGCAAGAAATACAGGGTCATCTACTTCAAGTTCTGGATAGACCAATTTGACCATCGCCCGTGCACCTTCAGACACCTGCGTGCGAATGGCTTCTGCTGCCACAATCTCACAGCCTTTATCGTGGCACATGTCTTGAATGATGCGAATAAAATCTGCAGCGGTATCAATTAAGGTGCCATCGAGGTCGAATAAAACGGCTTTCATTCTGTTGCCTCATTGACCGTGTAAACCATGTAGTTCACATCAACATTAGGTGCCAACCAATAGCGTTTAGTCAGTGGGTTGTAGTGTAAACCCGTCATATCTTTAAGTTTTAAACCCGCTTGGCGAATGTCGTGTGCCAATTCAGACGGTTTAATAAATTTATGATAATCGTGTGTGCCTTTGGCTAACATGCGCAGCACGTATTCTGCCCCAATAATGGCAAATAGGTATGATTTAGGGTTGCGGTTAATGGTCGAGAAAAATACATGACCGCCCGGCTTGACCAGTTTTTGGCAGGCTTGAATAATCGAGGCCGGATCAGGTACGTGCTCTAACATTTCCATGCAAGTCACCACATCGTATTGACCAGCTTGCTCATCTACCAATTGCTCAACAGGAATTTGGCGATATTCAATATTGTGTACGCCTTCTTGTTCTGCATGCAGGCGTGCCACGTTTAAAGGTGCTTCGCCCATATCAATTCCAAGCACATTGGCACCGCGACGAGCCATGCTTTCTGCCAAAATACCACCACCACAGCCGACGTCTAGCACTTTCTTGCCTGCCAAGCCGCCTGCGTGCTCATCAATCCAGTTTAAGCGCAGTGGATTAATCATGTGCAGGGGACGGAACTCGGAATGCTGATCCCACCATATGGCTGCAAATGCTTCAAATTTGGCAATTTCTTGTGGATCAACATTCAAATGCGACATGGGTGCCACCTCAATTGGGTCGTGATAATTGGAAAAATAGATATAAACCCTAGTGTAGCGTTAATTCTAAAAAAAGCGATAAAAGCTGTAAAAAAGTTCACAGAAGGAAAACGAAATCAGCATAATTGATTTATAGTGTTGCCATACACTAAACAGAATGATTTAGAGGATTATAAACGCAATGAAAAAATTCCTTTTAGGTAGTTTGGCAACTGCCATCTTTGCTATTTCTGGTAGCACTATGGCGGCAAATTTTGTAGCAGGTAAAGATTATAGCGTTGTCGCCAACCCGGGTAAGGTTGATGTACCAGGTAAAATTGAAGTGCGTGAGTTCTTTTGGTATGGCTGTGGTCACTGCTTTACTTTAGAACCATATATGCAAACATGGTTACGCCAGTTACCTAAAGATGTGAATTTTGTGCGTACTCCTGCAGCCATGAATCCTGTTTGGGAAATGAATGCACGTGGTTATTATGTGTCTGAAGCTTTGGGTGTGCGCAAGAAAACTCACTTGCCACTTTTCCATGCCATTCATGACAAAGGTCAGCAAATTTTTGACCAACAATCACAAGCTAAATTCTTTGTGAAATATGGTGTACCTGAAGCGAAATTTAACAGCATGTTTAACTCGTTTGCGATCACCTCTAAAATTTCACAAGCTAAACAATTGGCGCGTCAGTACCAATTGACAGGTGTACCTGCGGTGGTGGTGAATGGTAAATATATCGTTCAAGGCGATAACGGCAAAGTGATTCAAGTAGTGAACTACTTGGTTGATCAAGAGCGTAAAGCTAAGAAATAAGCAGATGCAATAACAAGATGATGCAAGGCTGAATCAGCAGCGCATCGCTAAAAACCGCAATGATTGCAACGTCATTGCGGTTTTTTTATTGCAGGTTAAAAGTGTGTTGTATGTTTAATCTGCGACAGGCTGCGGACGTTGCCAGTGGCAAATGCCACGAAATAATAAATGTACTTGAGTAATGGTTTGTTGAATAAAACGCTGCTGTTGTTCAGGTAATTTTTCGGCTTCAAATTGGCGTTCTAAACCAATCCAGCTCATTGCCCAATTTAACGATAAATTAATTAAAATATTGGCCAGAATGTGAAAATCTTCAGCATGCTGAAAATGTTGTACGCTTTCGACCCGTTGTAAATCATTAGCTAAATCTTCAATTAAAAAATCAATTTCACGGGCGATGGCTTGCCGTAAAATGGTCGAACCGCCCCAGCGTTCGGCAATTAAAAAAATCCATTGTTGTGGATGTTGATCGACAGATTTAAAAAATAGGGTCAATGCCTTTTCGGTCTGTGCATCGGGTTGGTATAAATAAGCTTGTCCCAACTGATACAAAATACCTTTAATGTGCAAGGCAACTTGATCGACCAAATCTAGCCCCAACTCATCCATATCTTGAAAATGCCGATAAAATGCGGTGGGCACCAGTCCAATCTGTCGTGAAATTTCTCTTAAGCTAATGCTGCTAAATGCACGTCCTGCGCTGCTGAGTTGCAGCACTGCATCCATAATTGCCTGACGACTTTGTTGTTTTCGTTCTTCCCGAATCGACATTGTATTTCCTGATTCTGCCAGTGCCGCGCAGTCTAACAAAAACCTGTGTTTCACGATAATACTAAAAGATGAATGAAGCCACTTTGTAAAAATACAGGCAAAATTTACCGAAACAGCACACGTCAAGCTTTGGAAAAGCGACCTGCGCTGTGGCATCTGTTATACTTGCGGGCAATTTATTTGAGCCAAAAATAAGGACACATTATGCGTATTGACCAACGAGCTTTAGATCAATTACGTGAGGTAAAAATTACCCGTAACTATACTCGCTATGCTGAAGGTTCAGTGTTGGTAGAGTTTGGTCATACCAAAGTTTTGTGTACCGCAAGTATTGATAACTCTGTACCGCGCTTTTTAAAAGGGCAGGGACAAGGTTGGGTAACTGCAGAATATGGCATGTTGCCACGTTCAACTCATACCCGTAGTGACCGTGAAGCGGCGCGTGGTAAACAAAGCGGACGTACACAGGAAATTCAGCGCTTAATTGGTCGTAGCTTGCGTGCCATGGTCGATTTGAAGAAACTGGGTGAAAACACCATTACCATTGACTGCGATGTGATTCAGGCCGATGGCGGTACCCGTACTGCAGCCATTACAGGTGCAGCAGTGGCATTGATTGATGCTATGAATGTGTTGCTGGAAAAGAAAAAAATTAAGCATGACCCATTAAAGGGTTTGGTGGCTGCAATTTCTGTGGGCATGTACCAAGACCAAGTGTTATTGGATTTGTGCTATGAAGAAGATTCAAATTGCCAAACTGATTTAAACGTGGTGATGACACAAGCAGGTGAATTTATTGAAATTCAGGGTACTGCTGAAGATAAGCCGTTTAATCGTGTGCAATGTAATGCCATGTTGGAAATGGCAGAAAAAGGTATTCAGGAATTGGTAAAAAAACAGCAGCAAGCTTTAGGTTGGTAAGCTAAGCTTTTTGATGTTTTTCTGCTGTTTAAGAGCGCATCTTCGGATGCGTTTTTTTATGGATGAGATTTAGATTGCGATAGGAAGCGTGAAGCAAAAAGCTACAATATTGCAGGATGCGTTCTTTTAAGATGGAAAACTGTATGCAAAGAGCCTGAATGAAAAGAGGAGGAAAGCATGAAACTATTGATTATTTTAATGTCTGCCATGATGTTGTTTTTAACTGCATGTGATTCACGTACTGAGCGTGAAAATGAAGACAATCGTAGTGTACTCGGTCAAGCTTCTGACAACGACAACGACAACGACAACGACAACGACAACGACAACGACAACGACAACGACAACGACAACGACAACGACAACGACAACGACAACGACAACGACAACGACAACAAGGACGATGATTAAATTCAAAATTGAGGCATAAAAAAAGGAGGCTCATTTGCCTCCTTAAAATCAATTTTTGGAAAAAATTAAGGGTGCAGATTGCACCCTTAATTTTAAAAGTAATCGTTTACGCATTAAAACGCATTGATAAATCCACAGCTTTGACATCTTTGGTTAAAACACCCATCGAAATATAATCTACGCCTGTACTAGCCACTTCACGTAAATTTTCAATGGTGATGTTGCCCGACGCTTCAAGTTTACAACGACCTGCCACATGCTTGACCGCATCAATCATTTGTTGCTGGCTAAAGTTATCCAACATCACAATATCAGCTTTGGCTTCAAGGGCTTGATTTAGTTCATCCCAAGTTTCCACTTCAACTTCTACAGGTTTGCCCGGAGCAATGGCATGTGCTTTGGCAATTGCCTGAGTAATGCCGCCTGCTGCCATAATGTGATTTTCTTTAATCAAAAAGGCATCAAATAAGCCTAAACGATGGTTTTGTCCACCACCGACCGTGACAGCATATTTTTGTGCAATGCGTAAACCCGGTAAGGTTTTACGGGTATCTAGCAGTTTGGTATTTAAGCCTTCAAGTTGTTGCACATAGGCTGCGGTTTTAGTCGCAACAGCAGACAGGGTTTGCACAAAATTCAGCGCAGGGCGTTCTACCGTTAACAGGCTGCGTGCAGAACCTGCCAATTTCAAAAAGGCTTCATTGGCAGCAACGTGGTCGCCATCATTTTTTAACCACGTGACTTGCACATTGGCATCGTATGCTTGAATCAGGGCATTTACCCACGGTTGACCTGCCAAAATCATGTCTTCACGGCTAATAATGGTGGCAGTGGCCTGCTCATCTTCAGGGGTCAATAATGCGGTAATATCACCATCGCCAATATCTTCATGCAAGGCTTGCTGAATATTGATTTGGATGGATTGTTCAAGCAAAGCTGGAGAGATGCTCATAAGATTTTCCGTGTCGATCTTGCCCATGAAAATTGCGCGTTATATTAACACTGTTCTGCGTCAGGATGTGTTTTTTAGCCACGTTCGGGTGTAATTTAAGATGTTCATTGTCACGCGTTGGCATTAAACTGAAATTTCTGTTCTATTTTTCTATTCTAATGGTTTGGGGATTGCCTTATGCAGCATGTGCCGTCGTTTCAGGTGGTTGAGGGTCAATTACAAGGGGCAAGACAAGTCCCATCTCCGAATTTCAACGCCCGTCCGACAGACCAAGAGATTCAATTGCTGGTCATTCACAATATTAGTTTGCCGCCGTCACAATTTGGTGGTGGTTATATTGAGCAATTTTTTCAGAACCAAATGGATTGGTCGCAGCATCCTTACTTTCAGACCATTCAAGGCCTGCAGGTTTCGGCACATTTGTTGATTTTAAGAACAGGCGAGGTGCTGCAATTTGTTAATTTTGCAGATCGGGCGTGGCATGCGGGGCGTTCTAGTTATTTGGCACAGCCTGAATGTAATGACTATTCAATTGGGATTGAATTAGAGGGCAGTGATGACTTGCCTTTTGAAACAGCGCAATATCAGAGTTTGGTGCAGGTGGTACACAGTTTGCAGCAGGCCTATCCGAGTATTCAACAGCATATTGCAGGACATTCCGATATTGCACCGGGACGTAAAACTGATCCAGGGCCGTATTTTGACTGGCAGTATTTTCGTGAACAGTTATCTCAACTTAAAGCTTCGACATCACAGGAAAAATTGATCAATCAATAACAAAACTTTGTTGATGCTTTGATTACAATAGCGACTAAATTTTTAATTGGGTGGTAACGATGGCGCTTTGGCGATCGACCTTTATTGTCAGTGCAATGACCATGCTGTCACGGGTGCTAGGATTAGTCCGTGATGTGGTATTGCTGAATGTGTTTGGTGCAGGTAAAGATTTCGATACCTTTGTGGTGGCGTTTCGTATCCCCAACTTTTTCAGGCGACTGTTTGCCGAAGGGGCGTTTTCGCAGGCATTTATTCCTGTATTGACCGAATATAAAACCAGCCGCACTCATGCCGAAGTACAAATTTTAATTAGTCGGGTTTTTGGCTGTTTAATGACGGTAATGACAGGGCTAACCTTTACCGCCATGGTGGCTGCGCCTGCGGTGATGTATATCTACGCACCGGGTTTCCATAGCGACCCTGAAAAGTTTGCGCTAGCCACCGATATGTTCCGCCTGACCATTCCTTATTTGTTGTTTATGTCGCTGACGGCATTTGCCAGCAGTATTTTGAACAGCTATGGCTCATTTACCACGCCTGCCTTTGCGCCTGTATTGCTGAATGTGGCGATGATTGCAGGTGCATTATGGCTCACACCGTACATGGCAGAGCCGATTATGGCACTGGGTTGGGCGGTGATTATCGCGGGTGCTTTACAACTTGCGATTCAAATTCCAGAACTATGGCGTAAAAAGCTGCTGATTCCCCCTAAAGTTGATTTCAAGCATGAAGGGGTGGATCGGATTATGAAGCTGATGCTGCCTGCTTTATTTGGGGTATCGGTCACGCAAATTAACCTGCTACTCAACACCATTTGGGCATCTTTTATGCAGGATGGTTCGGTGTCGTGGTTGTATAGTGCGGAACGTATGACAGAGCTACCTTTGGGCTTAATTGGTGTAGCGATTGGGACGGTCATTTTACCGTCACTGTCTGCGCGTCATGCAGAACAAAATATGGATAAATTCCGCGGCATGATGGACTGGGCTGCACGGGTGATTATTTTGGTAGGTGTCCCTGCCAGTATTGCACTGTTTATGTTATCAACGCCTATTATCCAAGCCTTGTTTGAGCGTGGTCAGTTTAGTTTTAAAGATACGCAAATGACCGCTTTGGCCTTGCAATGTATGAGTGCAGGGGTGATTTCATTCATGCTGATTAAAGTCTTTGCACCGGGTTTTTATGCACAGCAAGACACCAAAACACCAGTACGTGTGGGTTTAATGGCTGTGGCTGCCAATGCGATTTTAAACGTGGTGTTTATTGGCTTCTTTAAACTGATTGACTGGCAAGCTGAACACATGGCATTGGCACTGGCATCATCAGGTTCGGCTTTGGTGAATGCAGGCATGTTGTATTTCTATTTGCATCAACGCAAGATTTTCCGTTTTGGTGCGCACTGGAAAAAACTCATGGTGCAGTTTGCAGTGGCAAATGCCGTGATGATTGCTGCGTTGTGGTATGCCTTAACTTGGTATAACGGTGATGTATCACAATGGATGCGTGTGGCAGAAGTCACTGCGCTGTGTGTGGTGGGCGTAGTGGCCTATGGGGTTGGATTGTTGGCAACGGGTTTTAGACCACGTCATTTAAAACCTTAATGAAGCGAAGTTGATCTGAAAAAATACCGCAATTTAAATTGCGGTATTTTTTTGTTTAAAGATGATGCGGCTTTGGATTATTTTACAATTTCTAAAAGTTCCACATCAAAAATAAGCGTGCTGTTTGGCTCAATTGCATCGCCTGAGCCAATTTGACCGTAGGCTAGAGCAGCAGGAATAAAGAAGCGATATTTGGCACCAACTTTCATGAGTTGTAAGCCTTCAGTCCAACCTTGAATGACTTGGCTGACCTGAAATTCTGCAGCTTGATCGCGGGCGATAGAACTGTCAAATACCGTACCATCAATTAAACGACCTTCATAATGGACTTTAACGGTAGAGGTGGCTTTGGGTGATTTGCCCGTACCTGCCTGTAAGACTTGATATTGCAAGCCAGACTTGGTGACTTTGACCCCTGCCTTTTTGGCATTATTGTTTAAAAAGGCTTGCCCAATTTTAGCATTGCTATCGGCTACTTTTTTAAGCTCAATCAGTTGTTTGGCTTCGGCTTGCTTTTTGAATTGAGTCAGCACTCGTGCCATTTCTTCATCGCTTAAACTGGCGGCTTGGTCTTGTGTTGCCATTTTTAAGCCAGCAATGAAGGCTTCGAGATCAATATCTTTTAAGGTTTCCGCATTGCTGCGCCCCATTAAATAACCAAAGCTATAACCGACCTGATCTGCAACAGGACTTTTATTGGTCACGGTTTTGGCAAAACTGCCACTGCTGAGCAGTGCGATACACACAAGGGCAAGGTGTTTTTTCATTCTTTTCGTCCTAAGACCATACAGGAGAGCCAAGCTCTCCTGAAAGGGTGATGTTGTTATTTCACTTCAATCAGTTCAACATCAAAAATTAAGGTGCTGTTGGCAGGAATCATGCCTGGTACACCTTGTTCGCCGTAGCCCAGTTTCGATGGAATATAGAGCGTAGCTTTACCGCCTTCCTTCATGAGCTGTAAACCTTCAGTCCAGCCCGGAATGACTTGATTCAGTGGGAATTCAATTGGCTCACCACGTTGTACCGAGCTGTCAAATACTTTGCCATCGACCAGTTTACCCGTGTAGTGCACTTTGACCACAGAGCTTGCCGTTGGCTGTTTGCCTGTGCCTTCTTTAATCACTTGATATTGCAAGCCAGAAGCTGTGGTTTGTACGCCTGCTTTTTTGCCATTTTCAGTTAAGAATGAATCACTGGCTGTTTGTGCAGCTTGCGCCTGAGTGGCTTGTTTTTGTTGCAACTCTTGCTGGAATTGCTCATAGGCTTTTTGTAATTCTTCTTCGGTGTAGGCAGGTTGTTTACGCGCATGACCTTCACGCACACCTGTTACAAAGCTGTTGATGTCTAGCTCTGGTGGGGTTTGATGTGCCACTTCATAACCCAAAGCGTAGCTGATTTTTTCAACCGCAGAAGCATTTGCCGACGCTTTAGAGGTCGCCACTGCTGGGTTTTGAGAGGCATAATAAACAGGAACAAGTGCAGCACCGCCTAAAATTACAGCAACAGCGATGGGTAAGGCTTTACTCATAGGTTTTCTCAAATTCATTTTATAGTTAAAAAAGCAGCATTCATCTTAGCAGACTTTTTCACAGACTTTTCTAGTTTGGCACGTGGCTTTGCAGCCTGTGTCGATTCAACTTTTTAATATATGCTGCTTACGCAGTTTATTCTATAACAGACTGAATATCTAAAACATTTTTTATACATAAATCTTATCAATTCAGGACTAGATGTGGGTCATTTAAGAAAAGTCAGATTGCGTTTGGGCTGTAGGTAAATTTTTATTGTAATCGCATAAATGATCAAGACAGCGTCCTGATGGGTTGTTGTCCAATAATAGGATTAACCTTCGGTTCGACCCACTTTTGTTTCGGCAAAAGTGGGCAAAACCATTGTCATCCACAAAACCTGTTTAATTCTTGTATCTCATTCATTATTTCGCAGAAACAATAATGGTCTAATGCTACGCAGGTTGTGGATGACACTTCCGAGTATCCTCATGTGATCTAGGTTTTTAGATGAGCGGTTTTACCTAAATAAAGATAGAAATATATTTGACTATCATGACTTATCTTAAAAGTCAGTCAAAGTCGGCCTTTAACACAACCCGATAGCGTGCCTTGCCCTGATGCAAATGTTCAATTGCCTGATTGATCTGTGACATCGGAAAAACTTCCACCTGTGGGGCAATCTGTTTGCGTGCGGCAAATTGTAGTAATTGACGCAGCGCTGCAGGCGAACCTGTCGATGAACCAGTAACCGATTTTGCACCGCCAATTAAGCTGCCCGCCTTAATTTGCATGGGTTCTAGCGCTACACCTAGCATGTGAATAGTGCCATGTGGTGCAAGCGTACTTAAATAAGCATTCCAGTCCAAGCTTACGTTTACCGTACTTAAAATCAGGTCAAACTTGCCACGCTGGGTTTTAAGGGCAGCAGCATCACGGCTGTTCACTACATGGTCTGCACCCATAGCCAGTAATTCTGCGGTTTTGTCTGGATTGGAACTGAACGCCGTAATTTCACAGCCCCATGCTTTTAATAATTTGATGGCGATATGCCCCAAGCCACCAATACCAATCACCGCAACATGATGTACTGCCTGAATTTGATGTTTCAAGATCGGATCAAATACGGTAATTCCACCACAGAGCAAAGGCCCTGCACTGACAGGATCGACCTCATCGGGTAATGGAATGACCCACTGCCAACCTGCACGGACTTTATCGGCAAAACCACCTGCATGTCCCACAATGGTTGCGGTGGTGCCATTGCTGCACAGCACTTGTTCGCCTGCAATACAGGCATCGCAGTGTTGGCAACTGTCTGCAGTCCAGCCAATGCCTACACGTTGCCCCACGGTTAAACCTTTGGCTTCACTGCCCAATTGAGTAATCGTGCCAATAATTTCATGTCCTGCCACCACAGGATATACTGAGGAATGCCAGTCATTTTGAATGACTGAAAGATCGGAATGGCATAAGCCACAATATTCGACTTTGACTTCTACCTGATGCGCCTGCAGTTCACCCGCATCAAATTGATAGGCTTGCAGGGCTTCACCTGCCTGCATTGCGGCATAGGCTCGAATGGTATTACTCATATTGCACCGTCCTTGTCATAAGGCTGACTGTATTGATTGGTGATCTTGCTATTATGGGTTGAGCAGTTTTGAATACTAAAGCTTGGATGTTGCTTTAAGATGTTGTTTTAAAGTGACAGTGATTTTCATGATCATCGACCATGCCTACAGCTTGCATAAAAGCATAGCAGGTGGTCGGGCCTACAAATTTAAAACCATTTTTCTTTAGGGCTTTCGACATGGCAACACTAGCGTCGGTTTGTGCAGGCGCAAGACGATAGTCAGGTACATCATTCCTAATAGGTTGCTGTGCAACAAAACCCCAAAGCCATGTCACGACGTTTATATCGGCGTCTTTTAGTTTTTGCCATGCACGTGCGTTGTCACGAATTGCTTGTAATTTACCTCGATGTCGAATCAATCCAGCATCTTGTAATTTGAGCGCAATATCATCATCACTGAAGGCGGCAATTTCAGCAATGCTGTATTGAAAAAAATGCTGACGATACGCTTCACGTTTTTTTAATACAGTAATCCAAGACAAGCCTGCTTGCTGTCCTTCTAAACACAGCATTTCAAATAAATGCACTTCGGCAAATACAGCTTGTCCCCACTCTAAATCATGATAGGCAATATAGAGCGGATCATCGGAACACCAGCCACAGCGTTGTATCGTCATGGGTCATGCTCCTTGTTGAATAGATAGCTGAATAGATGTGAATGGGACGGACTTAAAGCTGAAATGCTGCCCATTGGTCATGTTGGTTATCCCAATAATATAGTTCTGCCTGTTGCAGATCGTGAAAGGAAATCCAGTTGTCTTTACCAACTTTATCTGAATAACCTGTGCTGATGAGCAGGGCATCTTCAGTAATTTCCATGACCCAGCCTTGATGGACTTGTCCTGCCAATACAATTTTTTGTTGATTGCCAGATTCTGCAAATTCCACCAATCGATTTATCAAGGCTTCAGACATGAAATGTTCCTAACAAAATTAACGTAAATAAGGATAAGGATTGACCGCACCGCGTCCTTTACCATTTAAATAAAGTCCGTAATGCAAATGTGCGGCAGTGTGTCGGGCGTTGCCTGTATTGCCGACATAGCCAATATGCGTTCCTGCCTTGACATAATCGCCCACGTTTAAACCGCGTTTATGTCCATCCAAGTGTGCATAGTAATGCCAAGTGCCTGCAGGCCCTAATATCCAAATTACTTTACCACCTAAGCGATTATCGCGTAAGTCTGCAATTAAACCTTCTGTAGCGCTATACACTTTGCTGCCTTTGGCGGCAAGAATATCAATGCCTTCATGCAAACGTCCGCTACTACGAGATGCACCCCAAGTGTCATTCAACTGATGCGCTTTAATGCCCTGCACAGGAATGGGCAAGCGAGTTTTTAAACTCATTTGATTGAGTTTTTGCACCAAGGCAGGCGGGAGTGGGGTACTAGGACGTTTCGGTGCAGAACTACAGGCCGCAATCAATAAGGTAAAGAGTGACAGGCTTAAAACAGCAATCCATCGAAACATAAGACATCCTTGTAATGGCAGTGAAAGCAAAGATTTCATTCATCACGATGCTTGACTATGTCACAGATTGATTGCCGAGATCAATTTTTTCATGGCCGTCGGAATGCCCAAATCGCTGGCTTGTTGCGGACTATACCAATCTGCATTCAGTTCTATTGCCAAGTGTTCTTGTAGATCAGCATCGACCTGAAAACACAGTGCTTCAAGCTGCCAAGTGAAATGGGTAAAGCTATGTGAAATCTGTGCGCGTTGCTGTACCTGTTTAAGGCTCAAGCTTTGACACAGTTGCTCAAAAGCCTGTGCATCTTCAATGACAGGCAAACACCATAGTCCACCCCAAAGTCCTGTATTGGGACGTTGTTGCCATAACCACTGATCTGCGCATTGCAGTACTAAGACCTGTGCAGATTTAACGGGTACGGCTTTTTTCGGTTTTTTAAAGGGCAATTCCTGCTCTAAACCTTGTTGATGTACTTTGCAGTGTTGTTGCATTGGGCAATATAAGCACAGTGGCTTTTTGGGGGTACAAATGGTGGCGCCCAAATCCATAATGGCCTGCGTATAGTCGTGATTACGCACTTCGGGGCAGAGCTGTTCTGCCAGTTGCCACATGGCACGTTCATGCACAGGTTTGGATAAATCATCTTCAATAGCAAAAAAACGTGCCAATACCCGTTTGACGTTGCCATCCATAATGACGCCGTATTGGCGTAAACCCAGCGACATCATGGCACCACCCGTAGAGCGACCAATGCCCGGCAAAGCCATCCACTGTTCGAGCGTACTTGGAAAATGTCCTTGCTGTGCCACAATGGCTGCGGCTTTATGCAAGTTGCGGGCGCGGGCGTAATAGCCTAAACCTGCCCAATACGGTGCAACTTCATCCCAAGTTGCACGTCCTAAATCTTGCACTGTCGGAAAGCGCTGCAAAAAACGCTCAAAATATTGCAATACGGTTTTGACCTGAGTTTGTTGCAGCATGATTTCAGACACCCACACCGCATAGGGATCATCGGCGACTTGCCACGGCAGGTCATGGCGTCCGTGTTGATCGAACCACGTGAGGAGAGCATCGGAAAATGAAAAAGCAGTCATGCGAACCCAGTTTGTAAAGTAGCGGCTTAGTATAGCCAAACTGGCGTGGGAATTACGTGCATAAATAAAGAAGATGAGCGTGCATCTTCTTCTTTAGGTTTGGTTTCACTTGGTTTGGGATAAAACGAGTCGTGGTTTAAATTTGACCGCTCATACCCCAACGGTTATCCAATTTTAAGGTCTGACCTTCATAGCGTGGAATAATGTGGATGTGTAAATGCTCAGATTTAGCATCAAACACATCGCCATCATTAAAACCCACATGGAAACCTGCAGGTTGATGACGCAATTGCAACTCATTGCGCGCCAATTCTAATAAAGACAATAAGCTTTTACGTTCTTTGTCTGTAATGTCAAAAAAAGAGCCGACGTGACGTAGCGGAATGATCACGCAATGTCCTTTAGACAGGGCATTGGGTTCAGGCAAAATTACCCCAAATTCATTTTTTGCCAAAACATCATAATCATCAAAATTGCAATAAGGGCATTGCTCAGTCATTGTTATATCCTCTTCTTTAAAATTTTCTTGGCTTGCGTTGAGTATATGCTGCGTAATGTGAACAGCAGATTAATCTGCTAAACGACGATCCAACACTTCATACATGGCAGCTAAACCTTGTTGCTCTGCCGATGCGTTATAGCCTAAATCGACCCCATTGGCTTTGGCACGTTCATCGGCTTGAGGGTTACTAAAGCCGTGTTTGGCATCTTCAAAAATAATCACTTCATGCTCTACTTGAGCCGCGTGCATTTCTTCACGGAAACTTGCGACGTCGTCTAAAGTCACCATGCTGTCCAGTTCACCATGCAACACCAAAATCTCGGCTTGTACCTGACCTTGTTGTGCAGGGGCTTTCGGGCTGAGGTTGGCGTGGAAGGTCACCACTGCTTTTAATGCTGCGCCAGAACGAGCCAAATCCAGAACGACTTTGCCGCCATAACAGAAACCAATTGCAGCGAGTTTATCGCGATTTACTTCAGGTTGGGCAGCTAAAGTGTCCAAAGCTGCAGACGCACGAGTCACAATTGTGTCAGCATCTGCAAAAGTTTGCATCATCCATTCATTGGCTTGGGCTGCGGTGGTGGTGACTTTTTTATCGCCATACATATCAATCGCTAAGGCTGCAAAACCATGTTCAGCCAATTCACGCGCACGTTGTTCGGTGTATTCGTTACGTCCCCACCATTCAGGTGCGACAATCACCCCCGCGATAGCTTGCGCTGCTTCTGGTGCAGCAAAATAACCGATCAGTTTGCTGCCATCTGCAGCGGTATATTCAATTTCGCGAGTTTTGATTGCTAAAGCCATGCCTTATTCCTTATCGTTTTCAATGCCATGATTAAAGCATAATAATATGGCACGCATTTTTAAAAACAGGGGAAATACTGCCTATAAATGTGAGAAAATATTTTAAAAAGAGCCAAATTGGCATTTGTTGCGTAAAAAGCAGACATAAAAAAAGAAGGAAAAATCCTTCTTTTTTATCTGATTTTTAGGAATTTATAGACGAGGTCACTAGATTTTTCCGCGAGAGAGGAAACCAACAATTGCCAAAATCACAGCAATCACCAATAAAATAATGGCAAAGTCTTTGGATAAACCTGCGACACCACCAAAACCAAGTAAACTCGCGATTAACGCAATCACTGCGAAGATTATAGCCCAACGAAACATAATTGTTCTCCATGTGTTTTTATAGCTTCTGAATTTAGTATAGGGAGCTGAACGCAGCACACTGTTTTGTTTTTGTGTATTAAATGTTCAGTTGTTTGAGTTAAGTGTTTGATTCATTTAAAGACTAAACAAAAGCAACAAGTTGAAACAAGGCTGTTATAATGACGCAGTTTTGTTATTTTCTGTGCGCTATGTCTGATCAATTACGACCTGAATTTTGGAAAAACTATCCGCTGAATGCCTTAAATACTGCGGAATGGGAAGCCTTGTGCGATGGTTGCGGTTTATGCTGTTTGGTCAAACTAGAAGATGAAGACACGCAAGAAGTGGCCTATACCAAAGTGGCGTGCAAGTTACTGGACTGTAACACAGCACGTTGTTCAGATTATGCCAATCGCTTTGACTTTGTGCCCGATTGCATTCAACTTACCCCCGAAAAACTAGAAAAAATTCACTGGTTGCCGCCAAGTTGTGCCTATCGTCGTTTAAAACAGGGCAAAAATTTGCCATCTTGGCATTACTTAAATACGGGCTCACGCCAAAGTGTGATTAAAGCCAAAAAATCTGCGGCAGGGCGTTGTATTTCAGAATTGGATGTTGCAGAAGAAGATATAGAAGATTATGTGGTGCGTTGGGTGCGTTAATTCATACTGCAGAATAAACTTTGAATCGTGTTTTAGCGATAAATCGGTACGATTAGAAATACTCCAAAGCTTGAGATCATAGTAGACTAGGTTGAAGTCAAGTATAGAAATAACAAGATGTCAGAGAGTCATATTCCACTGCCTGAGCGTTTGCGTCCACGCGATTTATCGCAAATTATTGGTCAAGATCATCTTTTAGGTGAGCAAGCGCCGTTACGCCAAATGATTGATCAGGGGCATTTGCCTTCAATTATTTTCTGGGGGCCACCAGGGGTGGGGAAAACCACCATCGCTTTGCTGTTGGCGCAGGCGGTAGATCGTCCTTTTATCAGCCTTTCTGCCTTGAATACTGGGGTCAAAGAGCTGCGTGAAATTATTGCCGAAGGCGGCGATTTGCTCACACCAGTGGTGTTTATTGATGAAATTCATCGCTTTAATAAGTCGCAGCAAGATGCCTTATTAAATGCGGTGGAAAAGGGCAAAATCACCTTAATTGGTGCGACCACTGAAAATCCATCTTTTGAAGTCAATAGTGCGCTGCTTTCACGTTGTCAGGTCTATACCTTAAAGGCTTTAGATGCCGATTCGATTCAGACTTTGCTTACTCAAGCCATTCAGCAAGATCAATTCTTAAAAGACCGTTATATTCAGATTGAAGAATTTGATGCTCTGATTCAGTTTGCTGCAGGTGATGCACGCAAGGCTTTAAACCTACTGGACTTGGTGGCAAGCACCTTTGAACCCGAGGTGGAAAATATCATCACCAACGCGATTGTGGTCAAGGTTGCGCAACAAAACATTGCCCGTTATGACAAGTCAGGCGAGCAACATTATGATTTGGTATCGGCTTTTATTAAGTCAATTCGTGGCAGTGACCCCGATGCTGCATTGTATTGGATGGCGCGCATGCTCAAAGGCGGTGAAGACCCGAGCTTTATTGCGCGTCGCATGTTGATTGCTGCTTCGGAAGATATTGGTAATTCAAACCCCAATGCCTTGTTATTGGCAGGCGAGTGTTTCCGCTCGGTACAAGTGTTGGGTATGCCTGAAGCGCGGATTATTTTAGGACAATGTGCAGTATATTTAGCGACCAGTGCCAAAAGTAACAGTACTTATTTGGCAATTAATAAAGCCATGGATTTGGCTGAAAAAACCGCCAACTTGCCTGTACCACTGCATTTGCGTAATGCACCGACCAAACTGATGAAAGAACAGGGCTATGGGGTAGATTATTTGTATCCACATAACTACCCAGAGCATTTTGTGTTACAAGACTATTTGCCGCCTGAACTGAAAGGCACAAAGTTGTATGAGTCGGCGCGTAATAAGCGTGAAGTGGAAGGTGAGCGTTTACAACAACGTCGTTGGCAGCAGATTCAATCCTAAGCGGTTTGGTATAGCTGAAAAGATATTTGCAAAAGTCTTGGCATAAAAAAAGCTCAAGAATCAACTTGAGCTTTTTTGCATTTGTTTGCAGCCTTGCGTGCTGCATTCAAAGGCTTAGAGCGGTTTGATGTTTACAGCATTCGGGCCTTTTTGACCTTGTGCAATGCTGAATTCAACTTGCTGACCTTCGTGTAAAGTCTTGAAGCCTGAGTGTGCGATTTCGCTGAAATGTGCAAACACATCTGGACCAGATTCTGGTTGAATAAAACCAAAACCTTTAGTTTCGTTAAACCACTTTACCGTGCCTTTCATTGTCGGATTTGACATAGGGAAATATCCTGCTGAATTTTAATATGTTGCAATCTAAAAAAGATTTGGAATAACTGGGAAAAAGATGCGACTTAAAATCTGAACAAACGAAGGATTACAAAATAAAACTACGGACTTAGACGATTAAAACGAACTTCATATTTTTCTAGTATGGCAATAAGCATACACGGAATTGCAGAATACACAATTTAAATTCAGATAAATTTAAAAATAGGCGGGCGGACTGGGTATTGTGGATGGGGCGATTTTTTTCAAAGATTTGGTTTGTAAACCCTGTTTGGTCTACAGCAAAATACAAAAAACCGAGCAATGTTGCTCGGTTTTGGGAATTCAGCTTTTAAAATTGAAAAGCTTGAATTAGATATTGTCTAAGTCGATGCCTAAACGTGCAGCAACTTCTTCATAAGCTTCAACCACACCGCCTAAACCTTGACGGAAACGGTCTTTGTCGAGTTTCTTCTTGGTGTCTTTGTCCCATAAACGGCAACCGTCTGGAGAGAACTCATCACCCAACACAATACGGTCGTGGAATACACCAAACTCAAGTTTGAAGTCGACCAAAATCATGTTACCTGCATCAAACAATGCTTTTAATACATCGTTGACTTGGTAAGTTAATTCTTTCATTTTTGCCAATTGTTCAGCATTGGCCCAACCTAAAGCAATCGCTTGAGATTCGTTTACCATTGGGTCGCCAAGAGCGTCATCTTTAAAGAACAATTCAAATGTAGGTGGGGTCAGTTCTTTACCTTCTTCTACACCTAAACGACGGCAGAGTGAACCTGCAGCGTAGTTACGAATAACGCACTCTACAGGAATCATGTCTAACTTTTTCACCAATACTTCGTTTGGTGTAAGTAGTTTTTCAAAGTGAGTTTCGATACCCGCTTCAGCCAATTTTTCCATGATAAAGGCGTTAAAACGGTTGTTCACCTTACCTTTACGATCTAGTTGTTCGATTTTTTCGCCATTGAACGCAGAGGCATCATCACGAAAGACTAAAATCAGGTGGTCTGCACTGTCTGTGGTATAAACAGATTTTGCTTTACCAGTATAGAGCAAGGTTTGTTTTAACATGAGGGAACCTTTTTCAAAAAAAAATGCCTAGTACGGCTAGGCTGGCCAATTTTGGTAAATCTGGGCCAACAGATCTGCAGCTTTTTCTTGATCTGCAAAGCTGTTATCGGCATTGAATACAGCTAGGTTGTTGCTCGAACCGACAGAGGTCAATCTTAAGACATAAATCTGTTGATCGACCTTAATGGTTGCCTCGTAACGGTTCTTACTTTGACCAACAATGCTGTAATTCAGACTGCTGAGGGTGGCAAGTGTGTATTGCCAAATTGTAGCAGAATTTCCATCAATTTTGAGCAACGGATTTTGGTTTCCGTCAACTACGGGTTGAGGACGTCCAATTTGCGTACTGTCTTGAACTGTGTTGCTGCTGGCTTGCATGGCTTCAGGACGTGGCATCGCAAAACGGTTGCCACGTGCATTTTCAAGCTTAGGTGCATTTGCCGTTGCTAAAGGGTCAACGCTTGGTGCAGGATACAACGGTGTTGCAGGTCGAACCACAGAACCTTCTGGATATTGAAGTGGTGCTAAAGTAGCGGCGTCTTTATAGTCCAATGAACCATTATTGATGGCAAGAGAACTACAACCAGCCAAACTCAATACTGAAAGTGCGGCGATAAAACCAAAACGTAATTGCATCATACTAAGCTCTTTTATTGAATGACACCCGCAGCCTGAAGGGCT
This sequence comes from Acinetobacter sp. YH12131, assembly GCF_013418635.1. Taxonomy (NCBI): domain Bacteria; kingdom Pseudomonadati; phylum Pseudomonadota; class Gammaproteobacteria; order Moraxellales; family Moraxellaceae; genus Acinetobacter; species Acinetobacter sp. YH12131. The sequence continues at coordinate 34,089 of NZ_VPBQ01000007.1, forward strand.
TCGCGTAACGGTGCACGATATTGTTCTGCAAGCGGAGTTAATGGCAGGCGAATTCCTGTACCAATTAATCCCATTTCATGAAGTGCCCATTTCACAGGAATTGGGTTCGATTCACAAAATAGAATATTGTGTAAATTTGCAATCGCACTGTTTTGTTGCTCTGCACCTGCAGCATCACCTGCGATTGCAGCCGCGCAAACTTGGCTCATGGCTTTTGGTGCAACATTGGCAGTTACAGAAATATTGCCTTTTGCACCGTGCAGCATCAATTGATATGCCGTAGCGTCATCGCCTGAATACACCACCATGTTTTTGCCTGTTAAGCCAGCCAATAATTGCTGACCACGTGGCACATCGCCCGTTGCATCTTTTACGCCCACAATATTTGGGATGTCTGCAAGACGGATGACCGTTTCATTTGACATATCTACACCAGTACGACCCGGTACATTATATAAAATGATAGGTAAATCAACTGCTTCTGCAATTGCTTTATAGTGCTGGTATAAACCTTCCTGAGTTGGCTTATTATAATAAGGCGTTACCAATAAGGCCGCATCTGCGCCCAATTGTTGTGCTTCTTTGGTCAGTTCGATGGCTTCATGCGTTGAGTTTGCACCAGTACCAGCAATGACAGGAATACGCTTATTTGCGACGCGAATAATTTCTGCGATCACTTTGGTGTGCTCTTCCATACTTAAGGTCGATGCTTCACCAGTTGTACCTACAGCAACAATACTGTTGGTACCTTGTTCTATGTGCCACTCAACGAGCTTCTCGAGACCTTTCCAATCTACGCTGCCATCTTCTAACATTGGGGTGACAATTGCGACAATTGAGCCTTGAATGGTCTGTGCTTGCTGAGTCATTTTTTAAAAAGATCCTATTTTTCCATCCACAGAGGTGTAGAAAAGGTAGATGTGGATGGTTGCAGTATTTTGATTTGGGTCAAAATTCAATCAAATTGATTAAATAATGCTTAGCCAAATTATGACTGATTCAGTGTGTCAGAACAATATGCTTTCGTCAAAGCAATCATAAACTTTGTTTAATTTAGTATTTTAGGATCAGCAGCTTGTTGTTCAAAATAAAAAAATAATAACCATCTCCTTTGTACCCAAATTTTCATTGGTATGGCGCAACCCTCATCAGCACTTTTTTAGCCTCAAGTTTGAAATACAACGCTGAATATAGGGTCTGTTGACATTTCATAAATGGCTTGCGCTGTAGGCTAAAACTGAGCAGATCAGGCATGAAACGCAGGGAATAGCGAGACTATTGCCAAGTTTCATAACGCAATCTGAGAAAGTTTTAGCCACAGCCTTTCAGGGCGAGCATATTTTTTGCTGCTATTGCGTTATGTGCCAGTCATTTAGAATGACTAAATTTCCTGTCTCATGCCTTATATCAGCTAAAAAATCTTGCGAGATATATCTCTCACGTCGCAAACATAGATGAATTGTCAACAGACCCTAGATATTTATATAAAAAAACGCTCAATTCAGACCTTATAGCTCTTATATCTGACTGTTTTAATCGGGATATTTTGATTTTTGATTCTTAAGAATAATAGCTTTTAAGTCTACCTATGTTGTCGCTGACTTCTTAAATGGTGAGAAATCTTGCGCTGAATTTACTGCTTTAAGCGGGAAAATAGCGTGTAATTTGCCAGATTTATTGTTTTTTTCGCTATGTTTTTTTCTACATGCTGCGCAACACGTTTGCGCTGATCTGAAAAAATTCACTTTGGTCTAACACTTATTGATAGCTATTGCTGCAGTTTAAAACTGCGCAAGATGCAGGCTTTCACATGGCTATCTAATTCTAGTAGAGGGACCCAATGGATAGATCAACACAACATAGCGATCAGCGGCATGCGGTGATTACCGTCGCGATCTGCTTTTTAATTGCAGTGATTGAAGGTCTGGATATTCAGGCAGCAGGTATTGCTGCGGCAGGTATCCGTGAGCATTTTGGTTTAGACAGCTCGCAGCTTGGGGTATTTTTTAGTGCGGGTATTTTAGGTTTATTGCCAGGTGCTTTGGTTGGCGGACGTTTTGCAGACCGTATTGGTCGTAAAAAAGTATTAATCTGGTCTACAGCAGTCTTTGCTTTATTTACCTTATGTACGGTGTGGGTGAATAGCTTTGAAAGCCTATTGGCGGTGCGCTTCTTGGCAGGTGCGGGTTTAGGGGCAGCCATGCCAATTTTAATTACTTTGGCATCTGAAGCTGTTTCGCCACAAAACCGTGGTCGTGCTGTGGGCTTGATGTATTGTGGTATGCCTGTGGGTGCAGCCATTTTATCTTTAATTGCCAGTACAGATTTTGGCTCAAACTGGAAAAACATTTTCTATTTGGGTGGTTTGCTGCCATTTATTGTCATTCCATTGATGATGTGGTTATTGCCAGAATCACGTGAATTCTTAAAAGCACAAGCGGCAGGTAAAGATGTCACAGCACAAAATGCTGCGCCAAAAGCATCTTTTAAAGATTTGTTTAATTCACAAAACTTATTGCGCACCTTATTTATTTGGGTGAGTTACTTCTTTACCTTGATGGTGGTTTACATCATGTTGAGCTGGTTACCATCTTTATTTATGGAATTAGGTTTCTCGCGTAAAGAAGGCAGTACTGCACAGTTCTATTTCATGGTGAGTGCGACAGTCGGTACTGTAATTTTGGGTATGCTGACCGACCGTTGGAAAAAAGCCTACGTGATTTTATTGATGTATGGTGGTATTTTGGCAGGTTTATTTGCTCTAAATGCAGCGGGTTCACTCATGCAAATGTATATGGCTTCAGCTTTGGTCGGTGCTTTTGTGATTGGCTGTCAGGGCGTGTTATATGCTTTTGGTAGTATTGTCTACCCAACCGAAGTACGTGGTACTGGGGTCGGTGTTGCCTCTGCTGTTGGTCGTGTAGGCGCAATGCTTGGCCCTGCTATTGCAGGTCAGTTGTTGGCAGCAGGCTTTGGTGCGGCTGGGGTTATTTCAGCAGCCATTCCATGTATTATTATTTCAGCCATTTTCATGTTGTTATTGGTACGTCGTATTCAAACTGTTTAAAAGGATGAGAACAGTTGAAAGACCAAATAGCCTGCACCTGCAGGCTATTTTTTTGTATGTTGATCGCTGATTTTTGAGAGAAAATGCTCGAATGAAGTGTGACAAGTACTGTCGCAAAGCTGCCTGTTCTACTGGGTGGCAATGACGCAAGCAGGGTATAATAAGTCCTAAAAAACAGTAAATATAAGAGTATCATTTGAAGCAGAAAAAATTGATTGCAGAATTTCAGTTGGATCAACAGCAGTTTTCGCTGTATCTGATTGAATATGAATTTATTTTAGAACTGAAACGCCATTTTCGAGCAACACGGACTTCTCCAAAACAAAACGCGTGGCTGGCATTTGCCGATCAAGCTACTTATGAAGATGTCAACGCAGGTATTGATGCCTTTCAGGTGATGCGTTTAACCCGACAGCATTTGGTCAATTATTTAACTCGGCATCCATTGCCTTATTTTTATTTTCATGCCGCGACTGCACGCAAAGCCAAAATCTATCCACGTTTTGTACGGCAATTATTGTTACAGCTACCGAACTATCAACATTGTGCCGAAAACGATTCTTTTTATTTTTATCAAAGCGATACAACTCAGACTTAAATTTCAGCTATGCTGAGGGTAGCGTTTAAGATGGGAAAGGAAACAGCATGCAGCAGCTGAATAATGCCTTGATTGTGGTTGATGTGCAAAATGGTTTTTGTCCAGGAGGTAATTTGGCGGTTGCAAATGCCGATCAAATTATTCCCTGCATTAATGCGTTGGGACGTGTGTTTCAGAACATTGTGATCACCCAAGACTGGCATCCTGCAACGCATGTGTCCTTTGCTGCCAACCATGCAGGCAAACAGGACTATGAGCAGATTCAGCTCAGTTATGGCGAGCAAGTGTTGTGGCCTGTGCATTGTGTGCAAGGCACAGCTGATGCTGAATTACACCCAGATTTAGATTTGCCTACAGCACAATTGATTATACGCAAAGGTTTTCACGAGCAAATAGACAGTTATTCTGCCTTTATGGAAGCAGACCGCAAAACCACCACAGGCTTGGCGGCCTATTTAAAAGCCCGTGAAATTGATACGGTTTATATTGTGGGCATTGCCACCGACTTTTGTGTGGCGTGGACGGCAATAGACGCCTGTGAGTTGGGTTTTAGCACCTATGTGATTGAAGATGCCACCAAAGCGATTGATTTAAATGGCTCTTTAGAACAAGCATGGCAACAGATGTTGGCACAAGGAGTACAGCGAGTACAAAGTCAGCACTTACTTGGCTAAAACTAGATAACGAACTGGCCGCGAAAGGGAAGGGCGAAATCTTCCTTTTTTCTATAAAAATAGATTAAATGTAAAATAAATAAAAATCAATTTTTTACATATACTCAATTTTGACGAAATGTTCTGCGATTGATTGTGGGTGTAACATGATTGTCATAATCTCTACCTACCATGCCTTGCACAGAGGCGAAATAAGCAGACTGTCTTAAAAACAGCATAGAGAAGATATGGAACACTTTCAGCATTCATCTGATACTTATTTTAATCGTGAACTCTCTTTAATTGAGTTTAACCGTCGGGTCTTGGCGCAAGCTTTAGACCCAGAGTTACCTATTTTAGAGCGACTCAATTTTTTAATTATTTTTTCACGTAATTTAGATGAGTTTTTTGAAATTCGCGTTGCAGGTTTAATGAAGCAACTCGATTTGAATGCCATTACCCGTACCCCAGATGCCATTCCGACTGAACAGGTCTTGGTAGAACTGTCTGATAAAGTGCATCAGGCGGTGAAGCAGCAATACGACACTTTAAATTATGCCATTTTGCCGCAGCTGCAAAGTTTAGGGATTCACTTTATTCAATACCATGACATTGTGGATAAACATAAAGCGTGGATTGCCGATTATTTTGCCCGTCAGGTACAGCCTGTTTTAACGCCAATTAGCCTAGACCCATCGCATCCATTTCCGCGTTTGGTCAATAAAAGTCTGAACTTTATTGTCAGTTTACAAGGCAAAGATGCTTTTGGACGTGAAATTGAAATGGCGATTGTGCCTGCGCCACGCTCTTTGCCACGTTTAATCAATTTGCCAAAAGAAGTGGCAGGTAGTGCGACTGAACATATTTTCTTGACTGCGATTATTCAGCAGCATATCAATGATCTGTTCCCAGGCATGAAAGCCACAGGTTGCTATGCGTTTCGAGTGACCCGCAATGCCGACCTGATTTTGGCCGAAGATGTCGATGATTTGGCAGTTGCCTTAAAAGATGAATTATCGTCACGTCGTTTTGGGCGTGCGGTACGTTTAGAAATTGAAGATGATTGCCCGCAAGATATTATTGATTATTTGCTCAGAGAGTTTGATTTAGATGAGCAGCAATTATATCGGATTAGCGGGCCGATTAACCTGTCGCGTCTGACCAGTAGTTTTGACCGACCTGAATTGAAATATCCACCTTTTGCACCTGTGATTCCAAAAATATTTCGGAAGCAAAAACCGATGTTTGAGATTCTGAAAAAGCAGGATGTGTTGCTACATCACCCATTTGACTCTTTTCAGCCGGTGATTAATTTACTCAAAGAAGCGGCGAAAGACCCAAATGTGTTGGCGATTAAGCAAACGCTGTATCGTAGTGGCCCAGATTCTGAAATTGTGCAGGTACTTGCAGAAGCCGCACGTAATGGCAAAGAAGTCACTGCCGTGATCGAGCTACGCGCACGTTTTGATGAAGAATCCAACATTATGGTCGCCAACGTCTTGCAAGAGGCAGGCGCAGTGGTGGTGTATGGCATTGTCGGCTATAAAACCCATGCCAAAATGATTTTGATTGTGCGTCGTGAGCAAGATCAGTTGGTGCGCTATGTGCATTTGGGTACAGGCAACTATCATGCGGGCAATGCACGTATGTACACCGACTATGGTTTGATGACCACACATCCTGATATTTGTGAAGATGTGCATCGGGTGTTTCAGGAACTCACAGGCATGGGCAGATCGGCAAAATTAAAAAACTTGCTGCATGCACCATTTACCTTGCACAGTGAATTGCTCAAACTGATTGAACAAGAAATCGGGTTTGCACAAGCAGGCAAAGCTGCCCGAATTATCATTAAAGTCAATGCATTGACTGAGCCTGAGTTAATTACGGCTTTGTACCGTGCTTCGCAGGCAGGGGTACAGGTCGATTTAATTATCCGCTCAATTTGTTGTTTGATTCCAAAAGTGAAAGGTATGTCTGAGCGTATTCATGTCCGTTCGATTGTGGGACGCTTTTTGGAGCATACCCGCGTGTATTATTTTGAGCATGGTGGTGCAAAAAAATTGTACTGCGCCAGCGCAGACTGGATGGGGCGCAACTTATTTTCACGGGTGGAAACTTGCTTCCCTATTTTGGATGAGAAAATTAAACAGCGTATTGTAGAAGATGGCTTGCTGAGTTATTTGCATGACAATCAAAATGCGTGGGAGCTACAAGCCAATGGCGAATGGCAGAAAGCTGCTGTGGTGGGGCAGGCTGCTGTACACAATGCGCAAATGTATTTGGTCGAGCAGAAGCAGTTGAATGTGTAAATTGGGCTGCAGTAAATGGATGTGATCTAGCATCTGTGAGTATAAAAAACCTGAGTATGTGTGCATACTCAGGTTTTTATGCTTTTAAGGCATCTCATGGATTATTTTAAGAAGCTCTTGAATGTTTGCCTTTTAGAATTTCAGTTCGCAGGCTTTGCGCCAACTCAGCCGATTGGCTGTCCATGCCATTAACCATAAAGGCATGGCGCATCAGCACATTGGTCGGATTTGGCATACTCACCAATTCATAATGCGTAGACAGTTCATCTAGTAATTCATTCGGTAAATGCACTGCATTTTCACGAGCAGATAATTGATGCACCAAACGCTCTGCTGCCTGCACTGCAGATAACTGCATGGCTTCGACTGCGGTTGATAAACCACTGCGAGTTTGCAACACAAAACGCTTTTCTTCACGATAACGCTTATACAGCACTTCAGACAATAACTGGAACACCGTGCCAATCATGGCCATACAGGCTGCTGCATTTGGTGTATTGGCTGCAATACTGAGTGTTGCGCCATCTTCATGGAATGGTTGTACTGTTTGAATGTCGGAACGGTTTAACTTGTAGTGTTGTACGCACAGTTCAATGCTTTTGTTCAGGAAAATCTGACATAAGCTAAAATAAGGCACAGACACACTTTGCGTGACCGTGTCTAATAATTGTTTCGGGTCATAAAACTGAATATTCAGCGCAATGTTGTTTTGCTCTTGGCTTTGCTCAATGGCTTTGTTTGCTTTAGGCGACATCACAGGTTTAGGCTGTTGCTGTGCCTGCGCAAGTGCCAAAGCCGTTTGATGTTTTTCTTGTTCAAGGGCTTGCGTCAATAATTGTAATTCGTGTTTAAGGCGAGATTCATTATTAATGCGTGCTAAATATTCACTACGACTTGGACGGGCAATCGCGCGATAAGCCAACCATAACAAGCCATGAACCAATAATGATAAAAGTGTCGCTAACCATTGGGTACGCAGAATTTCACCAATACTTGGCTGAATTAAGGTAATTTCAATGCTGCCGACTTTCTTTTCATTGATGATTGCATCGCGGACAAAGACTTCACCTTCACGGGTACGTGACTGTCCACCTGTCGCCAAGACCTGATTTTGCGCATCTAAAATACGAATAGAAGCAATGCTTGGATTGGTGGCATAACGATTCACCAATAATGCCAGTGATACTGTATTGGCAGGTTCCAGCTCAGAAAGGCTGTCTGTGACCAGTTGGCTGGTCATTAACTGCCCCTGATTGGCGCGGTTTTCATTTAATTGGTGTGTTGTTGCAAGCACCAATAAAAAGGTGTGAAAAGCAAAACTTACAATCAATAGGCTAGCAAATAGCCCTTGTCTAGGCGCATTCAAGGTAAAACTTCCAAGGCATTTATATTCAATTTAGATTATGATTCTCACAATAGTTGTAGCTCAGACCCGAGTCAATTCATGCGAGAAATCATTCTTATATCATTTTTAGGACCTGACCAACCTAATCAGTTTACTCGATTAATGCAGGTATTGTCCGCTCATTCCTTACAAATCTTAGATGTTGGCCAAGCTGTTATTCATAATCAACTGACTTTAGGTATTGTTGTTGCATCAGAAGACCAGACTGCAACTGCTTTAGCCATGAAGGAGATTCTGATTTTAGCACATGATATTGGCTTAACTGTGCGTTTTAAACCAATCTCTGCAACTGAATATGAGCAATGGGTCAAAGAAGGCGGTCGTACCCGTTATATCGTGACTGCACTGGCACCAGAGCTGAATGCCTCACATTTACAGGCGGTCACGCATATTGTATCTAGCCAAGGTTTTAACATTGAAACTGTAACCCGTTTGTCGGGTCGCCCACAGCTTAATGTAGCCGAAGATGAACCTAAACGTGCCTGTATTCAGTTTGGATTAAGTGGGCAAATGCTAGATGCAGTGGCTATGCGTGCTGCGTGTTTAAGCCTGTCGAATGAACTGAGTGTGGATGTCGCGGTACAAGAAGACAATGCCTACCGTCGTAACCGCCGTTTGGTATGTTTTGACATGGACTCGACGCTCATTGAACAAGAAGTGATTGATGAGTTGGCGATTGAGGCAGGTGTGGGCGATCAGGTGGCGGACATTACCGAACGTGCTATGCAGGGTGAACTGGATTTTCAGCAAAGTTTCCGCGCGCGTGTAGCATTACTCAAAGGTTTAGATGCTGCGGTGCTGCCTAAAATTGCAGAACGTCTGACCGTGACCGAAGGTGCTGAACGCCTGATTTCAACCCTGAAATCTTTGGGTTATCGCACCGCTATTTTGTCGGGCGGTTTCCAATATTTCGCAGAATATCTGCAGGAAAAATTGGGGATTGATGAAGTGCATGCCAACATTCTAGATGTGGAAAATGGCATGGTTACAGGCGAAGTAAAAGGTCACATTGTGGATGGTGCGCGTAAGGCATTATTGCTACGTGAACTGGCAGACAAAATGGGGATTTCTTTGGAACAAGCCATTGCGGTGGGTGATGGTGCGAACGACTTACCAATGCTTTCTATTGCAGGTTTAGGTGTGGCGTTCCGTGCTAAACCGTTGGTACGTCAAAACGCCAATCAAGCCATTTCAAGCGTGGGCTTAGATGGTGTGCTGTACTTATTGGGCGTGCATGACAAAGACTTGAACCGTGCCTAATATGACAATTCAATGAAAAAAACGCAGCAGTCATGCTGCGTTTTTTGTTTGTATAATCAGCAGATAACGATGAACGGTAAACAAAAACTGTCGATAAAAACCGCAACAGCATTGAATGAAAAAAATATTTTTTAAGGCAAAAAAATAAGGTGTTTTTTTGTAATGACACGCGAATAAAGAGCTAGCTTAGCTTCCCGAAAACTACAAAATTTAAAAAATGTAATGACAATATAATATTGCGACAAGGTGTGTCGCTTTATAAAAATACAAGTCTTTTTTTATCTAGAAAACGCAGCATAATGCAGACATAGAATTTAAATCGACATCCATTATTTATTTAAACGGTATTTGAAGTCGCAGACCAATTCAAAAAGAGGCTGCATCTTTAGACGGAGGTTTTTATGCTAACAGCGAATTTAGCGACCATTGTAGGCTTAAGCCTCGTCGCAGCTGCGTTGATTGCTGTTTTCTTTTCGCCTTATCGTCGCTGGTTAAACTTTATGTTGGCAGGTATGGTGTTTTGGGGTTTATTGGAAGTGGTGCGCTACAGTGTGCAAAGCGTATTTGAACTGCCAATTACCTACAGTTACTTGTCGGCAATTTTCTTGGCGATGACTTTGGTGACTTTATTATTATTACGAGAAGACCGTCGGGCAGAGCGTGCTTTGGCAAAACGTCGCTATATCGAACATACCCCAGTCTATGAAGACGATCAGCAGCAGTGCTCAAGCCGCTAAATCGTACAGACTAAATTCAAAAACTTTAAAAAGATGCAACTGGTTTGCATCTTTTTTGCTTTATCTGTACGGCAGTTTGCGCCATCCAAACAGCGACAAAATTTTAACACCCTCCTAAAGATTGTTATACAAAGCCTTGCAGCAAAAAGCGGGAGTTGTGATAGGATGAGTCTGTTCATTATCCAACAATTACAATAGGCTTCACTGTCATGAAACTTTCTGCAATTCCTGTGGTCAAACTTCCTTTGGTTAATGTCAGCACCGATCCACTTGACCTTCTCGTGGCAGGTTTGGCATTGCGTATGAAACAACTGGCACGTACCAGTCCAAAATTTATTGAGTTGGTGCATGAACGCCAGTTCCGTATTCAAATTGGCACAGACTTGGGTATGGCGCGTCAAATTATTGTCAACAATGGACATATTGACACTGTGGCAGGCGATGCAGAAAAAGCCGATTTTATTTTGCAGTTTGCAGACAGCGAGCAAGGCGTAAAAACCTTAATGAAAGGTGATCCAACTGCATTTATGACAGGCATGCAAAATGGCAGCATTAAAATGGAAGGTGATTTTGGCTTATTGGTGTGGTTTAACCAAGCAGCGAAATTGATTCCACCTAAACTACCAAAACCTGTAAAAGAAAAAATTAAAATGGCACGCCAGTTTATTAAACAAAAAACGGGTAAATAAGCTGCTCAGACCCAAACAAAAACCTCTGATCAATTTTTGACAGAGGTTTTTTTATATGTGATTTACTCGACTTCCAAACAAAAAGTCACAGGCCCGTCATTTACCAAATGCACTTTCATATCGGCAGAGAAAATACCTGTTTCCACCCTGTCAAACTGACTTTTGGCATAGTCCACCAATTGTTCATACAGCGCTTTGGCATCGTTTGGGGGCATCGCAGGGCCAAAATCAGGACGTAAACCTTTTTGAGTCTGTGCCATGAGGGTAAATTGTGAAACCAATAACACACTGCCATTGGCCTGACTGACATTCCAACCCATTTTGCCTTGTTCATCATCAAAAAAACGATATTTTAAAATTTTATCAATCAGCTTTTTGCCTTTCTCAAAATTATCGTCTTTGCCTAAGCCCAAAAATACCAAAATACCCTGTTGAATCTCGCCAGTGATTTCACCATCGACCACGACTTTGGCTTCAAGAACTCGTTGTAATAATGCGCGCATGGGGGACTAATTTTCTCAGTGTGGGGGATGGCTGCAGATTGTAGCAAACTTAGGCACTTTGGCGTGCATTAACATCAATCACGAAAGCATCACAACGGTAGCTGCCCGCAGAGAGGTAAAATATCTTGGGAAGGCTACACTTCAGCAAAGTTGTAACAAGATTGTCGATAAAAGCCCTTTTTTGCTGAATAAAGTATGCTTTAATGCAAGAAGTACCGCGAAATGATGATCCCTATGACCCCCATTATTCAATCTCTGCTCGATACTGATTTATATAAATTCACCATGTTACAGGTGGTGCTGCATAAATTTCCGCAAACGCACAGTGTGTATCAATTCCGCTGCCGTAATCTTGAAGATACCGCGTATCCACTGAGCGATATTTTAGCTGAGTTGAATGCGCAGCTTGATCATTTGTGTCAGTTGAAATTTAAAGAAGATGAATTGCAGTATTTGCGTAATTTACGCTTTATTAAAAGTGACTTTGTCGATTATTTAGAATTATTTCAGCTCAAGCGTCGTTTTATTCACGCCAGTATTGATGCGCAAGGTCGTTTGGATATTCGGGTAGAAGGCCCGATGGTACAGGCCATGATGTTCGAGATTTTTGTCCTGGCAATTGTCAATGAACTGTATTTTCAGCGCATCCGTAATGATGAGGTTTGGGCAGAAGGTGAGCGCCGTTTACAGCAAAAAATTGCCCTGATTCAAAGTTACCAACAGCAGCAACTGCCTGAAGATCCACCATTTTTGGTTTCAGATTTTGGTACGCGCCGCCGTTATAGTTTTGCATGGCAAAAGCACGTGATTGCGGCTTTTCATCAAGCTGTACCTGAAGTGTTTCGTGGTACTAGTAATGTACTGTTGGCTAAAGAATTAGGCATTACCCCAATTGGGACAATGGCACATGAGTTTTTACAGGCATTTCAGGCGCTAGATGTACGTTTACGTGACTTCCAAAAAGCCGCACTAGAAACTTGGGTGCAAGAATATCGGGGTGATTTAGGCATTGCCTTGACTGATGTGGTCGGGATGGATGCTTTCCTGCGTGACTTTGATTTGTATTTTGCCAAGTTATTTGATGGCTTGCGACATGACAGTGGCGACCCGTATGTGTGGGGCGATAAAGCTTATGCACATTATAAAAAGCTAAAAATTGACAGTAAAACTAAAATGCTGACCTTCAGTGATGGCTTAAATGTCGAAAAAGCATGGGCCTTGCATCAGTATTTTAAAGACCGTTTTCAGGTTAGTTTTGGGATTGGTACCAACTTAACCAATGATATGGGGCAAACTGCGCTAAATATTGTGTTGAAATTGGTGGAATGTAATGGTCAGTCGGTGGCGAAATTGTCCGATAGTCCGGGTAAAACCATGACCGATAATGACACCTTCTTGGCATATTTACGCCAAGTTTTTGAAATACAAACGCCTGTTTAAAACCTGAGCACATTGAAAAAACCGAAGAAAATCTTCGGTTTTTTTCTAGATTAAAGCATGTGATTGTTAAAATTCTGCGAAAGTTATGAAAAAAACAGCATGCTATCAAAAATGACCTATACTAAGTTAAAGTTGATTGCCAAACAGACTGAACCGCATAAAAATGAGCACTTCTCCATTCAATTTTGGACTGCTGATTGAAGCAGAAGATTTAGTTCCCTTTTTAGGGCATGAAAAATTGCGCATTGTCGATTTGAGCCGCAATTCGGTGTACGAGCAATTGCATCTTCCGCATGCTTTACAGGTCAAACCGAGCATGTTGCTACGTCAGGATGAAGATACATCGGGTTTATTGCCTGAACCCGAGGCTTTACAAGACTTGATTCAGTATTTGAGTATTTCCCCTGAGCATCATGTGGTCGCCTATGACGATGAAGGTGGCGCATGGGCAGGGCGTCTGATTTGGAATTTACACTGTTTAGGCTTTGAAAATACCAGTTTACTAAATGGTGGGATTCACGCCTGGTTGGCAGCAGGTTTTCCAACTACTTCTGAGGTTGAACCGCTAACACCCGTCAGCATGCTTGTTCCTGTTGCCGAGCAAAATCAGTATCGAATTCAATATGATGAGCTATTAGAAAAGTGCCAAAACCAGTCGGTGCAACTTTGGGATTGCCGCACCATAGATGAATATACAGGGCTGCGTTTGGCTGCACGACGCGGCGGTCACATTCCTGGGGCATTGCATTTTGAATGGAGTACTGCCCTTAATCGTGAAAATCATTTAAAATTGCATCCCTTAGAACGCACACGACAGCGTCTGGAACAACTCGGATTCAATTTAAACGAACCTGTAGTGGTGTATTGTCAGTCACATCACCGTTCAGGTTTGGCCTACATTTTAGGGCGTTTATTGGGTTGGAAAATTCAGGCCTATGATGGTGCGTGGAGTGAATGGGGCAACCGCCCTGACAGTCCTGTTATTACTGGAGAGTTGCCGTCTTGAGCCTCACATCACGTTTAAAAAAACAAATTTTCATTCAGGCACAACGCGTTGTGCCACAACATCAATTATCACGTGTTGTGGGTAAACTTGCAGCCAGTGAGCATCCTGTGCTCAAAAATGCGGTGATCACTGCATTCAAGGCGCAATACGGCATTGATATGTCTTTGGCAGAACAAAGCAATGCCTTGAAATATAAATCTTTTAATGAATTTTTTACCCGTTCTTTAAAGCAGGGTGTGCGGGAAATTGACAGCAATCCGAACAGCATTGTATCGCCTGCAGATGGGGCGATTTCACAGTTGGGTAAAATTGAAGATGGGGCAATTTTTCAGGCCAAAGGTCAGCAATTTACTGTTGAAAACTTAATTGCCGACCCGCAATTGGCTGAACCATTTAAAAATGGTCAATTTGCAACCGTGTATTTATCTCCGCGCGATTATCACCGTGTACACATGCCTTTTGCAGGCACACTCACCGAAACTTTATATGTGCCAGGTGAGTTGTTTTCTGTCAATCAAACCACAGCCGAAAATATTCCGGGTTTATTTGCCCGCAATGAGCGCATGGTGTGTTTGTTTGATACCGAACTGGGGCGTATGGCAGTTGTTTTAGTGGGTGCCATGATTGTAGCGGGCATTGAAACCGTGGCGACAGGCAAGGTCAAACCATCGGGGCGTTTGGAACTGAATCAACACCAATTATTCCTTGAAAAAGGTGCAGAATTAGGACGTTTTTATTTGGGTTCAACCGCGATTGTTTTGTTTGAAGAAAATAAAATGCAGTGGGATGCCGAATTCAAAGCCAACTCTGTGGTGGAAATGGGGAAAAAGTTAGGCTTTTTACTTTAATTTTCAATTTATAACGTTACAATTATCCCTCAATATTAAATATCTGCCTATTTTGTAGGCAGATGCATTATAAAGTGAGGGTTTTATTTATGTGGTTATGGATTTTACTTGCCTTAATTGCAGCGATTATTTATTTGGTTCTTACTTCTTATAATTCGCTGCAGCGTAAGGCGCATGATATTAAAGAGTCTTTATCCAATATTTCTGTCTCAATTAGTAAAAAAGTTAATTTAATTAATCAGCTTATGGATGTTGTTCGAGGTTATCAAGAAAGTGAGCAATTGACACATTTAACAGTAGTTAAAGAAACAGGAATGAATGCTATCTATTCTAGTTATCAAGATAGTAATATGATGTTAACGAACTTACAGGGTATGGCTGAGAGATACCCTGATTTAAAGGCAGACCAACAATACCATCGCTTAATTACAAATATTGAGCAATGTGAGCATGAAATTTCTCAATGGCGCAATGAATATAATGCTCGCGTGAAAGCTTATAACTCACATCGTTCATCTATCCCTACGATTTTTGTTGCTAACGGGATGGGTTTTTCTGAAGCACCATATCTTGATTTAACAATAGAAAATGCAGAACAAACTATTTTAAAAGATTTTAAAATGGATGATGGAGAGCGTTTGAATGCTTTATTTAAATCAGCAAAAGATAATATTGTAGATGGTTCTAAAGCCTTAGCCTCAACCTCTAAAGTTGTATTGGATAAAGCAGCAGATACAAGCAAAAAAATTGCGTCTAGTGAACAAGTACAAGGAATTGTAGATAAAGCAAATGTTTATATGGGGAAGCCAAGTACAACTAAATTCTTCTATTTATTATCTGATTCGACACCAAAAGGTCCTGTAAAAATAGAAGAAATTATTATGTTGGCTGAAGATCCAAATTGGGTTGAACAAGTCCGTTTATCAGAAGTCGGGACAGAACAGTGGATGAGCTTTGAAGAATGGACTACGCTTCATACACAACCAACACTGCAATTACAACAACGTGATATTTAACTTAAATAGACTCTCCCTTCTATTATAAGAGCATAGGTATCTACACAATTTCCATGTTTTGCGTTAAATTGAAGAGCATGCTCTTCAATTTTAACATCTCTCGCTTAGATCAGCGCCTTGTCAAACGTTACAACAACCTTGTTCAGTTCAATATGAATCCTCTTGCTTCACTTGCCCCTGCAATCAAAGATATTGCCTCTGCTCAAAAAAATAGTTTCGCAACGACGCAAGCTGTATGGCGGTTTTTAAATAATGATAAAATTTCATTTAAACAATTAAATGAACCTATTCAACAGCTTGCTTGTGATCAGATTAAGACATCGCTGCATCGCTATGCTTTAGTTATTCATGATTGGTCACAAATCCAATATGTGACACATCGTAATAAAACTCAAAAACTCCAAAGGACACATCAGTACGACTCAGGCTATGAATTACAAACGAGCTTACTTGTTGATGCTGCTTCTGGACTTCCTGTTGCTCCATTAGCTCAAACCCTTTCTAGTGCTTCAGGTTGCTATTCGACATTTAATGAGCAACAGACCGAACGTAAAACTCATTTAGACTCCCTTTCTGAACAAATACAAAAAGTTGAACAGTTTCCTCTTGAGAAAACCTGCGTACATATTATTGATCGTGAAGGAGATTCCATTGCTCATCTCAGGGAATTAAGCAGTCATGGTTTTCAATGGCTTATTCGAGCAAAGGAAGGCAATCGGATTGAGCATCAGGGTGAAATATGTAAAGTTGGAGAAGTTGCTGAACGTATCGAAATACAGCAAGTGAAACCCATTTCTTACAAGGGTAATCAACATATGCTTTATGTTGGAGAAACCAATGTTCGGCTTACCCGTGCTGCAAAATCAAATAAAAAAGATTCTTTAGGTCAAAGAGTTGCTCCTCAGAAAGGTGCTGCAATTGAGGCTAGACTGATTATTGCGGTGGTTAAAGATATTAATGAAAAGACAGTTGCAAGATGGTCATTGATCAGCAATGTATCAACCGAGATTACCGCAGTGGAATTGACAACTTGGTATTACTGGCGTTGGTCAATCGAATGTTATTTCAAACTTCTCAAGCAAGCAGGTCATGATATTGAGTCATGGCTTCAGACTACCCCAGAAGCGATTTTAAGGCGTTTGCTGATCAGTTGTATGGCTTGTGTGTTGACGTGGAGAGTGCAGCGTTGTACAGATGAGCAAAATCAGAAAGTCCGTGCATTTTTGACTAGGCTTTCAGGTAGACAGCAGAAAAGAGGCAAGATAGAGAGTGCGCCTGCCATATTGGCAGGACTCTCGATTTTACTAAATACTCTTCAACTGCTCTCAGAATATTCAATAGATGAACTGAATGAAATCGCAACCATTGCACTAGGTACCTAAAGATGTGTAGATACCTATGATTATAAGAGGGGAGAGTTTTCCTATTAAATCTCGTAATACAAACGCTCTTTCGGGAACACAGCTTTGAATATAGAGCCTTGATTTTCTTTAGATTCGACTTCTAAGTGTGCATTATGCTGCATCAAAACGTGCTTCACAATTGCTAAACCTAAACCTGTGCCGCCTGTTTGTCTGCTACGCGCGCTGTCTACACGATAAAAGCGTTCAGTTAAGCGTGGTAAGTGTTTCGGATCAATCCCGATGCCAGTATCTTCTACAGTAAAATAGCCTTGATTGCCATTATCATGCCAGCCAATGGTAATCGTCCCGCCTTTTGGGGTGTATTTAATTGCATTGGTGATTAGGTTGCTAAAGGCGCTGGCCAATTCTACATCTGAACCAATCAGATCATAATGACTGTCAATATTTAAGTTGAGTGTATGTCCATAATCGACGTTATAGGCATGTGCATCGTCAAATAATTGATTCATTAAACTTGGCATTTCAATGATTTGATTTTTGGCGATGGTTTTTTCATTTTCCAGACGTGACAGCAGCAGAAGGTCATTCACTAAAGCATTCATGCGTCGGGTTTGTGACTGCATTTGCTCAAAAGCACGTTTCCAACGCGGGTTAATATCATCCTGATCGGTAAAGGTTTCGATATAACCACTCAGCACCGTTAGCGGAGTGCGTAATTCGTGTGAAATATTATCGACAAAGTCTTTACGCATTTGTTCTAGGTTATGCATACGCGTCATGTCGTAAGCAAATAACAAACGGCTATCGCCACCAAACTGAGTCATTTTGACTTGCACATATTGCCCTTCATGCACGCTAGATTTCATTTTTAAACCGTCAGGTGCTTGATCAATATGATTAAAATATTCAATAAAACTAGGTTGGCGCAAAATAGTGAGGATGTTGCGTCCACGGTCTAAAGGCTGAATACCCAATAGCTTTTCAGCAGCAGGGTTCCACCATTCAATTTGATGATTTTCATCAATCAGCATCACGGCTTCATCCAACGCCACCAATGAAGACTGGGCGCGATCAATCAACCCGACCATTTCGGCCTGAACGATACGTTCCTGACGTTGTGAGCGATAAACATTGAACAGTAATGCACCCCAAATACCATGCAGATTTGGCGGCACATCATAAGGACGATTGGAAATCCAATCATTAACTAAATAGAGGGAGCGCATTTGCTGAAGAAAAAACAGCAAAAAGGCGAGGCTAATACAAATCCAAAAATACCCAATCCCAAAACCAATCAAGCTTGCAATAATTAGGAAAAAGGCCAATAAACGAAAATCTTGTTTGGCAAAAGTCCATAAACTGCTGTAACGAACTTGTTTGAGGTCACGGGCGAGTTCAGGGACTGGGTAAGGTTCGTACATAAAATAATTTTAGCCTAAAGCAACATCCGCACGTGTCGAGAAGCGATAGCCTGTACCACGTACCGTTTGTACAAAACGGTCTACGCCATACGGTTCTAAAACTTTACGTAAACGACGAATATGCACATCAATAGTTCGGTCTTCAATATATACATTGCCGCCCCAGACTTGGTCAAGCAATTGCGCTCGGGTGTAAGCGCGCTCTGGGTGCGTCATAAAGAACGCCAATAGACGATATTCGGTTGGGCCCATTTCTAAAATATTGTCACCAAAACTGACACGCTGGCTGACTGGGTCCAAAATTAAACCGTTGGCATCAATAGTTTTTTCACCGCTTAAGGCATTGGCACGACGTAAGACCGCTTTAATACGTGACACCAGTTCACGGGTCGAGAACGGCTTAGTCATGTAGTCGTCCGCGCCAGCATCTAAACCTTGAACTTTGTGATCTTCTTCGCCACGTGCAGTGAGCATAATCACAGGAATTTCAGCAAGGTTGTCATCGCGTTTTAGGCGACGGCACAAGTCTACACCGCTGACACCGCCTGGCATCATCCAATCAAGCAAGATAAGCGCTGGACGTTGATCGACAATCATCTGATGAGCTTGTTTTGCATCTTCTGCTTGTAAGCACTGAAAGCCTGCCATATCTAAAGAGGTATGGATCATCTCCCGAATTGGAAGTTCGTCATCGACGATTAAAATGTAGTCATCTTTCACAACGCAATATCCTATAGATGTTAACGGTGGACCGTTTTATTTATGACAGGCTTATTACAAAGATTAATTATGACAGTATCATTGCAGAAAGGGTTGAATGGGCTATTTTTGCAATAATTTGTGACAAAATAGTGTCGATTTGATGAAAAAACTGAACAGATTCAGTCAAAGTAAATAGGGTCTGCTGACACTTCGTCTATGTTTGCGACGTGAGAGATATATCTCGCAAGATTTTTTAGCTGATATAAGGCATGAGGCAGGAAATTTAGTTATTCTAAGTGACTGACTCATAACGCAATAGCGGCAAAAAAATATGCTCGTTCCGAAGGACTGTAGCTAAAACTTTCTCAGATTGCGTTATGAAACTTGGTAATAGACCCACTATTCCCTGCGTTTCATGCCTGATCTGCTCAGTTTTAGCCTACAGCGCAAGCCATTTATGAAATGTCAGCAGACCCCTCTGAATTTGAAAAATATTATGAATATTTTTCGATTTTATGACAATGTCGAAGAATCTTTCACAAAAGCTTGCTCTTTTTCCGAAAAGGTCTGTAATAACGATAAAAATACAATACGGCAAGAAGACAAGACATCTTCCATGGATTGTTTGAAATCGCTCATCACCCAGCGAATCGCAATTTGGGTGACATAACCATTTAAGCCTGTCGCTACCAGTGAAATTTCTCGGTTGGGGCGGTCTAAATGCGGCATCATCAGCATGACAAAGGCCTGAATCATGCGGTCAAAACGCGACATAGTTTCGTGAATGGTGGCTTGGTTATGTAGTTCTTGCACCAGCATGGCATCAATATAAATAATACGTGCCATTTGCGGGTTATTTTTTAGCGTGGTCAGTAAAGCAGTCAGTCCTGCATCAATCATTTTTTTAGGATCAGCCGAGGCTTGCATAATGGCTTGCATGACATTTTGCTGTAATTCATCAATCAATTTTAAAAAAATGGTCTGAAACAGTTCTTCGCTTTTTTTAAAGGATTCGTAGAAATAGCGCTCGGTTAGTTTGGCTTCGGTACAAATATCTTTTACGGTCACGGCAAAAAAACCATGCGTGCCATAGGCTTGAATACCTGCCTCAATCAGTTTTTCACGACGCGCCTGTTTGCGCTCAGTTAAAGACAAGCCTTTAAACTGACGTTCTTTTTGTTGTTTCTGGGTGGTTTTTTCTGTTTCTGCAGTCACGGGCAGTTGTTCTGTCATGTTCAGTTAAGCCAAATAAGAACCGTAATTAGGCTTTATACTAGCAATAATTATCTGTTAAACCTATGTTTTCAGATTCATTTGCGATATTCGTACTGGCTTATATTGACAATACTTATTGTCAAAATTATATTTAAACCACAGCGCATCGCACAGCCCTACAAAACAACAAGCAGGTCTGAACTGTGCACGCCACATACTCAAGGAAATCACATGAAAAATTTTAAAAATAAAGTTGCCGCAATTACAGGCGCAGGCTCGGGTATTGGGCAGCAATTGGCTGTTCTATTGGCGAAGCAAGGCTGTCATTTATCGCTCAGTGATGTGAATGAACAAGGTTTGGCGCAAACAGTGGATTTGCTCAAAGACAGTAATGTGCGCGTGACCATTAAAAAGGTGGATGTTTCTAAATTAGAACAAATGCGCGAATGGGCAGCTGAAACTGTGCGAGACCACGGCTCGGTCAATATGATTTTTAATAATGCAGGCGTGGCGTTGGGTTCTACCGTAGAAGGTGCAAGTTACGAAGAGTTGGAGTGGATTGTTGGTATTAATTTCTGGGGTGTGGTCTATGGCACCAAAGAATTTTTGCCTTTAATCAAACAAACGGGAGATGGTCATATCATTAACATTTCCAGTTTATTTGGTTTAACTGCACAGCCAACGCAGTCGGCTTATAACGCAACCAAATTTGCGGTGCGCGGTTTTACCGAGTCTTTGCGTCAGGAATTGGATTTGGAAAATTGTGGTGTGAGTGCGTTGAGCGTGCATCCAGGCGGGATTCGTACCAATATTGCCAACAATGCTAAAATGAACGACAGCATGCGCACTTTGGGCATGAATCCTGAAAAATCGGCACGTGCTTTTAATAAATTATTGCGTTGCCCGCCTGAAGAAGCGGCGCGCCAAATTTTAGGAGCGGTACAAAAAGACAAGCGCCGTTTATTGATTGGTAATGATGCCAAAACTTTGGATTTAATCCAGCGTATTGTTCCAACGGGTTATCAGAAAGTTACCGCATGGGCGACTAAGTTGGGCAAGAAACGCGGTTAATCTAACTTACAAATATAACAGACCATTCAGACCAAAACCTGAATGGTTTTTTTCTTCCAGACAAATTGATAATACGCACCTTGACCGATGCACAGACTCACAAATGCCAAGGCATAGGCATACCAAATTCCTTGCAAACCCCACCACTGACTGAAGAAATAAGCACACGGTACTTCAATTAAAACAATCGCTAAAATATTGATGATCATTGGAACATTGACCGTGCCACTGGCGCGCATAATGGAGGCAAAAATTGCACTGGCACCAAAAAATAAAATGGCCCATAACACAATAAATAAGAGCTGCTGACCCAGTACCACCACCGCAGGATCGGTAATAAACAACGCCATCAGATATTTAGAAAATAAATAACCCAAGGTGACTAAAATACCTGTAATCAGCAAATTCATGCCTAAGGCTGTACGGGTCACTTTAGCCAGTAATTCGGCTTTGCCTGCACCAATGGCTTGTGCAGCAAAAATTGAAGCGGCAATTGCAATAGATAGCGCAGGAAATTGAATATAGTTCAACACCTGATTAACTGCGCCATAGGCGGCAGTGGCCTCAGCACCATGCCGATTGACCAAACCGACAATCACCAAACCTGCCATAGAGGTAGTGACCATTTGTAAGCCTGTGGGAATCCCTAAGCGTAAAATCACCTTGCTTAAATTGGGTTGATGCCGAATTTGACGTAGTAGATGCACATCCATTTTTAAGGGATGATTCTTTTTATTCAGGTAAATCACCAAAAAAATTAAAACAGCCAGATAGCCCAGAATGGTGGCAATTGCAGGGGCAATAATGCCCAAGCGAGGAAAGCCAAAATAACCTGCAATCAGGATGGGGGTAATCACCAATCCCATTAAACTAGTCAAACTCAGGGCAATGAGTGGCGTAAGGCTATCGCCCACTCCACGTAAAATAGAGGTATAAATAATATAAACAAACAGCAGTGGGCTGCCTGCCAACATCCATTGCACATACGGCAGGGATAGATGCATTACTTTAGGGTCTGTGCCTAATAATATTAAAATTTGTTCGGCAAAAATCACCCCCAAACAGGCAATGAAACTGCCGCCAATTAGGGTCATAAATAAAGTCGAACCGACAATACAACGCACTTTTTCGACATTTTGTGCGCCCCACGCTTGCCCGACCAACACGGTCGATCCTGCCGAAAGCCCAATCACAAAGGCCATCAGGCAAAAAATAATGGGAAAAAATACCGACACCGCAGCAATGGCTTCCACACCGAGCATTTGCCCGACAAAAATCGTATTAATGGTGCCCGAAAGATTTTGCAAAATATTGGTGGCAATCAGTGGCAATAGAAACACCAAAAAGGTTTTCCAAAGCTGAGGGTGATCGACCAGTGCCTGAGGTCTTGCCATGCCAAATCCTGCGCTTCAATATGCGGTTGTTTGAAATTTCACCCTAGCATGATTTGGTCATAAAAAGCCTTAGCTTTTCAGTAACTCAGTGACATTTCAGTGGAGCTTCATCGCTTAAATTGCCGATAAAATTTCACCTGCACGCAACAGGGTTTCGGTTTTTTTAGCAAAGCAGAAACGGATTAAACGTAAATCATCGGGTGGGGTTTGATAAAATGCAGACACAGGAATACCGACAATGCCGTGCTGCTCGGCTAGAAAATGGCACATATCGACAGCATTTAAGCCGGGACGGATATTGCTGTAATCTAAATTTTGAAAATAAGTGCCTTGTGCAGGGCTGAATTGAAAGCGTGAATTGGCAATGCCTTGATTAAACAAATCACGTTTGTCCTGATAAAACTTTGCCAGTTCTGCAATATGTTCAGGGTGCTGCTGCATATAATTTGCCAAAGCCACTTGCACAGCGCTAACTCCGCAGAAATTAATAAATTGATAGGCTTGGCGAAAGAGCTGCATTAAGGCAGGTGCAGCCGCACAGTAGCCTGTTTTCCAGCCTGTGACATGAAAAGTTTTACCAAAGGAACCCACGACAAAACTGCGTTCCCTAAGCTCAGGAAAAGACAGTGCAGAGCGGTGTTGATGCGCATCAAAGACCAAATGTTCATAGACTTCATCGGACAGCACCACAATATTATGTTCCTGAATAACATCAATTAAATGCTGCCAATCTTGCGCTGACCATACTGTGCCTGTGGGGTTATGTGGTGTGTTGATGATGATCATGCGGGTTTTGGCATGAATCGCATCTTTGACCATATTCCAGTCCACCTGAAAATGTGGAGCCTGCAGCGGAATATGAACGGCTTTTGCACCCAACAATTTTACACAGGGTGCATAACTGTCATAACTTGGATCAAAAATAATGACTTCATCGCCTGCCTGCAGCACGGTTTGCATGATGCTAAAAATAGCCAGTGTTGCCCCTGGGGTGATGGTAATTTCACTGATCGGGTCAAGCATTAGCTGATCACGCTGTAAAAATTGCTGTGCCAGTTGTTCGCGTAGTGGCAAGTAACCATTGCCCGAAGGATATTGATTGAAGCCTGCGTGTGTGGCTTGGCTTAAAGCATCCAGTAATGCTGCAGGTGGGGGAAAGTCGGGAAAACCCTGTGATAAATTTAAGGCATTTAGTTGTTGTGCCAAGTTAGACATGGTACTAAAAATACTCAGACCTTGAGCAGGCAGTTTCGCGTGAATATCGAGCATAGAGAGTTCTGGTTATGGCAGCAGCTTGTTTTACATCGTAGCGTTTTCAGGAGTGAATGCAAATGGGGTAAAGGGTGATGATGTGGCTTGAATAGATCGTTCGAGGCGTTATTTTTGATTGAACACCTCAAGATCGACTTATCAAAAAAATTTCATCTCAAATCAACTCCACCAATGCCCGAATAATCCCCAATCCCAGACCAATAAATGCACCTACCACTACACCATTGACCCGAATCATGTGTAAATCACCACCGACTTCGTTTTCAATTTTGCCAATCATTTCGCGCGAGTCCCATTCATGAATGCGCTCACTAATAAAGCGAATCACTTTTTCACTATATTGATCTGACAAGTTCACCGCAATCGTACTCATTTTTTCATTCAGTAATTGACGTACTGCGGTATTGGCAATGATATTTTCACCGACTTGCTGAATGGCAATACGCAGGTTTTGCGCAATTCCCGAATCAGATTTTTGTAAATCTTCCTTAATCGCATTGCAGAGAATCACCACTGCACCACTGATAAAATTCAAGACTTGTGGACTGTCTAATAGGGCATTTTTAGTGTCATTTAGACGTAGACTGGCACTGCTGTTGTTATCTGCCAGTTGTAACATCAGTTGTTGCCCAGCCTCTTCAATTTTTTGTCGCCAAGGGTGTTCAGGGTCTGCCAACATAGATTCGACCCGTTGCAGTAAAGAATCTATGGTGCGTTGCTGCACATCAATTCCAATCCAGCTCGCACCTTTGGCCAGTTTCCACACGCCAAGCTCTTTAAACAATTGACGGGTCAATTCACGGCTTTTTTCAGGATGTTTCAGCATCCAGTCATGGGCAAGGTCTAAACCGCGTTGCAGCACATCCTGATGAAAGTCATTTTCCAAAACCGCACGCAGCATTTCACTGGCCAAGTGGTTGACCTGAGTATTGCGAACCCATTGCACACTGTTGCTTTGAATAAAGCGCCCAATTTGTTCTTGCCCGACAAATTCAAAAATTTTCGGTACAGTTTGCTGAATGACTTGGGTCACTTGCGCATTATTTTGCGGATTCGCCAACCATTTACCCACGGCTAAGGATAAGTCAGTGCTATGCAGGCTTTTTTGTACCACTTGGGGCGATAAAAAGTTTTCCTGCACAAAGCGCCCCATCGACTCGGCAATACGGTCTTTGTTGCGTGGAATAATTTCGGTGTGATCACGCAAGAATTTAGGAATTGGCATTTTGCCAAAAGGATTGCGAAACAGTACCGTAATCGCATACCAGTCTGCCAGACCACCGACCACGCCTGCTTCGGCAGACAGCATTAGTATGTGAATCAACCACGTATATTCAGGCAGTAATTTTGCGGTCAGCATTAATGCCAGCCATGCCACCACGGCAATCACTAAAGCAATGGTGGCAAAGCGTTTACTGCGTTGCAGACTCGGAGAGGTATGCTGCGAGCTGCTCGCTAAAGTGTGGTCAGACGCTGTATTCATGCAGGCATCCTTATCTCATTAGGGCGCGGCAGGGGCAGAGGTTGGTGGGGGTAATGGTTGTCCTGTGGGACTTAAACCATATTTTGCCCCCAGTGATTGTAAAATTAGGCTCGCATCAAAGGCATCTTCAGGTGCAGATTTTTGATCTTTAAAACACTGAATGGTGTAAGACACTTGAGTCGGATCGAGGGTCACCACTTGCGGCATATCATAGAATGGGTCAGGCCAGAATGGTGCGCGACGATGATAATATCCATACGGCGAATAGCTATACGGATAGTAACTTGGTGCAGGGTAAACCACGGCTTGTCTAGGTGGTTTCTGGCTACGGTTACTCGGATCATCTAAAACTTTAAAAAAGCGAAAACCGTGTTGCAGCGTGGTTTGTGCTGCTTTCACCAAAGTAATTTCTTCTGCAGTGCCAAAACTCATGTTATGACCCGCTAAAAAACTAATCCGATAGGTTTGCGCATTCAGTGGTGTGGTGCTGTATTGCCCCAACTGCTCAAAGCTGAGCGGTTTAGAGGATGTCGTGGCACAGCCTGTAAACAGCAAACTGCTGGCAAGGGCAAGACCGAGTAGGGAATATTTCATGTGAAAGCTCCTGTACACATCAACCAGCCAAGACAAGCTCGCCAGTTAGAAACTGCTATTGGGTTGGGTTAAAAACTCAAGTTCTTCTGCACTCGAAGGACGTCCCAACACCTGATTCCGATGTGGATAACGTCCAAAACGGTCAATAATCACTTTATGTTTCAGTTCATAGCCCAACACGGTGGGGTCATTCAAACTTTCAAACAACGTTAATGCGACTTCGTGAATACGTTTGGATTCACTGTGCATAAACGGCATATATAGAAAACGACGTTCGGTTGGGTTTAAGTCCTGATCCAATTTTAAGTGAATCATTTCTTGTGCCAACACCAAGGCCATTCCATCTTGGGCAAAGGCACGCGGGTCATTACGGTATAAATTACGTGATAATTGATCTAAAACAATGATTTCAGCCAAACGACCTGCGGGTGTTTCGCGCCATGTCCATAGTTCTCCTTGTGCCGCTTGTTGCAGTACATCGGTAAATTTTTCTGCAAGCACGGCATCAAACTCTGCGCTTTTGACAAACCAGTTCGGTTCCGCAGCAGGAGAAAACCAAAAATCTAAAAAATCCTGATAATTCATACGCTTTATTATTTACCTCTGTTCTTTTGATTATAAAATCACAAATTTAGCATGTCTTATAGTGCAACTTTGTGATAAAAAATTGCCAAATTAAAATTTATTGACGTTGACCACTTTATTAAATGTCAGCATGCCCCAAAATCATCATTTTGTTAGAAAAAACAGCCCAAGCGCATGTGCTGATGCCAAATCAAGTTATACTTGAACGGTAGCAATTTCATCTCAGATCATCTGCATGATAGAGAAAATTGCCACCGACCCAAAATCAGCCTGTGGTTTATGTCGTATTTGTAGTGTATTGGATTAAGCGAGAGTGTAATGAGTCAACCCGAACCAAATGCGCAAGATGTTCTACCAACATGGGTAGACGCTGCGTTGCTTCAAGGGATGTTGCGCGGGATTGAACGCGAAAGTCTGCGTATGCAAAGCGATGGCTTCTTGTCGCAGCAAGCACATCCTCAAGCCTTGGGTTCGGCACTCACACATCCGCATATTACTACGGACTATTCCGAAGCGTTGATGGAGTTCATTACTCCACCGCAAAGCAGCATTCAACACGCGCTTGATTATTTGCGAGATATTCATAGCGTGGTGCATCAACACTTAGGCGAAGGTGAAAAACTTTGGCCGCTGTCGATGCCGTGTATGCTCGATGAAACCGATGACGGTATTCCACTGGCGCAATATGGCAGCTCCAATATTGGGCGCTTTAAAACCTTGTATCGCCGTGGTTTAGGTGTGCGCTATGGTCGCCGTATGCAGACCATTTCAGGGGTGCATTATAATTTATCCTTCCCTGAACATTTATTTGCCGCCTTGCAACAACATGAAAGTGATGAGCAGCTCAAAGCACTGAGTTTGCAAGATTATCGTAGTCATCGTTATTTAGGTTTAATTCGTAACTTTATTCGTTTAACGCCATTGGTGATGTTTTTAGTCGGTGCGAGTCCATCGGTTTGTCAGTGTTTTATGACAGGGCGTGAACATCATTTGTTGCCGTTGTTAAGAGGCACGTTGTATTTACCGTATGCGACTGCGTTGCGTATGGGTAACTTTGGCTATCAAAACTCGGCGCAAAAAAAACTTGGTATTCATTACAATGACTTAACAGGTTATTTAGATGGTTTGCAAAAAGCCGTGAAAACCCCGTACTTGCCATTTAGCCGCTTAGGTTTAGATGATGCTACGGGTGAGCCAATTCAAATTAATGACCATGTGCTGCAAATCGAAAATGAGTACTACAGTTTGGTGCGCCCAAAACAAGTACCACAAGAAGGTGAAACCCCATCTCAAGCACTTGCCAATCGTGGTATTGGTTATGTCGAATTACGTGCGGTAGATGTTAATCCGTATAGCCCAATTGGGATAGATGAACATACCGCAGGCTTTTTGGAAGTCTTAGCATTGTATTGTTTGTTGCAAGACAGCCCAGCCTTGTTAGATGCGGAACAAAGCATCATCGAAAAAAATCAGGCCGAAGTGGTCAATCGTGGGCGTGCGCCAAATGCGCACATTCAAGAGGGCGATGTTAAAACCCCAATTGAAGCGTGGGGACAGCAGTATGTCACCGCTATGCAACCTTTGGCTGCTTTACTCGACCAAAGTTATGCGACGCAGCTGTATTCTCAAGCTTTAGAACGCATGATGGCGCGTTTACATGAAGTCGATGAAACCCTGTCGGCACACATGATTGCCGATACTATTCGTCATGGTGGTACGTGGGGTTTTGGCAGTTATATGGCACAGCAACATGCACATGCGTATGAACAACATACGCTTCGTCCTGAAACACAAACATATTTTGATGAAATTGCAGTGCAATCTATTCAGCAACAACAACAACTTGAACAAGCACAAGGTCTGAGTTTTGCAGACTATGTCGCACAATATAGATAACAGTTCAGGGATTTAAACATGCAATTGAGTTATCGTCTGCTAAGTGGTGTTTTATTTTTAGCCAGTGTCATTGGGATGACATTTGCATTGTATTTGGAGCATGTGCAAGGTTTAGCGCCGTGTCCACTGTGCGTTTTTCAGCGGGTGGGCCTAATTGCATTGGGCTTGGTTTCACTGATTGCCTTTGTGCATAACCCTAAATCTAACGTGGTTAAGCGTATTTATGCGCTGTTCGGCAGTATTGGAATTTTATGGTCGGTGGGTGTGGCAGCACGTCATGTTTGGCTGCAAAACTTACCGCCCGATCAAGTGCCAAGCTGCGGTCCAGGGCTAGATTATTTGGTAGATGCCTTACCCATGAAAGCCGTATTGCAACAAGTACTGTCGGGTTCAGGTGAATGTGCTGTGATTGACTGGACGTTCTTAGGGCAGTCTTTACCTGTGTGGTCATTGCTGTTCTTTAGCGTGTTGGCGATCATTAGTTTATGGCAATTGCTGCGTAACTATCCTTTTGTGGCATCGACTACATTTGGCAAAGTGAAGAAAAAATAAATTCCGGGAGCCTACCCACTGAATTGATAAAAATGCGTCATCCATAAAATTGCGATGGCGCATTTTTTTTGTGTATCTGTTGATAATCTATCTACCAATCATCGTGTTGTAGCGTATTTTGAACTGCTTGGACTGTGTTAGGTGAGCGCAATGCCTTCTAAACTTGACCAATCGCCAATAAATTCATGAATTTGCTGCTCTGGTACTTCTTCATGCGCAGGATAAAACCATTTCACCAATTGCTCTGCCACACTTGGATGATATTGTAACTGAAAGTGGTTCAGACCATAGAACACAGCTTTGTGCGATTCAGGCAGTTTTAATTGAAACCGTGGGTTAGGATGTTCCCCCAAAGCACTTTTTATACTGACTAAATAATCGCCAATGACTTTGCGGGTCAGGTTCTGCTTTTTCTCAAACTCAATACTGCCTGCCACGAAATAAGCATTAATATGGGTCGGCAAAGGTGCGGGTTTGCGGTTGTCATCGACCTGTCCAATTCGTGCCTGATTATGTTCCCAGTCATCATCTCGCACACTGCCATAGCGCAAATCTAAAATGCCGTTGCTGCGAATATTGACCAAATGCCCGACAATTTTCACAATAGGAAAGCGACCTAATTTTTCCTGTAAATGGAAACCAAAACGCTCCAACACTGCTCCGTGATGTGGTGAGCCTAAACAGACCAGATTTTCGACCAAGTGAATCCAGTGCTGCAAATTTTGCTTACCGTAAAACAGCGCACTGCGCGACACCAAGCCACCCATGCTGTGCCCAATTAAATCAATACTGGTAATTTTAGGATGACGCTGAATTAAATCATCTAAGGTATTGGCAAGACTGCGGCCATTGGCAGAAATGCGACGCCCTGTATTGTAATTCAGATATAACATGGTGTTATGGTCACGTTGTGCCAGTAATTTTTCACCAAAACCACCAAATTGGTGTGTAGTCCAATCGAGGTGATTGCGGCATAAACCGTGCACAAAAATCACCACACGCCCAGACAAATCGCCTTGTTGGACTTCGCCATAATGGTCATAGAGCACCATAGGTAAGGCGAGCGGATTTTGCTGTTCGAGTAGATAATCTCCCAATACGCCATTCAGTACACCGACTAAAAAATGCAGGCTTGGTGTGAGTGCTTTGTCATGTAAGTTGGGAAATTGCGCAATAATTTGACGTAAACCTGGCGCAACAAAGTGATAGCCGTATTGTTGTAAGCTGTGAAAGGCAAACTTATACAGCTTTTGAAAAGTCGCGGTTTTTTGAAACTTTTGCGAGCGTTGTTCGCTCATGCCAAATACGCTGAGCAAAACTTCACGCTGAATGGTTTGAATCACTTCGCTCATCACGGCATTCAGGCGCGTGCTGACCAACTGTGCCAAGCCTTCTAAGATATCGGCCTGACTTGGAGGTGTACGGTCCCATCTACAATAGGTTTCATGCAGCGGTGTTAAACTTGGCATACTGTGTTGCCCCTTGTGTTCCCATATACCGAACGCTTTATTTTTACTTGGGTTCGCGGTATAAACTCAAGGGTCTGTTGGCATTTCATGAATTTACAGGACTGTAAATTTTTAGATGAATTGTCACCAAACCCGATACTTTTATTTTATCGTGTTCATCTTGAACTACTTGTAAAATACCGATGACTGCCAAGATGTTCGCATCTTTTTGTCTAACAATTGCATTTTTCCATGAAAATTAAATTAAAAACGCAAAATAAGTGCTGTATCAGCCAAAAATTGAATGGTGTTACTTAGAAATGTCACGCATGAATTTAATTTATTTACATGGTTTTCAGAGCAGTCCTTTGTCCATGAAAGGGCAGCTATTGTATGCCTATGTGCAGCAGCATCGCCCTGATATTCAGATGCATTTGCCCGATTTAAATGCTCCACCTTTAGCGGTTTTGGCAAACGTATCGGCATTGATTCGACGTTTGCCCAATGTGGCATTGGTGGGCAGCAGTCTAGGCGGCTTTTATGCGACACAACTGGTCGCACAGCATCATGTGCCTGCTGTTGTGATTAACCCTGCTATGCGACCATGGCAATTGTTTCAGGACTTGTTTGGCGATGTGCTGCCCTATGTGGTACATCCGAACTGGAGCTTAACTGCAGCGCAATTGGATGACTTAGCAGACATTGCGTTGCCAGTTGCGCAAGATGCAGACAAAATATTGGTGTTATTGCAACAAGGCGATGAAGTTTTGGATTATCGTGAAGCGCAGCGTTATTATAGTGCTGCCTCACCTTCGGCCATGATCATGACTGAAGCGCACGGCAATCATGCCATGGATGATTTTGCAGACAAAATTCCGATGTTACTGCAATTTTTATCGGATTCCCTAGCTTAAGGAAACAGTACAACGTGTCTCAATATACCGCTCAATCTCTTGAAGTTTTATCTGGTTTAGATCCAGTACGTCGTCGTCCGGGCATGTATACCGACACCACACGTCCAAACCATTTGGCGCAAGAAGTTATTGATAATGCGGTGGATGAAGCACTTGCAGGGCATGCCAATAAAATTACGGTAAAAGTCTATAAAGATGGCTCTTTGTCGGTAGAAGACAATGGCCGTGGTATGCCTGTCGATATTCACCCAGAATACGGGCAAAGCGGGATTGAAATTATTCTGACCAAGCTGCATGCAGGCGGTAAGTTCAGCACCGACAACTACCAATTTTCGGGCGGTTTGCACGGGGTCGGTATTTCTGTAGTGAATGCCTTGTCCAGTCGGGTTGAAGTGACCGTACAGCGTCAGGGCAACCTGTATAAAATGGCTTTTGATCAGGGCGAAGCTGCTGCACCTTTAGAAGTCTTGGAAGGCAAAGCCCCAAAACGTGCTTCGGGTACGTTGGTACATTTCTGGCCTGAAGCTAAATATTTCGATTCACCTAAATTTGCGCTAAAAGCCTTAAAACACAATTTAAAAGCCAAAGCGGTACTGGCTGCAGGTTTAGAAATTCATTACATTGATGAAATTAACGATGAAAAAATTGTCTGGCAGTTTGAAAATGGTCTAGTCGACTATTTGATGGATGAGCTGGAAGATCGAGAGATTGTACCTGCCCCTGCTTTTGTGGCGACAGGTGAGGCAGAGCGTGCCAGTGCAGAGTTTGCAATTTGCTGGAATGTAGAAGGCGGCGAGCAAATTCAAGAAAGTTATGTCAACTTGATTCCGACTGCGCAAGGCGGTACGCATGTCAATGGACTACGTTCTGGTGTGACCGATGCTTTACGTGAGTTCTGTGAATTACGCAATTTATTGCCGCGCAATTTAAAGCTATCTGCCGAAGATGTTTGGGATGGGGTTAACTACATTTTATCGTTAAAGTTCCAAGAGCCGCAGTTTTCTGGGCAGACCAAGGAGCGTTTATCGAGCCGTGAAGCGGCAAGCATTATGCAGAATATCGCCAAAGATGCCTTTGCCTTGTGGTTAAACCAAAATTCTGACATTGCCATGCAATTGGCAGAAATGGCAATTTCCAAAGCAGGTCGTCGTTTAAAAGCAGCGAAAAAAGTAGAACGTAAAAAAATCGTTTCAGGCCCAGCTTTGCCGGGTAAATTAGCCGACTGCGTGGGACAAACCCGTGAAGAATCGGAACTGTTTATTGTAGAAGGTGACTCTGCAGGTGGTTCTGCTAAGCAAGCGCGTGATAAAAACTTTCAGGCGATCATGCCAATTCGTGGAAAAATTTTAAATACGTGGGAAGTGTCTTCGGACGAGGTTTTGGGTTCGCAGGAGGTACACGATATTGCAATTGCGATTGGGGTTGACCCAGGTAGTGATGATTTATCTGAATTGCGTTACGGTAAGGTTTGTATTTTGGCCGATGCCGACTCAGATGGTTTACACATTGCCACTTTGCTGTGTGCTTTATTCGTGAAACATTTCCCAAGTTTGGTGGAAGATGGGCATTTATACGTCGCCATGCCGCCGTTATTCCGTATTGATGACGGTAAAGATGTGCATTATGCGCTGGATGAAGATGAGTTAGAAAACACGCTGAAAAAAGCCAAAACCAAAAATCCGCAAATTACCCGATTTAAAGGTTTGGGTGAAATGAATGCCAGTCAGTTACGTGAAACCACGATGGATCCAAATACACGCCGTTTGGTGCAACTCGATTTGGATGATAGTCATTTTACCGCAGGTTTATTGGATAAATTGCTGGCTAAAAAACGCTCTGCAGACCGTAAAGTGTGGTTAGAGCAAAAAGGTAATTTAGCCGATTTGGCGGTTTAAGCTGATTTAATTTAGAAAAAGCATCCATTATTTCAAAAAAGTAATGGATGCTTTTTATTGTAATTTTGATTGGTGTTTATAATTCAATATTTTCAGGCCATAAAAAATATCCACCATATTGACTGGTTTTAAATTCTGCACCTACGTCTTTGCCTTGTTGAGTGAGTATGTGCTTTCCAGCATCATTGATATTTAATAAGCCTTTTTCGGTAAAATGAGCCAACAATTCATTGGTTTTCATTTTATGTTTTGCTGCAAGTTTAGATGATGTTAATTTACCAACATTATTGTCATTGGTTTCTTCAACAGATTCATTTGTTGGTTCGGCTTTCACTTCATCTAAACTAATTCTAACTTCATCACTAATACGAATAATACGTTGCGCTTCTTCATAAGCATCTTTAAAGACATCTTGATCTTCATATTTGCGAATCAAAATGCCCATTTCGTTATTATTAATTTGGCTAAATTCATAAAGATTTAGACTAGAAATAATACATTCAGATTCATTGAGATAGCATTTAGCATGTAAGTTTTTACAAAAACTGAGCCGAACAAAATCAAGTTTTTGCATCCATTTTATTTCATCAGGATGTAAATCACTTTTTCCATAAACGATTCGAATATCAATTTTGAGTCGATCTTTATCTTCAAGTAACTCTTTAATACGGTCATTTAAACGTAAATATGGGCTAATTAAAATTAACCTTTCTTTGGCATTTTTTATCAGTTCTTCTAAGAAAAAATTGGTCGCGCTCGTATTTAAAAACTTAGCCATTTAACCCTCCTCATTGTGTCTAAATTATTATGTCCTGAGTATAGCGAATTTATTTAGGTAATGATTTGATGATTAAAAATATTCTAAAATTGAGGCGAAAAAAATGGAGCATCTTGTGCTCCATTTTTTATTGATCCTTAACTAAAGAACCAATATACAAATAATGAAATAATAAATACGCACATGACGTTCAACACCATGCCCACACTCATCATTTCACTTTGTTTAATTTGACCTGTACCAAATACAATCGCATTTGGTGGCGTTGCCACAGGTAACATAAAGGCACACGATGCACCAATACCAATAATCACCACTAAAATTTCTTTTGGAATACCCATTTGGTCTGCAATTGCAGCAAATACAGGAACCAATAACGCAGCAGACGCTGTATTACTGGTAAATTCAGTTAAGAAAATAATGAAGATGGTCACCGCAAAAATCACTACCAATGGCGAAGTATCACCAAAGGTATTGGCAAGGGTTTGACCCAATACCAAAGATGCGCCTGAATCTTTTAAGATCGCACTGAGGGTTAAACCACCACCGAACAGTAATAACACGCCCCAATCGGTATTTTCAGCTACTTGCTTCCAAGATGCAGTACCTAGCATGACTACCAAACATGCAGCAGCTAATGCAGTCCATGTATCGGGTTGGCTAATACCAAAGGTTTCGCTAAGTTTCTTGCCGAAAATCCACGCCACTGCAGTACATACGAATAAAATCATCGTTGCAACACTGGTTTTGGTCCAAGGAATTACTTCAGTTTCAAAATGAATTTTTTGATTTAAATTTGGACGCAATACCAAATATAAGCTGACCAACATTGCTGGTAGCAAAATCAGCATCATTGGTAAACCAATTTTCATCCAGTCAGCAAAGTCATAGTCTAACGCTTTGGCTGCAATAGCGTTTGGTGGCGAACCTACCAACGTACCCAAACCACCTAAACTGGCAGAGTAGGCAATCCCCAATAAAATGAAAACGAAGGTTTTACGCTCTTTAGTGGCATCGAGGTGTGATAACAAACCCAGCGCCAACGGTAACATCATCGCCGCCGTGGCTGTGTTGGAAATCCACATCGACAACGCAGCAGTGACAATAAAAATAGATAAAACCGAAATCCCCAAGTGACCGCCCGACATGGAAATAATCCACATCGCAATTTTACGATCCAGTTTCTGAATGTGCAGTGCAGTCGCTAAAGCAAAACCACCAAAGAACAGGAAAATAACAGGATCGGCAAAAGTCGCCAATGCCTTGCTGGTGCTAATTGGCTCAAGCACTTTGCTGGCATTTTCTACAGGCATGCCCAAAATTACGGCAAGCACCGGCACCAAAAGCGCGGTAATGGTAATGTGTACAGCTTCGGTGAGCCATAAAATACCAATAAAAAGCAACAGACTTAGACCCTTATTTGCATTTTCATCATAGGGCAAGACATTGTATAAACCGAAAGAGAGCAGGGCTGCAATTGCAACAATCACCCAGGTCTTGATCAGTTCTTTTCGCTTAATATTGGCTGGCACTTCTATATGGTTATTTTCCATAGAAGTTCACTCCGTCAAAAGGAATTAAAAGAAAAGAGGGAAGATTGGTCGATGCAAACGACCGAAGCAGTCTGAATAGACTGTTTTTTAAGCTGGTCTTAATTATAGGTGTAAATAATTATTTAAGCCAAAAAAAATCTAAATAATTTTCCATTTGTTATGTTTATTGGTCTGATTTATATCAATAAAGCAGGTGATGTTTGGATGATGAATAATCCTTGAGCAATCGCGTAAAGTGCCATAAAACCCAATAACGTAAATACAATCTGCTTAAATAATGTCTGGGAAATTTGTTTACGAATCAGACTGCCGATATACACCATCAGCATAGAGATGATGCAAATCAGGGCTAAAACTTTTAATTGTATGTGGCTAAACTGTTGAATGACTGGATATAAAACTGCCAATTGAATGAGTTTGGAAATAATAAAGTTTAAGTTGCTAATCACCACAATATCGGTTTTGCTGTGTTGAGTGCTGAGTAAATACATCATTAGAAATGGTGCCATGGCATTGGTCGCACCACCAATCACACCTGCCAGCAAACCAAAAATCAGCATATTTTTGAGTGAGGCAGAAATTTGCAAAGGACGTTGTCGAAATTGATCGGCCACGTACAATAAAATCAGTACGCCCATTGCCAATTTTAAATAACCTTCGTTCAGAATGAGCAGCAAACTGACGCCCAAATAGCTGCCAATCAGCGCACTGAAGATTAAACCCCAATATTTTTTGCAGTAGCCATATAAACTGCTGAATATAGATTGTGTGGCATCGCCCCGCAGCATGTAGATATTGAGAAGCAAACAGGGAATCAGAACCAAAGCAACCGCAGTACTGAGTGGATATAACATCGCCACCGCAGCCGTACTGAGCATAGGAAAACCAAAACCGCTCATGCCATGCAAAATTGCAGCAATCGCACAAAACAGCAGAATAATGAAATCGGTTTTTTGCATGTGGCCTTCACAGTGCTTTTTATTTGAAATTTAACTCAATGTAGCGGAGTTTTGCGCTAAGTACAAATGGGTTGCATGGTTATGAGCAAAGCATATTTATTGGAAACTATTTTAATGACCAATAAAAAAGCAAGACCGAAGTCTTGCTTTTTTGAACAGAGAAAAATACAGCTTAGAAATGGTATTTGACCAATGCGCTGACATCGTTTTGATCTACGCCTTTAATACCAAACTTGTTGTTCCAAACAGAGTGTTCGATACCGACATATAAACGTGTATTTGGCGAAATGTGTTTGCCTGCATTCCATTTATATTGTGTAGTCCAGTTGAGTTCGCTGGCATGGTCATCTTCTGCAGTAGACCAATCAAGGAAACCATCTACTAAAAAGTCTTCAGCACCGACTTTAAATGGAAGACCGTAAGCAAACGTCATTTGATAATCATCTTGAGAGATATCTTTATCATTATCTGCTTTGTAGAAGTTCAATTGCGCATATTTGAAATATGGAAGCTCAAGATCAAAACCAATACCGTATAGGTAATTGTTAAAGCCTTCGCCACCTTCCCAAGTGGTTGCAATTAAAACATCTTTAATTGGACCAAAGGCAAGTTTTTGACCAGAAACAGCGCCTAAGCTTAAGCGTGGTGATACTTCAAAGTAAGTGTCATTGCCATCTACATCATTGTTTGAACGGTCAGCAAAGGCAAAAAAATCACCATATTTAAAACCAGCAGCATATTCAGCAGTAATAGTGGTTTGCTCTAAATCATCAACCATGCCAACAGGATGAGCATAATTCTCACCATATAAACCTGTAATGCTAAAATCTTGCCAAACTGGCGCAGCTTGCGTAAAAGTTGCAGCAGTAGAGAGAGCGCATAGCGCAGCAATATGTGTAAATTTCATAAAATAAGACCCCAAGAAAAGCGTTTCAAGGATACAGATTCTTTAGCAAAAATAAAGCAAAATTCGATTATTGACGGGTCATTTTTGGGTGTTTTTTATCAGTTTTTGGGTTGAGTGTTTTTTAAACGATTTAAAACCAATGGTCAAAATGCAAAGGCGAATATTGCAGATGTAACTAAACCCTTTAAAAGCATCAAGTTTCTTATTGGCAATAGATTGAACAACATGGTGCTATCCAAATTGATCGCTTATTGAGCATCTAAGCTGAAATTGGTGATAAAAGGGTTATTCTTTTGCTGCTTTTCTATAAATATTGCTTGCATATTTTTCAGATAGGCCCGATATTCAAGGTATAGGGACACGGTTCTGCAGAATTAAAAGTGTTCATCATTCACGTAGGAGGAAGTGATTCCAAACTAAGTTGAAGATGTACTTTATGCTGTAAAAACAGCACATTATAAACACGCCAAAACATATATATAAAATTATGTGTAAGATTTTGGCACAACAAGATTCAGAAATAACGAACGCAAGAGGATGAAATCATGAACATTGAAATCCGTACCGATAAAAACATTCAAAACAGTGATCGATTAATTAGTTACGTTCGTGAAGAACTGAATAATGAATTCCAACGCCACAGTGAGCGTATTACCCATTTTTCAGTGCATTTTAGTGATGAAAATGGTGAAAAAGGCGGTGATGACGATATTCGTTGTATGATTGAAGCACGTCCAGCAGGTCTAAAACCAGTGGTTGTGAATCATCGTGGTCATAATATTGATACAGCCATTCACGGTGCGATTGACCGTTTAAAACGCAGCCTAGAACATGCGTTTGAGAAAAATGAAAATCCTCGTGGTGCTCGCCCAGAATTTGTAGATACAGATGTTGGTGGCGACGACGAATAAGGATCAGACAGATTCCAAGAGCCTCGCAAATTTTGCGAGGCTTTTTTGTGTTTGCATGTAGCCAATGCACTAAATTCACGATTTGCTGACATTTATCTCATACAAATGTCGCTTTATTGGGCATAATAGTTCTAAATTAAACATTGAATAAGAGAGCTCTCTGCATGTTAACTGCGCAACAACAAGTCTTGGTGCAAGCAATAGAAGAATTAGACCTTGCCCAAGTGCAACGCCTATTGGCAGACGGTTTAGACCCTAACTTTATGGATGCCGAAAAAGGCCCTGTGATTTCAGTCTGGTCAGATGGTTTATTTCAATGGTGGGAAAAAGTCTGCGAAGCATACGAAGCAGGTCAGCCACTCACAGAACAGCAAAAACAGCAAGATTTGCAAGTGCATTTAGATATTTTAGAGGCATTGATTCAAGCCAAAGTGAATTTGCACTTATGGGATGCCGAAGAAATTTACGGCCCATTGTGGGATGCAGCTTCTGCAGCATGTGTTCCTGCAGTGCAGCGTTTATTGGATGAAAAAGTCGATCCAAACAGCAAAGATGAAGATGGTTTAACCATTTTATCTTCGATTAGTGATTTATTGTTTGATTGTGATTTTGATGAAATTCAGTGGTCGGATGCTTTGCCAGAAGAACAACAGACTTTAGAATTGTTGCGTCGTTATGGCGCAAAAATGAGCAAAGAATTGGCCTAAGAGCAGAGATAAAAATATGTCAGTATTAAAAACAGTTGGGTTAATCGTGGCGGCAGGCATCAGCATGCAGGTGAGCGCGGCAGATTTTGAGTTTGATCGTCCTGGTGCAGGAGTGAGTACGGGTATTACACCTGTAGGGAAGTTGGCTTGGGAACTAGCTTTGCCAAGTGCAAGTTATCAAGAAAGTAACGATGCTTCGGGCGAAAAAGTTAAAACCACTCGCCTTAATGCTGACATGCTGTTACGTACAGGTTTGGCGCAAGATTTAGAGTTACAGCTGGGCTGGCAAGGTCCTGCATGGAGTAAAAGCAAAACCGCAGGTCAATCGGTTGAAGAAGATGGTTTGGGCGATGTCAGCATTGGTTTGAAACAAGCCATTGACTTAAATGATGACAAACTTTCTATGGCCGTGTTGTTGCAAGCGTTAATTGCCACAGGCAATGATGGCTTTAGCGAAGAAGATGATATTTATAGCTTGGGTACGGCAGTCAGCTATCAATACAGCGAGCTGTTAAAAACAGGCATCAACATGCGTTACGATGTGCAAAATAGCGATTGGGCGGTTACAGCAATTCCCAATATTCAGTACCGTTTAAGCGATCAATGGTCAGGTTTTTCAGAATTGGTCTATCGCAAAGCTGAAAGTCAGGACAATGAATATGGCTTAATTTCGGGAGTGATTTACGCACTGAATGAACGCACTCAACTGGATGCCAGTGTCGGTGTAGATTTAGACGGTGCAGATAAAAGTTACCGTGCAGGTTTAGGTATGGCGTTTTTGTTCTAAGCAATCGAAACCATTTAAAGCTTTAAAATACGTTGTATGCTGCAGCAGGCCAAAGTTATTAAGTATTAAGCTTGCTGCAGATCTGTTTTCATCCTAATAAAGTTCATGCCGAGGCGAGCAGAACATGAAGCAGTCCTTATTTCAGACCTTTTGGCAAGTTGCTGTTGATCTAATGGCTGATATTTTACGTTATGTGGCGCAGGGCTTATCTTGTCTGCTCGCAAGTCTATTTTTGCTGTGTTCGTTAAGCCTACACGCAGAAGCACCTTTACTCCCACCCGAACAAGCCTTTCAGTTTAGCGTTGAATCGGTCAATCCCCAGCAAGCCGAACTGCGCTGGAACATGCCTGAACAGTATTATTTGTATCAGCATCAATTTAAGGTTGAGCATGGACAGCAAATACTGGCTTTAGAGTTGCCTCCCGCAGAAGATGTTTATGATGAAAACTATGGACATACTCAGGTTTATTATCAACAAGTCAGTTTTAAAATTCCCACGCAGGCTGCACAGCGCTATCAAGTGAGCTGGCAAGGTTGTGCGCAAGATCGACTTTGTTATCCACCACAGCGCATTGAATTTCAGACAGACAGCACTGGTTTGGTGATTTTAGACAATCAAAGCGCAGCACAAAAAAATCTGTGGGGTGGACACAGTAACCCAACCCAGAATGTGTTTTCGACAACTCAGACCAACTCCACGCTAGCATCTTCAACAAGTCCTGCAGCAGCACAACCCATCACAGCACAAGATCAAATATGGTCAGAAAAACTGGCACAAAGTTCGTTTGCCTATGGCTTGCTGCTGTTTTTGGGTTTAGGGGTTTTATTGGCCTTTACCCCATGCTCCTTGCCGATGCTACCGATTTTGACCTCCTTGTTGGTGCGTGAACATAAAGGTGTCAAAGCGTGGACGATTGCACTGGTCTTTGTCTGTAGCATGGCAATGGTCTATGCCATATTGGGTTTAATTGCGTCATCCGCAGGTTTGAATTTTCAGCGCTGGTTGCAGCAACCTGCGACTTTAATTGCTTTTAGTTTGCTGTTTGTGCTGTTTGCCTTAAATCTGTTTGGACTGTTTGAAATCAAGTTGCCGCGTGCTTGGGTCAATCGACTCGATCAGGCACAATCCATGCAAAAAGGCGGT
Organism: Acinetobacter sp. YH12131; assembly: GCF_013418635.1. Classification (NCBI taxonomy): domain Bacteria; kingdom Pseudomonadati; phylum Pseudomonadota; class Gammaproteobacteria; order Moraxellales; family Moraxellaceae; genus Acinetobacter; species Acinetobacter sp. YH12131. The sequence continues at coordinate 75,175 of NZ_VPBQ01000007.1, forward strand.
AATTTGGCAGGTGCTGCACTCATGGGCATGTTGTCGGCACTTTTAGTTGGCCCATGTATGACTGCACCACTGGCAGGGGCGTTATTGTTTATTTCACAAACCCAAAGTCAGATGCAGGGGGCGTTGCTGTTATTTACGCTCGGTTTTGGTATGGGTACGCCGTTATTGTTGGCCAGTGTGCTTGGTGCAAAAGCTTTGCCACGCGCAGGTTTGTGGATGCATCAAGTCAAAGTGCTGTTTGCTTTTATTATGTTGGCATTGGCATTGTATTTTATTCGTCCTTTATTGGGTGAAGCATGGATGCAATGGCTTAGTTTGGCACTTGGACTGAGCTTTGTTGGCTATGTGCTGCATCGTTTGAGTGGCTATCATGGCGTGCTGCGGGCGATTTATCTGAGTGCGTTATTGGTGGTGGTGCCGTATCTGATTTATAGCCAATATCAACACAGTCAGCGTTTTTGGCAGCAGGAAAACGATGCCGTCTTAGAATGGCACCGAGCAACGACTGCAACAGAATTAAAACAGTTACTTGCCCAAGCTCCGAAAAATCAGCGCATGATTATAGATGTCTATGCCGATTGGTGTGTGGCGTGCCGTCCGATTGAGCAGCAGGTATTGACATCCTCCACCGTAAAACAGGCACTTGCAGAATTTTATTTAATTAAACTCGATTTAAGCCATTACGATGCCAGTCATCAAGCCTTGTTGAATCAATGGGAAATTTTAGGGCCACCTACCTTTTTATTTTTGGATCCACAACAACAAGAAATTCGCAGCCTACGTTTAACGGGTGCATTTAACGAAAGCACTTTGTTAAATCAACTGCAGCAACTTCAAACCACACAGGAATCATCGCCATGATGCAGCTGTACATTGCCAATAAAAATTATTCGAGCTGGTCGATGCGCCCGTGGTTGGTACTAAAGGCATTTGACTTAGCCTTTGAAGAAATACAACTGAACTTTCCATGTGAACGTGGCGAGGGCGATTTTAAACAACGTGTCCTAGAAATTAACCCCAATGGTAAAGTGCCTGCCTTATTAGATCAGGGCATGTTGATTTGGGATTCTCTCGCCATTTGCGAATACTTGGCAGAGCAATATCCTGAACAGGCACTTTGGCCGCGTGATGTACAGCAACGCGCTTGGGCGCGTAGCATCAGCGCAGAAATGCACAGTGGTTTTACCGATTTACGCAGTTTATGTGGCATGAATATTCGCGCCAATTTAGCAGAAGTGGGTACAAAATTATGGCAAGAACATTCGGGTTTAAGGCAGGATGTGGCACGCATTGAACACATTTGGTCGGCACGTCCTGCAGCAGATGGTTTCTTGTGTGGTGAATTTAGCATTGCCGATGCGTTTTATGCTCCTGTGGTGACGCGTTTTATGACTTATGCCTTGCCTGTAAGTGCCAACAGCCAACACTATATGCAGCGGGTGATGCAGCATCCTGCTATGCGCGCTTGGGTACACGCCGCATCACAAGAAGCAATGTGGGTCAATTATTTAGAGCCTTATCAAAAACCAGCAAAATGACTTGGAAAAAGCAGGATTAGGAAAAATACTGCGGAAGTTTTTGTGCGGTAAAGTGGTCTTTTTTGTTCCAAAAATAAAACATAGTGTCTTAGTTTTCCCAATTATTCTATTTACGCTGCACGATTAAAATAGCGTTATTAAATGAATACAAGATTGGAACATCCCCATGAAAATTTTACACATCGACTCGAGTATTTTAGGTGAAAACTCAGTTTCACGTCAGTTAAGCCAAGCGATTGTGCAACAATTGACTGCAAAAAATAGCAATGCACAGGTCGATTATTTAGATTTGGCACAACAGCCGATTCCGCACTTAACTGCCGAAATTTTAATGGGGCAGGATGCAGAACAAGCGGCTTTGGGTGAAAAAATCATCCAACAATATATTGATGCCGATGTCGTGGTGGTGGGTGCAGCCATGTATAACTTTGGTTTGACTTCAACTTTAAAAGCATGGATTGATCGCATCAGCGTGGCAGGTAAAACCTTTAAATATACCGAGCAAGGGCCTGTAGGTTTGGCGGGTGAGAAAAAAGCCTATATCGCCAGCAGCCGTGGCGGTGTGTATGGTGATAATAGCCCTGCTGATTTTCAGGAAGATTTCTTGAAAACCATCTTCAACTTTACAGGGGTGAATGATGTAGAAATTATTCGCGCTGAAGGGGTGAGTATGTCGGAATTTAAAGACCAAGCTGTTGCCAATGCGATGCAAAAAATTCAGGCGATTTAACCCACTATTTCAATAAAAAAAGCTCAGTGCCTTGAGGGTGCTGAGCTTTTTTTATATAGATGGATCGGCTAAAAGGGTTGGTTAGCAAAGCCTTGTTATGGTTGAACTTAGCTCTGATCTTGCCGATGTGCAAACTCTGCTAAATCTGCCAATGCACGTTTGGCTTCTTCAAACCACGGTGAAAACATTTGAAAATTGTGCCACATACCCGTGTAGAGTTTGTAATGCACTTCTACGCCTGCCTGTTCGGCTTTTTCTTTAAAACGTGTTGCATCATCCAGCAAAATTTCTTTAGAGCCAATTTGTACTAAAACTGGTGGTAATTCATGTAAATCATCAAACAATGGCGAAATTTGCGGGTCTGCCCGATCAAGTTCAGGCGGTACATAGTAATCAATGCCTGTTTCCAGCGTTTCAATTGACAGCAGGGCATCATGCTTGCTGTTATAACGCAAGGATTCACTGGTGAGGGTTAAATCTAAAAATGGTGACAGCAGCATTAAGCCACTCACTTGCGGCAATTGCTCATCACGTATTTTTAAAGCTAGCGCCAACGCTAAATTTGCACCGCAAGAATCTCCTGACAAAATAATATCTTTGGCGTGTATACCTTGCGCCAACAGACTTTGATAGACATCAAACACGGCTTCCAAAGCATGTGGAAAAGGATGCTCAGGTGCAAGCGGATAATCGACATGAATCACTTGCATTTGGGTGCGTGCCGCAACTTGACTCAAAAATGCTCGATGGGTATTTAACGAACCCAGAAAAAAAGCCCCGCCATGAATATGAAAAATGAGCTGTGTTGCAGCATTCTGTGGTTTTAATTCTTCGGCATGCAGACCTGCTAAACGCAGCGCGCGTACCTGCACCGACTTTTGCATGGGAAATAAACGGCACATTTGTTCTAGTGCAAAACGTACAGAATTGGGGGGTAAATTAAATTGGCTTGGTTTGCGAATGGTGGTTTTTAAAAACTGCTCTGTAATAATTTGTTTCCACATGGGGTTAATCTTCATGATTTTTCCATCTTGTTCTTTATTTGATCGGATATTTGTGTATTTACCAACATAATTTACAAGGGTACACTAAACGGTCACATTCAAAAATTGCAAATTTGTTGTGACTTTTTAATAATAAAGTTGTCTGATAGTAGACCAGGGAAACAAAACAATGAAAAAAATTGCACTTGCATTCGGGCTGTTAGGTTTAAGCGCTTTGGCCAATGCTGCAGATCCGCTTAACGGCACAGTTTGGAAAACAATTGACGACAAAACCAAACAACCCAAAGCCACGGTAAGATTTACTGAGCAAAAAAATGGAACTTTAACCGCAAGCATTCAGTCAATTTTAACGCCTGGTGAAGAAAATGCCTGTACAAAATGTGAAGGTCCGTATCACAACAAATCACTCAAAGGTTTGACCATTGTTCGCGGTCTGAAAAATACAGGCGGCACGAGCTACGATGGTGGTTCAATTCTTGACCCGCAAACAGGTAAAACCTACAAGCTAAAAGGTAAACTTGCCGATGGTGGTAAGAAACTGGAATTGCGTGGTTTCATTGGTGTAGCGGCATTGGGTCGTAACCAAACATGGATTCGTGCGAACTAAGCATGTATTCCACCTGTGCAGTTGAAATCATATTGCACAGGATATAAAAAAACCTGCTCCATGTGAGCAGGTTTTTTATTGGTATTTTTTAAATTTAACCTAAAGCACGATAAGCCGTTTCATCAAAACCTGCAATAAAGCCTGATTCAGTTTTTAAGACAGGACGTTTAATTAAACTGGTGTGAGTGCAAAGTGCTTCAATTAAGTTGGCTTCACTGGCCAAAGCAGCTTGCTGTTCTGCTTCGCTGAGTTTGCGCCAAGTGGTGCCTTTTTTATTCAGTACTACATCTTGCCCAAGCGCATCTAACCAACTTTTGACAGTGTCGGCATCGATCCCTTGTTTTTTATAATCGTGAAACTCATAACTTAGCCCCAATTCATTGAGTAAATCGAAGGCTTTTTTCATTGAATTGCAGTTCTTAATCCCATAAATTTTTAACATATTTTTTTCACGTTAATATCATCAAACTGGCTATAGCCTAGCCCAAAACAGCGCTAAGTGCTAGAAACTTGCAGTGAACAATGATTGGCTGTTTAAATGGTATGTGTCATCAATACGTCATACCGATGTCACCAAATTGACACTTGATCGCTCTAAAATGGGACGCATAAACAGAAAAAAATGAAAAACTTGATAAGAACAGACTTTAGTGAAAATAAAAAATACAGTGAAGAACAACAGTAACAGCGCAAAACAGAAAATAAGATGATAAAAAGAGAAAACCCGCATTTAATCATCCTGATTATGCGGGTCTCATTTTAACGTCCATTGTTACATCCTTGAAACTAACCAAAACCAGTTAGTTTATTTTCCATCCTTCGGCTTCCAATCCTTTTGTGTCATCCTGACTGTCTCTTTGCCGTGATGCAATAATGCGCTGAATCGACTTGAAGATAAATACACAAAGTCGACAGATTATGTGCGAATTGAACCTCAGTTGAGTGAACAACTGTTCACTCGTGTAGGCTGTGAAATTTGTGTGAATAAGGGACTATTGACAATTCGTCTATGTTTGCGACGACGCATATTTTTAGCTGATATAAGGCATGGGACAGGAAATTTAGCCATTCTAAATGACTGGCACATAACGCAATAGCAGCAAAAAAATATGCTCGTCCTTCGCTGCGCCTTGCGCTGCAAACAAAGCAGTGCTTGTTTTTGCTCAGGCTGTGGCTAAAACTTTCTCAGATTGCGTTATGAAACTTGGCAATAGACCCACTATTCCCTGCGTTTCATGCCTGATCTGCTCAGTTTTAGCCTACAGCGCAAACCATTTATGAAATGTCAATAGACCCTAAATCTTATAATCAATAATCACAGGAGCATGGTCACTAAACCATTCGTCTTTATACACCCAAGCATTGACAGTACGTGCTTTCCAGTCGGGTGAGCAGGCATGATAATCAATCCGCCAACCAACGTTCTTGGCACGTGCTTGCCCGCGATTTGACCACCAAGAATACAGCTCTGCTTCATGGCGTACTTCACGGAAGGTATCGACATAGCCCAAGTCATTATAAATATGATCTAACCATGCACGTTCATGCGGTAAACAACCTGAAGACTTTTGGTTACCCGACCAGTTTTTAATATCAATACGTTTATGTACGATGTTGTAGTCACCACAGACAATGATCGATTTATTCTCTTCACGCCACTGTTTTAGAATTTTTTGATACTCTTCTAAAAAGTGATCTTTGCGCATTTGCGCTTCTTCACCTGAAGAGCCAGAAGGCAAATACAGTGAACAGATGTAAATTGGGTGATCCAGTCCTACATCAAATTCAGCACTGATAAAGCGGCCTTGAGAATCAGCCAATTCAAAGCCTAAACCATTTTGCACAGAAACAAAGGGCAAACGGCTGTAAATGGCTGTCCCTGCGTAACCTGCGCGTTCTGCAGGGAAAAGATGCGTGTGCCAGCCTTCAGGCTTAAATTTATCGGTCCATTGGGCGTGGGTGATGCGGCTTTCCTGCATGCAAATCACGTCTGCTTCAGACTTTTCCAACCATTCGAGTAAGCCTTTGCTTACCGATGAACGCAACCCATTGACGTTAATTGAAACCACTCGAAGAATTTTTTGATCACTCGGATAGCTACTCTTTGGTATCATGCTCAGGTCTTACCTCAATGTATTAATTTGGAGCACCTCATGACATCGCCAGCTCAATTTAACCCGCAAGCTTTTATCGAACTCGCCTTATCACGTGGTGTGCTTAAATTTGGTGAGTTTACTTTAAAATCGGGTCGTGTGAGTCCTTATTTTTTTAACGCAGGTTTGTTGAATGATGGCGAAGCTTTATCGCTATTGGCTTCGGGCTATGCAGATCAACTCATGCAATGCAAAAATGTAGATGTTATTTTCGGGCCTGCCTATAAAGGTATTCCATTTGTGGCAGCTACAGCAGTGGCTTTATCGCAAAATCATGGCGTAAGTGTGCCGTGGGGGTTTAACCGTAAAGAAGCCAAAGATCATGGCGAAGGCGGTGTGTTGGTGGGTGCTGCGGTTGAGGGCAAAAAAGTTTGGATTATTGATGATGTGATTACTGCGGGTACGGCTATTCGTGAAGTGGTGACTATTTTGAAAAATGCAGGCGCACAAATTGCGGGCGTATTGGTGGCTTTAGACCGTCAAGAAAAAGGTCAGGGCGATTTGTCTGCTATTCAGGAAGTGCAAAAAGAGTTGGAAATTCCTGTGCATGCTTTAATTACCATGAAAGATTTAATGAATTATTTGGATGCTAAAGGTGAAAAAGATGCCTTGGCGAAAATGGAAGCGTACCGTGTGAAGTATGGGATTTAAGTTGTTTTGGAGAAGGAAGCGAGAGCTTCCTTTTCGCTTTTATTCAGTTTGATTTTTAATAATATAATGAAATGTAATAAATAATAAAAAAGCCCGACTGAGGGGTGAGACAAATTTTGTATTTTTAAATCACATTAAAATTTAATATGAGAAAAGTACTATGATTTTTTACTAATTTAAAAGTTTGTTATACTTCGCATTATATAATAAAAACATATACGAACTCAAAAATGACAAGATCAACTTCGTTATACAAATTATTTATCAAAACACTAGAACAACAGATGTTCTCAAAAGAGATTGAGCAAATCTTAAAAGTTGTTGAAGGTATCACTGCTCTATTGGTCAGTAGTCAATTAAAGAATGGCGATGAAATTATTGATACTTTTAACAATTCGGTGGCAATATGCATTTTTAAAGATCAATTAACATTTCAGAACTCTCTTAGTCATGACTAAACTATAAGGATTAAGATTATGAGAGGTTTTGCTATTCATAATGCACCAACTAATCATGGTGGTCGTATTCTAGCTACTCAGATAAGAAATTCTCAAATGGGCAATTCTTTTGTTAGAGCGGGCGATGGGCATTTCTGTCCAAGATGTAAATGTTGGTCTTCAGTGATTAAAAGCCATGACCATATTATCTTTGATGGTAAGCCAGTTGCTTATGTCGGGGATAAATTAACATGCGGTGCTATTATTCAGCCGCAACAGTCGCATGTTGTTGGTGGGAGTAATGCTAATTATCATATAGTTTCTAATCCTCAAACTGAGCAAACTCTGCCTATAAGTGCTCAACAGAATTTAATAAATAGTTTTACAAATAAGAGGAAGTATGAGAACTATTATATTGAGTTTAATAAAACCGATTATGTAAAATTTAAAACAGGAATTCCTCCATACGATGAAGATAAAAAAGGGCTATTGGGGAGTGTTTTACAAATAGTTTCAGGAGCATGTGATTTTATCGTTACATCTATTTTAAAGAAAAAGAATCTGTTTATAACAGTTTCATATCACCCGCCAGTTGTAAAACATGATGCAAATAAAATCACTCCTTATGCAACTCTAAGACTCTATAAAGAAAAAAATAGAAAATCTGAATTATTAAAAATACAAGAATTGAAGTCTGATGGTGGGGTTTGGAGTATTGAGCGAGGAAAAGAACCAGTAGGTTTCTGTAACATTACCTTGCCTGAGCCTGATTTACTCCTATTGAGGGTTGAATTAGATCTTGGATATGTATTGATGTTTAGCGGTGGAATTGTTACCCCGATACCCAGTTTTACAACCCACAGCTTTACTTTAAATTCCGCAGCAAGGGAAGTTAGATGAAGAATTTTCTTATTTTTTTAACAGCCTTCTTGATATTCGGAAGCACTGCCTGCTCATCTAATGGACATAATACACATCATGGTGAAGTTGAACTCACTCAAGATAGTGAAGCTGCCCAGAGTCTTTCTGCAGAAGATCAATCTATTATAAAAAAATATAAAGATACGATTCATAATTTGAATTTTAGGGAAAGAGAACATGCGAATAAGGTAATGAAAGATAGCTTGTCTGAAATAAGCAAAATTAAGAATGATTCCGAGCGAGAAAAGTTGCAAATGCAGATTTACTTAGCCACAGCCATGTATAAAGAAGCTTATGATTTAAATAGTAAAATGTTAAAAACTAGGTTTAGCGAAGCACGTTTACTGACTCAATGTGAGTTGAGCTATTACGCTAAAAAGCCTAAAAATGAATATGAAAAATGTTATGCCCAAGTAGCGTCATTGCTGGAAAAGACATTGAAAGTCACTCCTAAAAATGACTCTGAATATTTATATGGTGAGTGGGGGTACTTACTCGCGATGTATAAGGCAGGACATGAAGAATATAGACAAAAAATGGAAGATTTTATTCATTCTACTCAAGATAAAACGCTGAAATATCAGTTTGAAAGTTCTTATGAGTTGGCGATTGAACAGATCGCTAGTTACCAGTGATCTTTGTTGTATTGGTTTTCAGGAGTGCGTAAATACATCAACCTAACCCTACTGTTGTGATGTATGCAAAATTCTTAAAATATGAACAGAGTCTTTAACGTCATACACGACAACATAGTGCGATGCACCACAAGTTCTCGAGTTCCATGGATGAGACCAGATCGCCCTTTAATGGCAGCGAAGAATGCTATACACGCACGACTTAAAAGGAGACATTTGTGGTATGAATAACACTGAGTATCTAAGCGGAGGGTATAAATAATTCTGTGTAAATACAGTTTTAAAAATACTTGGTTACACGCTCTTCAAACATGATACTAAAGCGATTCATAGCAGCTTTCCAATTCTGAATAGGCATCGTCCATTTTTTGCTTGCTGCCATAATTGCTAAATATACCACCTTTTTCACGGAATCATCAGTTGGGAAGATTTTTTTTCTTGGTTGCATGGCGGATAACGCTGTTCAATGATTCAATCGCATTCGTCGTGTAAATCGCTTTGCGAATATCCATAGAATAAGCGAAAAACGTGTTGAGATTCGACCAGTTGGCAAGCCATGACTTGCTGATTTGAGGATACTTCTCATCCCATTTTTGTCCAAATTCATCTAAAGCTTGTAAGGCTGCGTCTTCTGTAACAGCTTGATATATCTTTTTTTAAATCGGCTGTGACAGCTTTGTAGTCTTTCCAACTCACATATTTAAGATTGTTGCGTACCATGTGGATGATACACAACTGAATATGCGTATCAGGGTAAATTGTATTGATCGCATCAGGAAAGCCCTTCAGTCCATCTACGCAGGCAATCAGAATATCCTTTAAACCACGATTTTTCAGTTCTGTAAGGACTGAGAGCCAAAATTTAGAACCTTCGTTTTCTGACATCCACATACCTAATAAGTCTTTCTGTCCGTCTGTATTGACACCTAATGCTAGATACACCGCTTTGTTAATAATCGTACTATCTTGACGCACTTTCACCACGATACAATCCATATAGACAATAGGATAAAGGGCATCCAATGGTCGATTTTGCCATTCTATTACTTGTTCTTTAACTGCATCCGTCACTTTGGAAATAAGCGTTGGGGAGACGTCCGCATCGTACATTTCCTTGAATGTGGCAACAATATCTCGTGTCGTCATGCCTTTGGCGTATAGGGATAGGATTTGGCTATCCATTTGTGTGATACGCCTTGCGAAGCGCTGCTTCTCATCTTCTTAATCAGCTGGGGCTCAAAAGTGCCATCACGATCTCTAGGCGTGTCTAGTTCAAATTCACCATCATCAGTAAATAGCCGTTTGGTTGTATAGCCATTACGTGTATTTTTGCCTATACGAGGACTATTCTTCTCATAGCCTAAATGTTCAGTCAGTTCAGCATTGAGTGCAGTTTCAACGGTGAGTTTCTTTAGAGCTTTACTGAAATTATTCAGGTCAGCTTCTGTTTTTAAGTTCTTGGCAAATTCTTTTGCCAATGCCAGCATTGCTTCATCTTTCATGGTAAACACCTGTGTTGCCCCCAACAGCGTTGAGGGATAGTTTAAGCGTTTACACAGTTTTATTTACAGTCTCCCTAAGCGTATTCACTCAGTCTCCTCCTCACACTTCTTACACTCCAGCATCACCCCCAACTTTTCCTTGCGCCCTTGCTCTGTGATTACCCACGGGCGGTTTTGCCACGGTGGATTATGCCGCACATGCTGCCCATGACCGCAGGCCAAATCTGCGACCCAATCATTTTCTTCATCTAAATGAAAATCAATAATCGCTTGTTGCATCGCATACTCCTAAGTGCATGATGATCGTGGATAAAGCGTTACGAAAATTGCAGCAAAACCAAAGCCAAACTCCGCTATACTTTTGCTTATTCAATTCTTCAAAAGAGCACCGAAATATGCGCGTACTTGTTGTGATGGATCCCATCGAAAGTGTCAATTTGAAAAAAGACTCAACCATGGCGATGTTATGGGCGGCAAGCCGTCGTGGGCATACCTTGGGCTATGCATTACAGCAAGACTTATATATTGATCAGGGCAAGGCATTTGGTCTGATTGCTCCGCTCAAAGTCTTTGAAGACTATAACCATTATTACGAATTGGGCGAAAAACGCAAAGAATCCTTAGCTGATTATGATGTCATTCTCATGCGTAAAGACCCGCCTTTTGACATGAATTTCGTTTATACCACATATATTTTAGAGCAAGCTGAACGCGAAGGCGCATGGATCATCAACAAGCCGCAAAGCCTGCGTGACTGTAATGAAAAGCTGTTTGCGACTCAATTCCCAGAACTACAAGTTCCGACATTGGTCACTTCACAACAAAGCCTGATTCGTGAATTTATTCAGCAACATGGTGATGTGATCGTTAAACCGCTCGATGGCATGGGCGGCATGGGAATTTTCCGTTTGTACCAAGATGGGGTCAATATTGGCTCAACCATTGAAATTCTGACCAACAACGGCACTCAGCCAATCATGGCGCAGCGCTATATTCCAGAAATTGTAGATGGTGATAAACGCATCCTCATGGTTAATGGTGAGCCTGTGCCTTATTGTTTGGCACGAATTCCACAAAATGGCGAAGTGCGTGGCAACTTAGCTGCAGGTGGTTTAGGCGAAGCACGTCCATTGACTGAAAATGACAAAGCCATTGCCGCCAAAGTCGGGCCATTTTTACGTGAAAAAGGCTTGGTTTTTGTCGGATTAGATGTGATTGGCAACTATGTCACTGAAATCAACGTGACCAGTCCAACGTGTATTCGTGAAATTGATGCACAGTTTGGTACATCCATTGCCGATGATTTATTTACCGTACTTGAAGCAGGTCGTCCCAACTAAGTTTGGGCTTTATGTTCACTGTATCAATACAAAAGCCGTTTTCTATTTGAAAGCGGCCTTGTTTTTAGAGACGTGGATACAAAAAACAACTTAAACACTTTGCAAAATAGATCAATCAAAGCAGGTAAAATTGAATAAAACTTAACATTTTCCGTAGATTAATAATAAAACTAGTTTAAACTTGAAAATCTGTAGAAAAAAACAATCAAGCACTTGGTGAAAAAAAGTAAATAACCTTTCAAGCCCATGCGTTTGTGATTACAATTGATAGCTTATACAAGATTTTTATTTGCCTTATTTTGAGTTGAAGAATTAAACCGTGACTGACGCACAGCAACAACAGCCTAAACATGTCATGATGATGGCCGCAGGTACAGGTGGACATGTTTTTCCCGCTTTGGCCGTCGCAAAACAATTACAGCAACAAGGGATTCAAGTGTCATGGTTGGCGACCCCAACGGGCATGGAAAATCGTCTGCTTAAAAATCATAATATCCCAATTTACCAAATTAATATTCAAGGTGTACGTGGCAACGGTTTGATCCGTAAACTGGCTGCACCATTTAAAATTTTAGGCGCAACGCTCAGTGCTGTGCGTTACATGAAGCAATTAAAAGTTGATGCTGTTGCAGGTTTTGGTGGTTATGTGGCAGGGCCGGGTGGCTTGGCAGCACGTGCTTTGGGTATTCCTGTGCTGATTCACGAACAAAATGCAGTTGCGGGTTTTACCAACACTCAATTGTCACGTGTGGCAAAAACCGTGTGTCAGGCTTTCCCAAATACCTTTCCAAACAGTAACAAAATTGTCACCACAGGCAACCCTGTTCGTGAAGAAATCACTGCGACCTTAAGCCCTGCATGGCGCTATCAGGAACGTGAAAAAGCAGGCTTGCCAATTCGTATTTTAATTGTGGGTGGTTCACTAGGTGCACAAGCCTTAAATGAATGTGTACCTGAAGCGTTAAAGCAACTAAATGTCGCTTTAGATGTTTATCATCAATGTGGGCAAAACCATGCCGATGCGACGCAGGCACGTTATGCACACAAGCCTGACCATTTACAGGTTGAGGTACAGCCTTTTATTGAAGATATGGCCAAAGCCTATAGTGATGCCGATTTAATTATTTGTCGTGCGGGCGCACTCACGGTAACCGAGGTCGCGACTGCAGGTGTTGCAGCAGTATTTGTACCATTGCCTAGTGCGGTGGATGATCACCAAACTGCCAATGCCAAGTTTTTAGCCGATCTTGGTGCAGCAAAAATCTGTCCGCAAGCTAGCATGACACCTGAAAGTTTAACAACATTATTAACCCCGTTAATGAATCGTCAATTGTTGTCTGAAATGGCGGTCAAAGCCCGTCAGCAGGCGCAGCCTGATGCAACTCAACACGTGGTTCGTCTTATTCAAGCATTGTTCGAGTAAAATATGTCTCCATCTACACCCGCTGATCAAGCGAAAAAATTAATCAAAGTGCCTGAAATGCGCCGTATCAAACACATTCATTTTGTGGGTATTGGTGGCGCGGGGATGTGTGGTATTGCCGAAGTCTTGAAAAACCAAGGCTATAAAGTGTCGGGTTCAGACATCAAAGCTTCAAAAACCACAGCGCAATTAGAAGAAAATGGCATCAAGGTTTATATTGGGCATGCGGCAGAGAATATTAAAGGCGCCAATGTGTTGGTGGTGTCTACTGCAATTGACCCAGAAAACCCAGAAATTAAAACAGCAATTGACACCCGTATTCCTGTGGTGCGTCGTGCTGAAATGCTGGGCGAGTTGATGCGTTACCGTCATGGTATTGCAGTCGCGGGTACACATGGTAAAACCACCACTACCAGTTTAATCACCTGTATGTTGGCCGAAGAAAACATGGATCCAACTTATGTGATTGGTGGCTTGCTAAACCGTACTGGGGTCAATGCAGCATTGGGTGCGAGCCGTTATATCGTGGCAGAAGCCGATGAATCTGATGCATCGTTTTTATTCTTAGAGCCCATGGCGGCTGTGGTGACTAATATTGATGCCGACCATATGGACACCTATGGTGGTAGTTTCGATACCTTAAAAGATACCTTTATTCAATTTTTGCACAAACTGCCATTCTACGGTTTGGCTGTGGTGTGTGGTGATGATGCCAATATTCGTGAAATCATGCCGCGTATCGGGCGCCCTGTATTGACCTATGGTTTTAATGAAGACAACGATATTCGTGCCATTGATGTCGATCAAGACGGCATGCGCACACACTTTACTGTACTGCGTAAAGACCGCGAACCGTTACGCGTGACGGTGAATCAACCGGGGCTGCATAACGTATTGAATGCCTTGGCTGCAATTGGAATTGCCACCGATGAAGGCGTTTCTGATGGTGCAATTTGCCGTGCTTTAGAAGGCTTTAGCGGTGTCGGTCGTCGTTTCCAAGTACAAGGTGAGTTTGAGGTAGCAGACGGCAATGTGAAATTGGTAGATGACTACGGACATCACCCGAAAGAAGTGGAAGCCACCATTAAAGCTGCGCGTCAAAGTCATCCTGATCGCCGTTTGGTGATGTTGTTCCAACCACACCGTTTTAGTCGCACCCGTGACTGTTTTGATGACTTTGTGGAAGTGTTGTCACAAGTCGATCAATTGTTATTGCTCGATGTTTATCCTGCGGGTGAAAAACCAATTGTTGGGGCAGATAGCCGTACTTTGGCACGCAGTATTCGTTTGCGTGGTCAGGTTGAGCCAATTTTGGTCGATCCAAATGACGGCAATCTACCGAATATTGTGAAACAAGTGTTACAGGCCAATGACTTGTTATTGACCCAAGGTGCAGGTAATGTGGGGGCGATTTCAATCGAGCTTGCACAAAACCATTTATATTTAAAATAATCACAACCTGTGATGTTTGAATTTGATCGACCAGTTTAAAGTTTAAGGATATAAACGTGTCAAATGCTTCAAAGTTCGGCAAAGTTGCCGTGTTATTGGGTGGAAAATCTGCTGAGCGTGAGGTTTCTCTAGACAGCGGTCAAGCAGTACTCGAAGCACTGCTACGTTCTGGGGTCAATGCAGAAGCATTTGATCCACAAACACGTAGCGTGACCGAATTGGTCAATTATGATCGTGCCTTTATTGTGTTACACGGGCGCGGTGGTGAAGATGGTCAAATTCAAGGTGTTTTGGAATGGTTGAATATTCCATACACGGGTACGGGCGTGCAAGGTTCAGCCATTGGCATGGACAAAGTGAAGACCAAGCAAATTTGGCAAGGTTCTGACTTGCCAACTGCGCCATATCGTATTGTTAGCAAAGATTCCAATATTGAAGACGTGGTTGTCGAATTGGGTTTACCACTCATCATCAAGCCTGTACATGAAGGTTCAAGTATTGGCATGAGCAAAGTCGAAAAAGTAGAAGACTTTGCCGATGCTGTAGCGAAAGCAACTGCACATGACGCTATTGTTATGGCTGAAAAATGGATTACAGGACGTGAATTTACCATCGTGCTGTTAAATGGTCAGGCTTTACCGATTATTCGTTTAGAACCACCGAAAGATGTGGCGTTCTATGATTATGAAGCCAAATATCAACGTAATGATGTGCAATACGGTATTCCGTGTGGTTTAAGCATTGCCGAAGAGCAACAGTTACAAGCTTTGGCATTACGTGCCTTCCAAGCCGTGGGTGCAAGTGGCTGGGGTCGTATTGATGCCATGCAAGATGAGAACGGCAATTTCTGGCTATTGGAAGTGAATACCGTGCCGGGAATGACCAGCCACTCTTTAGTTCCGAAAGCGGCAAATGCAGTCGGCTATAGTTTTGATGAGCTGTGTGTGGCAATTTTGGCACAAACCCTTACAGGTGAAGCACACTAAATATGGCTCAACTTCCTGCATCCTTGCGCCGTAAACGGGCAGCGATTACCTCGATTCATGACAAACCGCCAACAGCCAAAGAAAAGCTGATTCATTTTGGCGGTTGGGTAATGCTGTGCGTTGCGGTGCTCGTGTTGGCAGTGGGTGCGTACGGGCTATACAAAGTCATGACCGATGCACAAATTGCCAAGCTAGATGTAGTGGGTACACGTTCAGATGCGGAACACCGCCAAGTGATGACGCATGTGAACCCTGTAATGACCAAGAACTATTTCACCTCTGACCTAGAGCAAATCCGCGATACCGCTTTGGAGTTGTCTTGGGTAGATCGAGTGGTGGTTTCACGTGCGTGGCCGAATGCTATTCGTGTGCGGGTTATGCCGCGTCATCCAATTGCACGTTGGGGGACAGGTCGTTTGCTCAGTGACAGCGGTGAAGTCTTTACCGAGGTCACGCCACAAAATAATCAACATTTACCGTTATTACACGGGCCAACGCATCAATCTAAAATGATGATGCGTCGTTATAATGAAATTAACCAATTATTCTTACCCGTCAACGATCGTTTAAAAGAACTATATTTAACAGAACGTATGACGTGGTTTATGCAGTTTGATTCAGGTCTACGTGTTATTGTAGATAAAGATCAAACCATGAGTAAGCTGCAGCGCTTGGGGCATCTTGCACAAAGTGATTTGAAACCTGTATGGTCTAAAATATCCGCCATCGATTTGCGTTATCGCAATGGTTTAGCCATTCAATGGAAAAACTCAATTCCGCCAAAAATTGCAAATGGTCACTTTGTTGTAACGATTGATGACACAAGCATTGCAGAGGGAATAAGAGCAAAGCCATAATATTGGGCTTTAAAAAAATAGAGGCATTAAGCCATAAATTAAACATACTGGTAATGGTAGTGAATAAATGAGTGAAGCTGTTCCCTCGGTTGTTGCGATTGACATTGGGACGCACAAAGTTTCAGTTTTGATTGCTAAGGTCCATGCGCCAGACAATATCCAAGTCATTGGTATGGCCACCGCACGTAATCGAGGCATGAGTAAAGGAAAAATTGTCAGTCTCGATAAAGTGATTACTGCAATTAAAAATGCCGTGCAAGAAGCAGAAGATATGGCGGAATGCCGTGTGCATTCGGCATGGATTTCTATTCCTAGTGCAGAGCTAAAAAGCTTTTATGCTTCAGGTCGCACACCTATTGAAAGTAGTGATCACACCATTACCACCAGTGAAGTGGTACGCGCATTGGACTTGGCCAAAGCCAGTCACCTCACCTCAGACCATTATTTGGTGAGCGCAGTACCACTCGGTTTCGATTTAGATGATTCGGGTGAATGGGTACAAAACCCAATTCGTATGTCAGCACATAGCATGACGGGGCATTATCAATTGATGATGTTGCCTATTAGCACCATGCAGAATTTAGACCGTGCTTTAAAAGGTGCCAATATTGGTGTCGAAAAAATGGTGGTGTCAAATTTAGCCACTGCAGAAGCCAGTCTGCTTAAAGATGAAAAAGAATACGGTGTGTGTCTGGTAGATATTGGCGCAGGTACGACCAGTATTGCAGTTTATTTAGATGGACGTTTGGCCTTGGCACACACTTTGCAGCGTGGTGGTGAGCATGTCACCCGCGATATTGCAGCGGTGTTACAAACCACAACTGAAGAAGCTGAACGGATTAAGCTATTGTATGGCTGTGTAGATATGAAAGTGGTCAAACCTGATCACATGATTCAGATTCAGGGCATTGATGGGCCGCAAACCATTAGCCGTATTGAACTGGCGGAAATTATTATTGCGCGTTATGAAGAAATTTTTGCACAAATTCGTCAGGAACTCGAAAAGAGCGGTGCCATTCATGGTTTATATCATGGTGTGGTTTTGGCGGGTGATGCCTCACAAATTGAAGGCATGATCAGCTTGGTACGTCGTATGTTGGGTGTTTCGGCACACTTGGGGAATCATCCTTCACAAGTTTATGCCGATGAACCGCATCAGGCCGCCTTACGCCGTTCACAATATGCAACAGCTTCAGGCTTATTGCTTTATAGTCAAAACTATACTCAAGACACGATTGTAGAACATGAAGACCCTGAAACCTTATCGGTTTGGGGGCGTGTCGGACGGGCATGGTCTGGCTTGAACGAAAAGTTAAAATCTATTTTTTAGTTGAGTTTTTTGGGAATATTGTTAGGAAGTTGTACGGATCATCACTGGTACTTGACAAGCCAGAAGTTGAACAGCATTCTTAAAAATAATTTTTATGAAGATCAAGGCAGTATACGGGCTTAAGTGACTGCCAATAACGTATTAGGAAATCTAAAGGTCATGGCCTCATTTGAATTTATAGATGATCAAACCGATAGCAACGGTCAAGCCCGTTTCACTGTGTTTGGTGTGGGTGGTGCAGGTGGTAACGCTGTGCAGCACATGCTTGAGTCGGATATTCAGGGTGTAAAATTTGTTTGTGCCAATACGGACAAACAAGCATTGGATCGCATGAATTCGCAATTCAAAATCCAGCTAGGTGAGCAAAGCACACGTGGTTTAGGCGCGGGCGGTGATCCTCAAGTGGGTCAAACTGCAGCGGAAGAAAGCCGCGAGCTGATCTGTCAGCAACTTGAAGGCACAGACATGGTGTTTGTGACTGCAGGGATGGGCGGTGGTACAGGTACAGGTGCTGCGCCAGTTGTGGCTGAAATTGCCAAAGAAATGGGCATTTTGACTGTTGGTGTGGTGACTACGCCATTTAACTTTGAGGGTAAGCGTCGCTTACTTTCTGCGGAAAAAGGGATTGCGGCATTAGAACAGCATGTAGACTCTTTAATCATTATTCCAAACCAGCGTTTAATGAAAGTTTACCGCGACATTTCAATGAAAGATGCGTATAAAAAAGCCGATGACGTTTTGTTGAACGGTGTACGCAGTATTTTTGATTTGGTGGTACGTCCAGGTCACATCAACCTAGACTTTGCTGACTTGAAAACTGCGATGAGTACGCGCGGTTATGCGATGATGGGTGTTGGTTCAGGTCGTGGTGAAAACCGTGCGCGTCAAGCGGCTGAACAAGCGATTCGTAGCCCATTGCTCGATAGCGTAACCATTGCCAATGCCAAAGGCTTGTTGATTAACGTAACGGGTGGTGATGATGTGACCTTCGGTGAAATCGAAGAGATCATGGACGTGATTCATCAACTTTCAGATACCGAACAAACCCAAGTATTCTACGGTACGGTATTTGATCCTGAAGCGCGTGACGAAATTAGCGTGACTGTTATTGCTACTGGTTTAGCGCGTAACACAGGCGATACACCAGAGCCTGCAAAACGCACCGTTACACAAACCACTTCTGCAGCACCAACAGCGGCAGTAGAAGAAGATGATGTGCCTGCAATTCAGCGTCAGCAGGCAGAAACTGCGCCTGCAATTAGTGCGACAACAACATCAGGCTCTGCGCGTCCAACGCCAATGAGTATTCAAGACTATTTGAAAAATCAGCAGCGTAAATAAGCCAAGATCCTCAATTTCATTGTGTGATCGGGAAAAGGCAGTTTTAAACTGCCTTTTTTGTTTTTTATCAATGGCTAAATATGCTAACGTATAGCGGTTTTAAAATTTAGATGAATTGAGAACATGCTGAAACAACGTACCCTACAACGTGTCGTCAAGGCGAGCGGTATTGGTCTGCACAGTGGTCAAAAAGTATTGATCAACTTTGTGCCGCATCATGCCGATGGGGGAATTGTGTTTCGTCGTATCGATTTAAATCCGCCTGTCGATATTCCAGCCGATGCCATGCTGATTCAAGAAGCATTTATGTGCTCGAATTTGGTTCAGGATAATGCCAAAGTTGGCACTATTGAGCATGTTATGAGTGCAATTGCAGGGTTGGGCATTGATAACTTGATTATTGAAGTGTCTGCCTCTGAAGTGCCCATTATGGACGGCAGTGCAGGGCCTTTTATTTATTTGTTGATGCAGGGTGGTTTAAAAGAACAGGATGCTGCGAAAAAGTTCATCAAAATTTTAAAACCTGTAGAAGCTTTAATTGACGATAAACGTGCGGTGTTCAGTCCGCATGAAGGTTTTCAGCTCAATTTCACCATCGACTTTGATCATCCTGCCTTTAAAAAAGAATATCAGTCTGCCACCATCGATTTTTCTACAGAAACCTTTGTCTATGAAGTCAGTGGCGCACGTACTTTTGGCTTTATGAAAGATTTGGACTATTTAAAAGCCAATAATTTGGCTTTGGGTGCGAGTTTAGATAATGCCATTGGGGTAGATGATACAGGCGTGGTTAATGAAGAAGGTTTGCGCTTCTCGGACGAGTTTGTACGGCATAAAATTTTAGATGCTGTGGGGGATTTGTACTTGCTTGGACATCAAATTATTGCCAAGTTTGATGGTTATAAATCAGGACATGCCTTAAATAATCAGTTATTACGCAATGTTCAGA
Source organism: Acinetobacter sp. YH12131 (assembly GCF_013418635.1). Taxonomy (NCBI): domain Bacteria; kingdom Pseudomonadati; phylum Pseudomonadota; class Gammaproteobacteria; order Moraxellales; family Moraxellaceae; genus Acinetobacter; species Acinetobacter sp. YH12131. The sequence continues at coordinate 95,031 of NZ_VPBQ01000007.1, forward strand.
GCGATCCAAGCAGTTATGAAATTGTAACATTTGATGACATAAATTCTTGCCCGATCACTTTTGTGCATGTGACATAAGTCATTGTCTTTTCTTACTACGTTATAATGTAACAACAATAATATGTGAATTTCATCACAAATTTGAGCACGAGTTTTTGGTGTTTTCTGCAAACAATTATTTTTTATTGCTTGCCAAACGTAACAAAGCTTGGCTAAGCTTAGGGTCGCTCACAAAGTCAGCAGCACCTCGTAACATATCTTGAGTTTCTGGACTAAGTGTTCTTAAAGGCTTTTCGCTTTTTGGGGGCGTTTGAGATTCAACTCTTAAACGAACTTGAATTTTTTGTATGTCTTTCAGTTCATGCAGTTGTGACAGTTGAGTAATGTATTGCTTTTGCAAATAAGCAAGTTGACTGACCATCGCTTGATTCGTTCCAGTAATGGTTAAGACACCTTGTTGATAACAAACCACCTGCCATTGCTCTGGTTGCGGCAGTAAAGGTTGAATAAGTTTGCCAAGTTTCTGCCATGCAGCAACTTGGGTTGAGAGAAACGTTAGGTTTCCTGTTTTTATGTGTTTTCTTGTTTGTTGAAAGAGATTCACAGGTTCGGACATACATCATTCCTTCATGTTTATGCCCTAATCTTATGCGCTCCTTTCAGTAGATATCAAGGAAGAGATCACAAGGAACTTCAAGTAAGAACAGTTAAGAGGTTTTTTTATGCATTCGCGCCGTATTTTATTAGCGTTTTCACTGGCAGCTTCGGCAGCATCTGTCGCATTTGCTGATTTAGTTGAGTTAGATTCTCAAAATTCATCGACTGATCGTATTGAGCAATTAACCCGCACCTTGTCACAAGGTTCTTATACAGAAACACAAGACATTGATGTTCCTGCACAAACGCAGATGACCGTTAAGCTTCGTGAAAAGACTACAGAATTAAACAATGCGTCTTTAGCAAAAAAATACGGTACCAATACCAGCACCCGTTTTGCTTCTTCAAATCCTTATGCTTGGTTAGTGTCACATCCATTACCAAATGCACGTATTAGCTCGAACTATGGCGGTCGTGTCATGAGTGGTCGTGCTGAAAACCATTCAGGCTTAGACCTTGCTGCACCAAGCGGTACTCCAATTTATGCGACTGGCCCAGGTATTGTGACCAAGTCAGGCTGGGGCACAGGTTATGGTCAATATGTAGAAATTAACCACGGTAATGGTTATATCACGCGCTACGCACACGCTTCACGTTTAATTGCACGTGTGGGTGACCGTGTAGATGCAGGCGAACATATTGCCAACGTGGGTTGTACAGGTCGTTGTACAGGTCCTCACTTACATTATGAAGTAGTGAAAGATGGTCAACGTAAGAACCCTTCTACCTATTTAGCAATGTTGCCGTAATGTTTTGGCTAGAAATTCATGCTCTAGCCACACTCACTGTAAACTACACGCGAACTACAAATTAAAACATGAAATTAAAGCGGCAAAGGTCGCTTTTCTTTATACTCACGTTTTAGCTTTTAGCGAAATCTAGTGAGACATTTCAGACATCAACTTATCACCTAAAAAAATAATAACACGCAGTATCTGCTTTATTGTATAAAAAACCGCCTAAATTGGAGGTTTTTTGTTATTTGCTGTAAGAATGTGTCAATGACTATTTATTTTCTAAATAGTATGCAGGATATGCATTTAAGATTAGCCATATCTACTAAAGTCTAAATTATGATACATATAAAGCATACGATTAGGCTTAGGAATAGTGAATTATGGCGTTTTACGGTGATACGGACTCACAAGAAACCCAAGAATGGCAAGACGCCTTTGATGCTGTGTTACAACATATGGGTACTGAACGGGCAGCATTTTTACTCGAAAAACTGTACCAACGTGCAATTGCAAAGCATGTACCCATTCAGCGATTAAATACTCCTTACCTCAATACCATTTCAGTGGAAGAACAACCTGCCATGCCAGGCGATCAGGATATGGAGCGTCGTATTCGCGCCCTGATTCGCTGGAATGCGTTGGCAATGGTATTGCGTGCCAATAAAACAGGTGATGATTTAGGTGGTCACCTTGCAAGTTTCGCATCTTCAGCCACATTATATGATGTTGGTTTTAACCATTTCTTCCGTGCCAATAGTGATCATTTTGGCGGTGATATGATCTACTACCAAGGTCACTGTGCACCCGGTATTTATGCCCGTTCATTTTTAGAAGGGCGTTTAACCGAAGATCAATTAAATAATTTCCGCCGTGAAGTGGGCGGTAACGGTTTACCTAGCTATCCACATCCTTATTTAATGCCTGACTATTGGCAGTTCCCAACGGTATCGATGGGTCTGGGTCCAATCAAGTCAATTTATCAGGCACATATTCAAAAATATTTAATGAACCGCGGTTTGATTAAAGAAGAAGACCGTAAAGTCTGGGCATATCTAGGCGATGGTGAAATGGATGAGCCAGAAAGTTTGGGTGCAATTTCACTGGCAGGTCGTGAAAAGCTAGATAACCTGATTTGGGTGGTGAACTGTAACTTACAGCGTTTAGATGGCCCTGTACGCGGTAACGGTAAAATCATTCAAGAACTTGAGTCGTTATTCCGTGGCGCAGGTTGGCGCGTGATTAAAGTGGTCTGGGGGCGTCATTGGGATGCTTTATTAGACAAAGACGACACAGGTGCATTAAGAGCCATTATGGAAGAAGCGGTGGATGGTGATTATCAGCGCTTGCAAGTGAAAGGTGGTGCATACGCTCGTGAGAAATTCTTTGGTAAATATCCTGAAGCCAAAGAATTGGTCAAAGATTTAAGCGATGAAGATATTGATAACCTGAACCGTGGTGGTCACGATCCGTACAAAGTATTTGCGGCGTATGCTGAAGCATGTAAGGCCAAAGGTCAGCCAACGGTCATTTTAGCCAAAACTGTCAAAGGTTATGGTTTGTCTGATGAAATTGAAGCGGTGAACAAAACCCACCAAATCAAAAAAATGCAGTTGGATTCTTTAAAATATGTACGTGACCGCTTCAACTTGCCATTTAGCGATGAGCAACTTGAAGAAGTGCCGTTCTATCGTCCAAGTGAAAATTCGCCTGAATTGAAATATATGAAAGCGCGTCGCGAAGCGTTGGGTGGTTATTTGCCTGCGCGTCGTAAAGACAGCGAAGCTTTACAAATTCCTGAATTATCAGTTTTCGATTCAGTCTTGGCAGGTTCAGGTGGCAAAGAACAATCGACCACTATGGTGATGGTGCGTTTAATTTCTGCTTTGCTGAAAGAAAAAGCCATTAAAGACCGTGTGGTGCCAATCGTTCCTGATGAAGCACGTACTTTCGGTTTAGAAGGGATGTTCCGCCAGTTGGGTATTTATGCCGCACATGGGCAAAAATATACCCCTGAAGACCAAGAACAGTTAATGCATTATCGTGAAGCCAAAGACGGTCACATGCTGCAAGAAGGGATTAACGAAGCGGGTGCGATGAGTGCTTGGGCGGCGTTAGGCACCAGTTATTCAACCAATAACCTGCCTATGATTCCAATGTATATGTATTACTCTATGTTTGGTTTCCAGCGTATTGGTGATATTGCATGGGCTGCGGGCGATGCACAGGCTCAAGGCTTCTTGTTAGGAGCGACTGCAGGGCGTACCACACTGAATGGTGAAGGCTTGCAACACCAAGATGGTCATTCACATATTTTAGCCAACACCATTCCAAACTGTGTGTCTTATGACCCATGTTTTGGCTATGAGCTTGCGGTGATTGTGCATGATGGTTTGCAGCGTATGTATGTGAATCAGGAGCGTGTGTTCTATTACTTAACCGTTATGAACGAAAACTACGAGCATCCTGAAATGCCACAAGGTGTTGAAGAAGGTATTAAACGTGGTATGTATTTACTGCAGGAAGATGAAAAAGCCACTGTTCAATTGCTAGGTTCGGGCGTGATTTTACGTGAAGTGATCAAAGCTGCGAAAATCTTGCGTGAAGAGTATCAAATTCATGCCAACGTCTACAGTGTGACCAGTTTTAACGAATTGGCACGTGATGGTATGGCGTGTGAAGAATACAACCGCTTGCATCCACTGGCAGAAGAAAGCAAAGAGCCATGGGTGTCGCAACAACTGCGAGGTACAGATGGTATTGTAGTTTCTGCAACCGACCATGTACGTGCGTATAGCGAACAGATTCGTGGTTACTTGCCAGACAACCGTCCATTCGTTGCTTTAGGTACAGATGGATATGGCCGCTCAGATACCCGTGGCAACTTGCGTAGCTACTTTGGTGTGGATGCAGCACACATTGTGGTAGCAACCTTGAAAAAGTTAGCAGATGAGGGCGAAGTCGATGCGCGTTTAGTCAAAGATGCGATTTCGACCTTTGAGTTGGATACCGACCGTCCTGTAGCGTGGGCACCGCAAGCGGTTCCTGAAGTACAAGCTGTTGCTGACTACAAAGAGGAGCACTGATCATGCAAATTCAAACGCCTGATATTGGTGTCGATAAAGCCACAGTTGCTGAAATTCTGGTCAAAGTTGGCGACACAATTGCAGTTGATGACAGCATTGTTTTACTGGAATCTGACAAAGCCTCAGTGGAAGTACCTAGCACTGCCGCAGGGGTAGTCAAAAGTATTTTAGTGCAGCAGGGTGATGAAGTTGCCGAAGGTGCAGTTTTGGTTGAACTCGAAGCCGATGCACAAAGCTCTGTAGTTGCAGAACCTGCCCCACAAGCTGAAGTACAGACTGCTGAGGAGCTAACGGAACAAGTTGCTACTGAAGCGCCAAGCACAGCTGCATCTGCAACCACGCAAGAAGTTGATGTGCAAGTGCCTGACATTGGCGTGGAAAAAGCGGTGGTTGGTGAAATTTTGGTACAAGTGGGTGATGCCATTGAGGTAGATCAAAGCCTGATTGTGGTGGAATCAGATAAAGCCACAGTAGAAGTGCCGAGTACGGTGTCGGGTACAGTTACCGCTATCCAAATCAATACGGGTGATACCGTAAAAGAAGGTGTGGTGATTCTCACTGTGAAAACAGTAGCTACTACTGCAGCGACACAAGTACAGCCAGCGCAAGCGCCAAAAGCAGAAATGGTAACAGAAGAAGCTTCAACTTCATCTAAACCATCACAAACAGCATCTGCTCAGGTAGATGTATCTGTACCTGATTTAGGTGTAGATAAAGCCACGGTCGCAGAAATTTTAGTACAAGTCGGTGATACGGTCAGTGCAGATCAAAGTCTGATTGTGGTGGAGTCAGATAAAGCCACAGTGGAAGTCCCTAGTACAACTGCAGGGGTCATTCAAGCCATTCATGTGGAATTGGGACAAAGTGTTACACAGGGCAATGCTTTGGTGAGTATCACCACGCAAAGCACAGCAACCGCTTCTACAAGTCAGACATCTACAGCCTCTGTGACTGCAAGTCCAGCACCTGCTACAGTAAAAACGGCTCAAGCAGAGCTGAAAGTTGAACCTGCAAATGCGGACAAGCTCAGCAAAGCACAAAACGAAGCCAATGCAAAAGTCTATGCAGGCCCTGCGGTACGTAAACTGGCGCGTGAGTTAGGGGTGGTCTTGGCCGATGTCAAAGCCACTGGCCCACATGCGCGGGTTATGAAAGAAGACTTGAAAGCTTATGTCAAAGCGCGCCTCACTGCACCGCAAGCTGCGCCAGTTGCCACTACTGCGCAAGTGGCAGGTCTGCCAAAACTGCCAGACTTTAGCGCTTTTGGTGGTGTGGAAGAGCATGCATTGACACGTTTGCAACAAGTGTCGATTCCGCAATTGTCATTAAACAATTACATTCCACAAGTCACACAATTTGATTTGGCCGACATTACTGAGCTGGAAGCATGGCGTGGTGAATTGAAAGGTAACTTTAAAAAAGAAGGTGTCAGTCTGACCATTTTGGCGTTCATTGCCAAAGCGGTGGCGCACTTGCTTAAAGCTGAACCGTATTTCGCTGCGCATTTGGCAGATGATCAAAAGTCGGTACTGTTGCGTAAAGAAATTCACATGGGTATTGCGGTTGCAACACCTGATGGCCTGACTGTACCTGTACTGCGTCATCCAGATCAAAAATCGATTAAACAAATTGCAATTGAACTGGGTGAACTTAGTCAAAAAGCGCGTGATAAGAAATTGTCACCAAAAGATTTACAAGGTGCAAACTTTACCATTACCAGTTTAGGTTCGATTGGCGGGACAGCATTTACCCCGTTGGTGAACTGGCCGCAGGTCGCAATTTTGGGTATTTCCCCAGCGACCATGCAGCCTGTCTGGAATGGTGAAGGTTTTGATCCACGTTTGATGTTGCCATTGTCATTGTCGTATGACCATCGTGTCATCAACGGTGCTGATGCAGCACGTTTTACCCATAAACTGACTCAGTTGTTGGCTGATATTCGGAGTTTACTGCTCTAAATCAAGTCAAAAAATTTACTTAAAACCCTGCTATGGCAGGGTTTTTTGTGACTTATTTTTATTCGCTTTGATGTCAGCACAGCATTTGCTTAAGCACACTATTCCGTTTAGAATAGGCTTACTTCATTGGGGAGTAGCCGCTTTTTACTTACGGGGTTTAAACCGCATCAAGTAAAAAGGTGATGGTCAACATATTTGTTCCACAGAACATGGTCATCATAGCAAAGAACCAAGTCTGCTTTTTCAAGCTTTCTTTTGTTGGCAAGACCTTTGATTTATCACTCTGCAGATTTTGGCTAGCAGGAGGGATAGGTCATTGGTATGTGTGCTAGCCAGAGAAAAACATCATGTATGAATTCCTCATCTCGACTGCCATTGTCGCTTTAGCTGAAATGGGTGATAAAACCCAGTTACTGGCGTTATTACTCGCAGCCCGCTTTCGTAAACCTGCCCCTATTTTAGTTGCCATTTTATTGGCAACACTGATTAACCATGGTCTTTCTGCAGTGTTAGGGCAGTGGATTACCACCGTACTCAGCCCAGAAGTCTTGTTGTGGATTTTATCTTTAGGCTTTATTGCAATGGCCATCTGGATGCTGATTCCAGACCAGTTGGACGATGAAACCGAAAGCATCAACAAATGGCAAAAATATGGTGTGTTTGGTGCAACCTTTGTGCTGTTCTTTTTGGCAGAAATTGGCGACAAAACCCAAATTGCCACGGTGGCTTTGGCGGCACGTTATGACAGCATTTTCTGGGTCATGCTGGGTACGACATTAGGCATGATGCTGGCCAATGCACCTGCGGTATTTATTGGCAATAAATTAGCGACCCGATTGCCTATTGCTTTAATTCATAAAATTGGTGCACTGATTTTCCTAATTATTGGTGTGTCGACTTTGGCGCAACATTATTTATTCTAAATTATTCATTAAAATGCATAAATCCTGAGCAAACTGCTCGGGATTTATTTATGTGAATGGTACTGCAATTCACTGATATTTCAGATAATCTGAGCCATTTTATTTATTGTAACTTTCCATAAATAGCTATATGTTATTCAATGATAGAAAATCTATTTTTAAAATGAAAAAATTGGGGATTGGTTATGGCATTTGACCGTACAACATCGCAGGTCTTATTTGATAATGGGACACATAAATGTATTAGTTTTACCAGTTTGGTCAAAGGTGAAGGTGTTCAGGCCAACCAATTTCTGATCATTGATAATAACCGTGCCGCAGTGCTAGACCCGGGTGGCGACCTGACCTATGTACCACTGACCATGGAATTAAACAAATATACCCGTTTGACCAATCTTGACTATGTCATGGCATCGCACCAAGACCCAGACATCATCACTTCAATGCCGCGTTGGTTGGTCTATACCGAAGCAAAAATCGTAGCATCAAAATTGTGGGCGCGTTTCTTGCCGCACTTAAGCTCATCTTTTATGAGCGACCGTATGAAAGGTAACTGGTTAGATCGTTTGGTGGAACTGCCAGATGAAGGTCAGGCAATTCCTTTGGGCGAGTCTAAAATTATTGCTGTGCCTGCGCATTTCTTACACTCTGTTGGTAATTTCCAGTTTTATGATCCTATCGCCAAAATTTTATTTTCTGGTGATATGGGTGCGTCAATGGTGGAAGATGCTTCAATTCCATTGACTGATTTTGCTGCGCATATTCCTGCGATGAAAGGCTTCCATCAGCGCTATATGTGTTCCAATAAAGTGATTCGCCTCTGGGTGAATATGGTACGCACCATGGACGTTGAAATGATTGTGCCGCAACACGGTACGCCATTTGTGGGCAAAGAACAGGTGAATCAATTCTTAGACTGGATTGAAACACTGGAATGTGGCGTCGATTTGATGGACGAACACGTTTTTAGCTGCCCTGAATAAGCGACAAAAAAAGCTGAAAAAACTGTAAAAAAAACTTGAGTGCAAAAACAACTTTTTTTAAGATTTTCGCCCAAAAACGATTTTTTTGATGACGAGAACTTAACGAATGTTGTCTCAAGTACCTACAGCAGATGCCTGCTTAAGCTGCGGCGCGTGTTGCGCTTATTTCCGTGTTTCATTTTATTGGGCTGAAGGCATGAATATGCCTGAGCACTACACGGAACCAGTAACAGCAGTCTATTCATGCATGTGTGGTACCAATCAGAGTCAGCCGCGTTGTGTCGCTTTAGAAGGTGAAGTTGGACAGCAAGTGAGCTGCGGGATTTATGAATTACGCAGCAGCTCTTGTAAAGAAGTGCAAATTGCCGATGATCAATGCAATAAAGCACGTCGTGCGCATAACATGATTCCATTTGTGCAAGTCGATCCAGCCATTTCTGTGAATGATGATGACTTCGATCAAGTGGTTTAATGGTGCTTTAAGTTGTTGATCGCAATCCAGATTGAAAAAGCAAAGCTGCGGCTTTGCTTTTTTTTACGGCTAATTTTGGATAAATAGCCAATCATGGTTCACATTGAAGCGGCTTTATCTGCCTGAAAAATGAAACATCGCAAGTTTTAAACCTGCACGGCTAAAAAGCAAACTAAGGATGAAAACTTCAATTTTTAGATGAAAATTACCGATTTTTTCATGTCGCATCCCCCAGAAGGGCAGAATAAAAAATATTTCTTAGAGAACAAATGAAATTTGTGCCCAGATTTGTTTATAATGGCTCACGGAAATTACCAGTGAGACTGTTATGCTGACCATCGTTCAAGAAGCGTTAACCTTCGATGATGTCTTATTACTCCCTGCCTATTCTACTGTTCTCCCAAAAGATGTCTCCTTAAAGACACGTTTTACGCGCGGCATTGACCTGAATATTCCTTTGGTTTCAGCAGCAATGGATACGGTGACTGAATCTCGTATGGCAATTGCGATGGCGCAAAACGGTGGTATTGGTATTTTGCATAAAAACATGGACATCGTTGCGCAAGCAGCCGAAGTGCGCCGTGTGAAAAAATTTGAAGCGGGTATGGTGAAAGACCCGATTACCGTAACGCCAGAAACTACAGTACGTGAATTGATTGCGCTGACTCAAGCCAATAATATTAGCGGTGTACCTGTGGTAAAAGATGGCAAAGTTGTCGGTATTGTGACAGGACGTGATACACGTTTTGAAACCAACCTTGAACAACCTGTCAGCAATATCATGACAGGTCAAGATCGTTTAGTGACAGTACGCGAAGACGAATCTAAAGAAAACATTCAAGCTTTATTGCAACAGCATCGTATTGAAAAAGTCTTGGTGGTGAATGACCAGCAGGAATTAAAAGGCTTAATTACGGTCACTGATTTCCGTAAAGCAGAATTGTATCCAAACAGCTGTAAAGATGACTTAGGTCGTTTACGTGTGGGTGCTGCAGTGGGTACAGGCGCAGAAACACCAAGCCGTGTAGAAGCATTGGTTGAAGCAGGTGTCGATGCGATTGTGGTTGATACAGCACACGGTCACTCTGCAGGTGTAATTGAGCGTGTACGTTGGGTAAAAGCCAACTATCCACAAGTTCAAGTGATTGGCGGTAACATTGCAACTGGCGATGCTGCTTTGGCATTGTTAGATGCAGGTGCAGATGCAGTGAAAGTGGGGATTGGCCCGGGTTCAATCTGTACCACACGTATTGTGGCAGGTATTGGTATGCCGCAAATCTCTGCAATTGACGCTGTTGCCAATGCATTGAAAGAACAGATTCCATTAATTGCCGATGGTGGTATTCGCTTCTCTGGTGATATGGCCAAAGCGATTGGTGCAGGTGCAAGTACCATTATGGTGGGTTCATTGCTTGCTGGTACTGAAGAAGCACCGGGCGAAGTTGAATTCTTCCAAGGTCGTTACTACAAAGCATACCGTGGTATGGGTTCATTGGGTGCAATGGCGGGTGCAACAGGTTCTGCAGACCGTTATTTCCAAGACTCGAAAGCAGGTGCAGAAAAACTTGTACCAGAAGGTATTGAAGGTCGTGTACCGTACAAAGGCCCAATGGGCAACATCGTGCATCAGATGATGGGTGGTTTACGTTCATCTATGGGTTATACAGGTTCTTCAACCATTGAAGATCTACGCCAAAATGCTAAATTCGTGAAAATTACTGCAGCAGGTATGCAGGAATCTCACGTGCATGATGTGACGATTACTAAAGAAGCGCCGAACTATCGCGTTGGTTAATATGAACTATCGCGTTGGTTGATATTTAGTAGCATTTTCAAATAAAAGCCGTCATCAATGTGACGGCTTTTTCATTTTTGGTGTAAAGTAACTCGCAGTAAAAAAGTGATGATAAAGATCACCCCTAAGAAGTGAGAACAATATGAGTTATTTTGGTACAGACGGCATTCGAGGGAAGTTTGGAGAGTTACCAATTACACCTGATTTTGCATTAAAACTAGGTTTTGCAGCAGGTAAAGTTTTAAAAAAACACACCAAAAAAAATAAACCTATTGTGGTATTGGGTAAAGATACACGTCTTTCAGGCTATATTTTAGAAGCAGCATTACAGGCGGGTTTAAATGCCGCAGGTGTCTATGTGCATTTGCTCGGTCCTTTGCCTACGCCCGCCATTGCACACTTAACCCGTGCTTTGCATGCCAGTTTAGGTATTGTGATTTCAGCATCGCATAATCCATATTTTGATAACGGGATTAAATTCTTCTCGGGCGAAGGGAAAAAGCTGCCAGATGCCTTGCAAGAAGAAATTAACCAAGAATTGCAGCAAGAATTAAAAATTGAAGATACGGCCAACTTGGGTAAAAGTGTTCGTGTCAAAGATGCCAATGGGCGTTACATCGAGTTTTGTAAATCGACCTTTCCATATCATTTAGATTTAAATGACCTCACTATTGTGGTCGATTGCGCCAATGGTGCTGCCTACAATGTTGGCCCTGCGGTATTTCGTGAATTAGGCGCGAAAGTGATTGCCATTCACAATGAACCGAATGGTTTAAACATCAACGAAAATTGCGGCTCAACCCATCCTGAAAGTTTGCAAAAAGCAGTGCTTGAGCATCAGGCGGACTTGGGGGTTGCATTTGATGGTGATGCAGACCGTGTGATTTTGGTGGACAGTCAAGGCAAGCAAATTGATGGCGACCACATTTTATATATTCTTGCTACACAAGGCTCGAAAAAACCTGCAGGTATTGTTGGGACGTTAATGAGCAATATGGCGCTGGAATTGGCGTTAGAAAAAGCCCAAGTACCATTACTCCGTGCCAATGTCGGTGACCGTTACGTGCTACAAGGTCTGGAAGAAAATGGCTGGGTTATTGGTGGTGAGCCATCGGGGCATATTTTGACTTTGGACAAGAGCACCACAGGTGATGCAATTATTGCTGCCTTGCAAGTGTTAACGGTGATGGTCGAACAAAATAAAGCCCTACATGAATTGGTGGCAGATTTTAAACTGTTGCCAAATGTGCTGGAAAACGTGCGCTTAGCAAATATGTTTGATCCGTATACCGTTCCTGCCTTGGTGGAAGAGTTTGACCGTGCTACGGAACAGCTGAAAGGTCGTGGACGCTTATTGATTCGTAAATCGGGCACTGAACCTGTGATTCGTGTCATGGTGGAAGGTGATGATTTGGCTGAAGTGAAGGCAATGGCGAAAGATTTAGCAGATGCTGTACGTCGTCATGCCGTCTAAAAGGGGGGTAAATCGTGAGTGATTTAATTAAAGATTTAAGTGAGCTGCGTTTAAGTTACCAAAAAGGTGAATTGCTAGAAGCACAGGTCAGTGCCAATCCGCATATTCAGTTTTTGAATTGGTTTAACCATGCCTTAGAAGCCAAGCTGCATGAACCGTATGCGATGTCATTGGCGACTGCCAATGCGCAAGGTCGTCCGCATGTGCGTACTGTGTTGCTGCGTGGAGCCACCGAAGCAGGCTATGACTTTTATACCAATTATGACAGTCAAAAAGGGTTGGATTTAGCGGCCAATCCTTATGCTGAATTGTTATTTTACTGGCCTGAACTGGAACGTCAGATTCGTGTCAGTGGCTATGTCGAAAAAATTGATGAGCAAGAATCGACTGCGTATTATCACAAACGCCCGCGTGATAATCAGATCGCTGCGCATATTAGCACTCCGCAAAGTGGTGTGATTGCCAGTCGTGAAGAACTACAGGCGCGTTTCCAAGACTTGCATGCCCAAGTGGGTGATCAATCTGAATTGCAAAAACCCGTATTTTGGGGTGGCTACCGCTTGCAGCCTGATTATTACGAATTTTGGCAAGGCCGTCCGAACCGTTTGCATGACCGCTTAGCTTATGAAAAAATTGAAGGTGACTGGAAACTACAACGCTTGATGCCTTAAATGACTGGAAATTATGTCAAAAATTCTAATAAAGCAAAGACCTTTACTTACACGCCCTGAAAACTTTCAGGGCGTCTCTACATTTGTTGCCCAAATTTTAGCGCGCCGTGGCGTTGCGTCTGAGCAGGAGCTGGAACTTAAACTGAAGCACTTGCTTGCTCCAAGCATGAAAGGTCTACCAGAAGCAATTCAGCTGATGGATCAGGCGATTGATCAGCAGAAAAAAATTGTAATTGTGGGCGATTACGATGCCGATGGCGCGACCAGTACCACACTTATGATTTTGGCATTGCGCGAAATGGGCGCACACGTGCAGTATTTAGTACCTGACCGTTTTAAATATGGTTATGGCTTAACCCCCGCCATTGCCGATTTGGCTTTTGAGCGTTATACGCCTGATTTATTAATTACCGTAGATAACGGGATTTCCAGTCATGCAGGGGTGGAACGTGCGCAAGCTTTGGGGATGCAGGTCATCATCACCGATCACCACCTTACCACGAAAGCTACTCCAAATGCAGAGGCTGTGGTGAATCCGAATCAATTGGGTTGTGATTTCCCAAGTAAAGCCTTGGCAGGTGTGGGTGTGGCATTTTATGTGTTGGCGAACTTATCCAGTCAGCGTAAAAAACAGGGCAAATCTGCTGCAAATTTAACGCAATATTTAGATTTGGTGGCTTTGGGCACCTATGCCGATGTAGCCAGTCTGGATTATAACAACCGTATTTTGGTGGATGCAGGCTTAAAACGGATACAGCAGAATTTATGCCGTCCGGGGATTAGTGCATTGCTGGATTTGGCAGGACGTGAACCCGCACAGCTTAAAGCACAAGATTTGGGCTTTGTCTTGGGACCACGTATTAATGCCGCAGGGCGCATGGAAACCATGGACATTGGAATCGAGTGTTTACTGGCAGCGGATATGCAAAGTGCCTATGCTTTGGCGCGTCAGTTAAATGCTTTGAATCAGGAACGTCGTCAGGTTGAAGGGCAAATTAAACAGGATGCGCTGGCAGAATTGGAAAAGCTGCAGTTAGATCAAAGTGATTTACCGCATGCCTTGATCCTGTTTGAAGAACATTGGCACCAAGGTGTGATTGGAATTGTCGCAGGACGCTTAAAAGAACAGTTTCATCGCCCTGCGATTGTATTTGCTGCCGATGAAGATGGTGAGCATATTAAAGGCTCTGCTCGTTCAATTGAGGGGATTCACATACGTGACACTATAGAATTGGTTGCAGAACAATATCCACACTTGGTTAGTCATTTTGGTGGGCATGCGGCTGCGGCAGGTTTGACCATAAAAAAGGTGCACTTTGCAGAATTTAAACAGGTCTTTGAACAGATCATTGCGCAAATGGATGCGGATTTATTTCATGCTGTGCTATGGACAGATGGTGAATTGCCGCAAGAAGCTTTTGATTTACACACAGTAGATTTATTACAGCATTTGGCGCCGTGGGGACAAAAGTTTCCGCAGCCTGTGTTTGAGGGACGGTTTAAAGTGGTTGATTTTAGATGGTTGAAGGACGCTCATTTAAAATTGCGTTTGGCATTGGACAATGGACAAGTGGTTGATGCGATTGCGTTTGGTGCTAAAGATAAATTTGAATTTAACCCGATGCGGGATGATGTGCGTTTGGTTTATGAGTTAGAGCGCAATGTGTTTAATGGCAATGTGAGTTTGCAGTTGCAGATTGTGCATTTGGAGCAGTAATCCAAATAAAAAAATCCGCTCAAATTTGAGCGGATTTTTTTTGCTTTTAATTTATGGAATTAGAAGCGGAATGTACCGTTGATGCCATAAGAATCAGCACCATCAGTTGTTGTGTAATTCACACCTACAGCAAATGCAGGGGTAAAGAATTTTTGTGCACGAACGCCAAAAACAGTTTCAGAATCATCAGCAGTTGAGTCTGCAATGCACAATTTCTACCTAACTGCTTTATTTTAGGGCATAAAAAAAGCACCCTTCCGAAGAAGAGTGCTGTTTGAGTATGTAATTAGGCTAAACTTAGAAGCGATATTTTGCAGCGACACCAAAGCGGTTATAGTCATTGTTGCCAACTTCACCAAAGCCAACACGGCCTTCGAGGCTGATTTGCGGGGTAAAGAATTTACGTGCATTAATACCAAATTCGTTAGTATCACCGTAGTCACGATCTTTACTGTAGTAGTCTACACCTAGACTTAAGGTTTTATCGATGAAGTAATCTGCCGCAAGATTATATTCGTCTAAATCACCAAAACCTGCGCCTGCTTCTAAGTTGATATCTTTACCATTGCTTAGAGAAGTGACATATTTAGCGCGAAGCGTAGGATCGACACCGTCGTCATAATCGTTGTCGTAGCCTTTTAGACCTGCAGCAATTAATAAACCTGGTGCGGGTAAATAACCGACTTCAGCGCCATAAACAGTCTCATCAAAATCGCCACCGCGGTCAAATTTCATATCGTCGCGACCAACATTACCACTCACATAGAAATCTGAGTTAGGAATGTAAACTTCAGCACCTACGCCGTAACGATGACGTTCATCATTACCGACTTCGTCATATTGGTATTTGGCATTTACGTTGCTAGCACGATCAAGGAACGCTGCTTCTGCCAAAGGTGCATTACGGGTTTGTACAGGGTTAAAGTAATAAGTACCATCTACACCGAATGAACCGCTTGAACTGCCGTTGTCTGGATCAATCAGTCCTGCTGATGCACCAATTTCAGCTTGGTATGCGTTCGCAGTACCAGTGATAGCCAAAGCTGAAAGTAGGGCTGATGCGATTGCTAATTTTTTCATGGAAAGTACCCCTCTGAAATCTGGTTAACAGTTAAACTTTTTGTTACAACTTTTAGTCTAGGCGAAAAAAAATCAGCGTCAATCACAGGAAAGTTGCCGCTTTGTTACAAGCGTAAATTTGTGTAATATTTTGAGTTTAAGTGATTGAAATAAAAATGAAATAATTAAATGTTTTGTTTTATTAAAACTATGTGTATTTTGTGAATTTTACTAAAGTTGATCATTAAATCGTCAAACTTGTTTCATCTTTGTTTTATTTTGGCGGGTTGAAGCAATTACCATACACCACTTTTTAAGCATGTTTTCAGCTGAATGTGTCAGGCAAAAAATCAGGGCGATAGATCGGCCATTAAGATAAATATCCGTGTTAATCGTGCATGCTATTTTAGGTTGGATATCATCAGGCTTTCACTTTAAAAGTTTAAAGCGATCTTTATTTTTAACCACATTTAGCATTCAACTTATAAAAGCTGAAAAGTTATGCTGGAATTTACAGCAGGATAGAAATGCCAGAACATGTCTGTGCTACAATTATCAGTTAATAAGCTTCATTGTTAATTGAGAGAATTTACGTGGAAATTAATCCTTATCTAAACCAATTAAAAGACTTGAACGAACGTGGTCAAACACTACGGGGGTATCTTTGACTACGATCTGAAAAAAGAGCGTTTAGAAGAGGTTCTCCGCGAGTTAGAAGATCCTGCAATCTGGAATGATCAAAGTCGTGCGCAAGCCATGGCCAAAGAAAAGGGCGAGCTTGAAAACGTGATTCATGTTCTAGAAGGTTTGGCGACCCAGTTAGAAGATGCCCAAGCCATGCTGGATTTAGCCGTTGAAGCCGATGATGAAGATTTATTGGTGGATGTGCAGTCTGAATTGACTTCTGCAGAAGAAGAACTGGCGAAATTAGAATTCCGCCGTATGTTCAGCAATCCAATGGATCCAAACCCATGCTATGTCGAAATTCAGGCAGGTTCGGGTGGTACAGAAGCACAAGACTGGGCATCGATGCTGTTGCGTATGTATATGCGTTGGATTGAACGTCACGGCTTTAAAGCAGAATTGATGGAAGAGTCGGATGGTGATGTAGCAGGGATTAAATCTGCGACTATTCGCGTTGAAGGTGAATATGCGTATGGTTGGTTGCGTACCGAATCGGGCGTGCATCGTTTAGTGCGTAAATCGCCATTTGACTCAGGTAACCGTCGTCATACGTCATTCTCTGCGGTGTTTGTTTCGCCAGAAGTTGATGACAACATTGAAATTGATATTAACCCTGCCGATGTTCGTACCGATACTTACCGTGCTTCAGGTGCGGGTGGTCAGCACATTAACAAAACTGACTCTGCGGTACGTTTAACCCACGCACCTACAGGTATTGTGGTGGCATGTCAGAACCAGCGTTCGCAACACGCCAACCGTGACCATGCGTGGAAACAGTTACGTGCTAAGTTGTATGAACTGGAAATGAGTAAACGTAATGAGGCGGCTCAAGCTTTAGAAGACTCGAAGTCTGATATTGGTTGGGGCAGCCAAATTCGCTCTTATGTATTGGATGATTCACGTATTAAAGACTTGCGTACAGGCGTGGAAACTTCAAATACAGGTGCGGTTTTAGATGGTGATTTAGACAAGTTTATTGAAGCCAGTTTAAAGCAGGGTCTATAAGTTACGGTCTGTAAGATCCTAATGAGCCTGCCCAATTCAGTGAAGTTGCTTAAAAAATTATATAAATCGTAAAAAAACGATATTAATATCGAAAAAATACGATATATTAAAAGCAGCTGCTGAATTGGGCTTATATTTACGAATATGTGTCTGAATGATGGATGTCGATTTAATCTTTAAAGCCTTAGCCAATCCTACCCGTCGGCAAATTTTAGAATGGTTAAAAGCACCAGAACAATTTTTGTCGGTAGATGAGTGTGGCGACTTTAAGCGTGGCGTATGTGCAGGACACATTGAGCGTTTGGGCAACGTGTCGCAATCGACCATGTCAAATCATTTGTCGGTACTGCAACAGGCAGGTCTTATTCGTGCAGAAAAATATGGACAATGGTCGTATTTTTCTCGTAATGAAGCACTCATTCAGCAATATGTCGAATATTTAAAACACTCACTTTAACTGTGAGATTAGAGGCAAAAATGGCTGAATTAGACTCTCCTTTAGTTTTGGGTGATCTGCATCTAAAAAACCGTGTGGTGATGGCACCTTTAACCCGTAGCCGCGCCAGCGATGACCGTGTTCCAACGCCAATGATGGCAGAATATTATGCACAGCGTGCCAGTGCAGGTTTGATTCTTTCAGAAGCAACGGTAATTTCTGAAGAAGCCAATGGTTATTTAAATACCCCAGGATTGTTTACCGATGCTCAAGTGCAGGGTTGGAAACTCGTTACCGATGCCGTGCATGCCAAAGGTGGTTTGATTGTGGCGCAACTGTGGCATGTAGGTCGTGTTTCACATCCAGATTTACTCAATGGTGCAACACCAGTATCGGCAAGTGCGGTACAACAAGCAGGTTATGTCAGTTTGTTGCGTCCTAAACGTGAATATGTGTTGCCACGTGCCTTAGAAATTGCAGAAATCCACACCATTACCGAGCAATATAAACAAGCCGCCATCCGTGCCAAAGAAGCAGGATTTGATGGGGTAGAGTTGCATGCAGCCAATGGTTATTTGATTGATCAATTCCTGCAAAGCAAAACCAACCAACGTGACGATGAATACGGTGGTTCGGTTGAAAATCGTGTGCGTTTCTTGTTAGAAGTGATGGACGCCTTAATTGAAGTCTGGGGCGCAGGTCGAGTCGGTGTGCATTTAGCACCACGTGGCGATGAGCACGACATGGGAGATGATGATCCACGTGAAACCTTTGGCTATGTCATGCAGCAATTGGGGCAGCGTAAAATCGCCTTTTTCTTTACCCGCGAATATTTAGCCGAAGACAGCATTTCCCAAGAAATGAAAGTACGTTCAGGCGGTGTGCCATATATCGCGAACATGCGTTTAAGTCGTGCTGATGCCGTGGAATTATTGGCTTCGGGCAAGGCCGATGCGGTGTCATTTGGTAAGGCGTATATTGCCAATCCAGACTTGTATGAGCGTTTATTGGCAGATGTACCTTTAAACGAACTCAAGCTGGAAAACATGATTGGTACAGCCGTTGCAGAAGGCTATATCGATTATCCAACTTTGGCGGAAACACAACACGCTGTAGAATAAAAGCCAGTATAGCGCCACATGCAATTAACATGCGCGTGTGGCTCTGTTATATTTTGCCGATAATCTTTCTTTGGGGCGCATCTTTTGGCTACTCCATTTTGGTATAACGCAGCCTTGGCGCTGTTAAAACCGATTTATCAGTCACGTATTCGTAAACGTGCCGAATATCCTGAGCAATTACAACAAGAACTGCTTGAGCGTTTTGGCCCATTTCAGCCTGCTAAAAATTTACATGCCATTTGGTTTCATGTGGTGTCGGTGGGGGAAACTAATGCCGCACAACCTTTAATTGAACATTATTTAAAAGTGGGACATCCCGTTTTAGTCACCAATACCACCAAAACGGGGCAGGCACGCGCCAAATCATTATTTTTAAAAGCACCGTATTTAGATTTATTTCAAGCCGTGTATTTACCTGCCGATCAGGTGCATTTAATTCGTGAGTTTTATCAGAAATATCAGCCTAAATTATTGGCACTGGTCGAAACAGAATTGTGGCCTAATTTGATTGATCAGGCGCAGCATTTTCAAGTCCCGTGTTTGTTGATTAATGCGCGGCTTTCGGAAAAATCGGCCAAAGGTTATGCCAAAGTTAAAGGATTAACTCGCGGCATGTTGCAAAATTTGCAGCAACTTTTGGCGCAAGACTCTGCCACACAGCAGCGTTTTATCGCATTGGGGATGCCTGCCGAGCGTACAAACGTGGTGGGTAATATTAAATTTGATATTACTGCGCCAGAAGATTTTGTAGAGCAAGCCGCGCAGTTGCAACAGACATGGCAATTGGCACATCGCAAAATTATCACCCTTGCCAGTACCCATGCGCCTGAAGAACAGCAATTATTGACTGCTTTGAAACCTTATTTCGCACAGCATCCTGAACTGTTATGTATTGTTGTGCCGCGCCATCCAGAGCGTTTTGATGAAGTGGCTGTGCAGGTGAAAAAACTGCAACTCAATATGCAGCGCCGTAGTTTGGCTGAAGCGATTCAACCCGAAACACAAGTGTATTTAGCCGATAGCATGGGTGAAATGTGGTTGTGGTACGCCTTAAGTCAGGCCTGTTATGTTGGTGGTTCGCTGAATGAACCTGGCGGTGGGCATAATATTTTAGAGCCTTTGGCCTTAAATGTCGCCACGGTATTGGGCAAAAATTATTTTAACTTTCAAAGTATTGTGGATGAGTTTGTTGCAGCAGAAGCCGTGTATGTGGTCGAAGATGCTGAACAAGCTGTAAATATGTTAACGCAATTGTTGTTTGAACCTGCGTTGCGTGCTCAGCTGAATCAAAATGCTCAAGTGATTATGTATAAAAATCGTGGCTCTTTGACTGAGCATATTCACGTGATTAATCAGTATCTTTAAATATGAATATCGTTTTGCTTGACCCTCGGCAGACCACAAATGAAGTGTGGTCTATTAGCGCCCAGCGCCAAGTGCAGCATTTACACACGCATGTCGGTGTACAAGTCGGTGACACCTTGAAAGTCGGGATTCGCGGTGGCAAGCGTTATTTGACCGAAGTGGTGGACGTTAGTGAGCAGCGGATTCAAGTCAAAGCCCTGTATGAAGAAGCTGTACCGAAAAAACTGCCTGTGACCCTGATTGTGGCTTTACCACGCCCTAAAGTATTACGTCGTTTAATTATGGATAGCGTGACGCTAGGTGTGGAAAAAATTATTTTACTGCACAGCTATCGGGTTGATAAAAGCTATTGGCAAACGCCATTTTTGCAGCAGTTGGATCAATATGTGACGTTGGGTTTGGAGCAAGCAGGCGATACCATTGCACCAGAGATCCAACTTTATAAACGCTTTAAACCCTTTGTGGAAGATGTTTTACCCAGTTTGATTTCTGCCGATTGTCCTGCTTATGTGGCGCATCCTTATACCGATCAAGTTATGCCACATGCCATTCAACATCCATGCAGTATTGTGATTGGCCCAGAAGGTGGATTTATTCCCTACGAAATTGATTTACTCGAAAAAAACGGCTGCCAAGCGCGACATTTGGGCAACCGTATTATTCGTACCGAAACTGTGATTGCTTATGTTTTAGGGCGTTTGTTTAGCGCGGGCTGAATCATCTTCATTGACTGCTGCATCACCACGATAAACTTTCACTTCCTGCACAGGATAAGGAATCGAAATGTGATGTTCGGCAAAAGCGGCAATTACCCGTTCTTGCACTTCACTGATGGATGCTGAAGTGGTGGTTTCCGTCGTATTTACCCACCAACGCACATTTAAATTAATCGAAAAATCGGCCAAGGCAGTGACATTGACGCTAAATGCAGGTTGGCTCAAGATTTTTATGTCACGGTCTAAAATGGCCAAAATAATATCTTTGGCTTTTTGTACGTCATCTTCATAACCAATACCGACCACAAACTCGCAACGACGACGGGTATAAGCCGTATTGACCGTCACGGCACTGGTATACACCGTAGCATTTGGAATCACGATGCGACGTCCATCGGGAGAGCGCAGGAAGGTGGCACGAATCTGAATATCTTCTACCGTACCTTCCATATTATTTACGATAATGTCATCACCAATTTTAAATGGCTCACCAATCAAAATCAGCACGCCCGATAATAAATTCTGGAAAATATCTTTAAAAGCAAAACCAATTGCAACAGAGCCTAGACCCAAAGCACTCATCAGTTGGCTTGGGGTAAAACCCGGAATTGCAATCACCATCGCAATCAGAAAACCAAAGAAAATAATTGCGGAACTACCGACCCGATTCAGCACCAAAACCAGATTTTGTCGGGTATAGGAACGATTGTTTAGGGTCTTGCGGACAAACCATTTAAACACACGGGCAAGCAGCCAAAACAGAATCAGCACCACGGCTGCAATCATTAAATACGGCACACGCTCCCAAAATCCTTCCATAATTTTGTCGATGGTTGAATAGGCGTCATTGTACTTCGCTGTATGATTGATCACGGTTTGCGTAGTTTTTTCAGTGGCCTCATGCAACAGTTGACTGGTATTTTCAGAAACTTCACTGAGTGAGGGTTTGGATTCTGCCACGATAATTCCGAATTCAAAATGAAGCGACTATTTTGCCTGAAAAACTCAATTTGGTTAATGCAGCGATGCTTACTTGCGAGTATTTTAGACAACTTGGATAGAAGTGATGAGCGTACTATTTTGTAGCATTTAAACTGCGAGTTGTATGTGGTTTTATCTGTAAGACAGGGTCGTAGGTATGAATGATTGGCTGCGTAAAAAAATGTTAATACTCGCGATTATTGGACGATATTTTCTTTAAAAATAATGCAATGCGCAGTACAGTGGAATGTAAACCTGAAAAGTATGAATGCAAGGACATGGCATTCGATCAACGATTTGGCATGCTCTTGTTTGTATAAAATTTATGCGACTAAAGCCGAATGGTGAGCCATAAAAAAGAAAGTTCATACTGTAAATGTGCAGAAATAATAATCAATAACGTGGCATACATCTCGTGAGAGATGCAAGAACATCAAGGAAGTAGCAGATGAAAGACGTATATCCTGTTCCAGATGAATTTAAAAAGACTGCCCGCACCACTGAGGCAGAATATTTTCAACGCTATCAACAATCTATAGATGACCCTGATACTTATTGGGCAGAGCAAGCCCAACGCTTAGATTGGATTAAACCTTTTACTCAAGTCAAAAATACCAACTTTGACCCCGAGCATTTTAAAATTGAATGGTTTGCCGATGGGCAACTGAATGTCAGTGCCAATTGCTTAGACCGTCATTTAAAAGAACATCCGCATAAACCTGCAATTATTTGGGAAGGAGATCATCCTTCTCGACATAAAGTGGTTTCTTTTGCTTCTTTGCATGATGAAACCTGCCGTTTTGCCAACGTACTGAAAAAGAACGGGGTGCAAAAAGGGGATCGGGTGGTGCTGTACATGCCGATGGTTTCCGAAGCTGCGATTGCCATGCTGGCCTGTGCACGAATTGGTGCAGTGCATTGTGTGGTTTTTGGTGGTTTTTCTCCCGATGCTTTGGCTAGCCGAATTGAAGACTGTCAGGCCAAGTTAATTGTCACTGCAGACTCGGCCATGCGTGGTGGCAAGCCAATTTATTTAAAAGCCAATGTTGATGCTGCTCTAAAAGTAGCAGGTACCGACTGTGTGCAAAATGTGATTGTGGTGCACCGTACAGGAAATCCTATTGAGATGTTACCTGAACGCGACGTGTGGTATCACATGGAAATTATGTCGGTCAATGACATCTGCCCACCCGAGCCGATGAATGCCGAAGACCCATTATTCATTTTATATACTTCGGGTTCGACTGGAAAACCCAAAGGTGTTTTGCATACCACAGGCGGTTATTTGACCTATGTGAACAGCACGTTTCGAGAAGTCTTTGACCTGAAACAGGATGATGTATTTTGGTGTACCGCAGATGTAGGCTGGATTACAGGGCATTCCTATGTCTTATATGGTCCGTTGTCGAATGGCACATCTACCGTGATGTTTGAAGGTGTACCGAACTATCCAAGTTGGGCGCGCACAGGGCATATTGTCGATAAACACAACATCACCATTTTATATACTGCACCGACTGCCATTCGCGCCATGATGCGGGAGGGAGATCGTTTTGTACGTGAAAGTGACCGCAGCAGCTTGCGTTTACTCGGTTCAGTCGGTGAGCCGATTAATCCCGAAGCGTGGAACTGGTATTACAACGTGGTAGGCGAAGGACGTTGCCCAATTGTAGATACATGGTGGCAAACCGAAACAGGGGGCATATTAATTTCAGCATTGCCTGGTGCAACGCCACTGAAACCTGGTTCGGCAACCCGCCCATTATTTGGCGTGCAACCTGCTATTGTCGATGCCGAAGGTAATGAACTGGAAGGCGCGACCGAAGGCAATTTAATTATGAAAGATTCATGGCCAGGGCAAATGCGCGGTATTTGGGGCGACCCTGCACGTTTTATTGAAGCGTATTTTTCGACCTATCCGGGTGCGTATTTTACAGGAGATGGTGCACGCCGTGATGAAGATGGCTATTACTGGATTACAGGGCGTGTGGATGATGTCTTGAATATTTCGGGGCACCGTTTAGGTACTGCGGAAATTGAAAGTGCCCTAGTAGCGCATGAAGCTGTGGCTGAGGCAGCAGTGGTGGGAATGCCACATGATATTAAGGGGCAGGGAATTTGTACCTTTGTGACCTTACAAGCAGGAATAGCAGAGTCAGAACAGTTGCGTGATGAGCTGGTGCATTGGGTGCGTAAAATTTTAGGGCCAGTGGCAACACCAGATGCTTTGCATTGGGCACCTGCATTACCTAAAACTCGTTCAGGTAAAATTATGCGCCGTATTTTACGAAAAATCGCTGCAAATGAATTGGATAGTTTGGGAGACACTTCTACCTTGGCTGAGCCGCAAGTGGTTGAACATTTGATTGCTACGGTGTATGGGAAGAGGTGAGAGGGTATTTTTAATAAATTGAGATCAACAAAAAAAGCCCCTATCTTTCGATAGGGGCTTTACGTATTCTGGAGCGGGAAACGAGACTCGAACTCGCGACCCCAACCTTGGCAAGGTTGTGCTCTACCAACTGAGCTATTCCCGCATGCGGTGTATAATACATGATGCAAAAATAGGGTCAATCATTTTTTGCATTCGTCTGTATTGTTTGCATAAATAAGCAACATTTTTAAAAATTCATCCTGCTATAGACTTTAAACTTGTATTTTTGGGATTGTTCCAACGGTCTGAATCAGATAGGTTCTGAGTCTTGCGCTAAATGCACCTGTTTAGAAAAGATGGAGACATAAAAAATCCGCAGGCTGTTTTTTAACAAGCAGGCTGCGGATTATGATTGATTTAAAATTAATAAATTAAATTTAAATCATTAAATAATATGAATATTATTCTACAGTTACACTTTTTGCTAGGTTTCTAGGCTGGTCGACATCTGTACCACGTAACACCGCAACATGGTAAGACAGCAACTGCACAGGAATACTATACACAATTGGCGCAAGCAATGCGCTGACTTGCGGTACATAAACTACATGCTGACGCTCTTTGTCTGCAGGAATCCCGCTGTGCTCATCTGCAAAGACAAATAGTTCACCACCACGTGCCTGTACTTCTTCCATATTCGACTTCAGTTTGTCCAGCATGTCATCTTGCGGTGCTAAAATCACCACAGGCATATCATTGTCCACCAAAGCCAATGGGCCGTGCTTTAACTCACCTGCGGCATAACCTTCTGCGTGAATATATGAAATTTCTTTCAGTTTTAACGCACCTTCCAAGGCAATTGGGAATTGTGTGCCACGACCCAAGAACAAGCAGTGATTTTTCTCTACAAACAATTCAGACAAACGTAAAATTGCCGTATCATTTTGCAAAGTATCTAAAATCACTTTTGGTGTGTGCCACAAGCCTGCAATAATTTCAGCCGTATCTGTCGCTGCTATTGCATTTTTCACCTGACCAATTTTGAGCACCAACAGCATTAATGCTGCCAACTGTGTCGTAAAGGCTTTGGTCGATGCCACACCAATTTCAGGGCCTGCGAGTGTCAACAAACTATGATTGGTTTCACGCACCATAGATGAAGTTGCCACGTTACAAATGGTCATGGTGCTAATATTTAAGCCTTTTGCAGCAGCACGTTTTTGCGTATCACGTAAAGCAGCTAAAGTATCTGCAGTTTCACCAGATTGTGAAATGCACACATACAATGTGTTATTCACAATGACTGGGGTGCGATAACGGTATTCGCTGGCAATTTCCACATGACATGGCAAGTTAATTAGCTGTTCAAACCAGTATTTTGCAATCATCCCTGCATGGTAGCTGGTACCACAGGCAATAATCTGTACTTGTTGAATCTTGGTAAAGTCAAGCTCAGCATCTTTCAGGAAATCTTCACGTAAAGCGTTGCCATTCAATGCTTGTGAAATGGTTTGTTGAATTGCTTCAGGCTGCTCATAAATTTCTTTGAGCATGTAGTGTTTATATTCACCCTTCGATGCATTGCTTACAGTTGCATCCAACTCTTTTACAGGGCGTTCAACCGTTTGACCGTTTACAAAAACTTCAATGCTGTCGCGAGTTAAGCGTGCGATATCACCTTCTTCCAAATACATAAAACGGTTGGTGATCGGCAATAACGCCAATTGGTCTGAACTGATAAAGTTTTCGCCAATACCGACACCAATCACCAAAGGAGAACCTTCACGTACCGTGATCAATTCATCTGGATAATCGGTATGGATAATTCCCAGAGCATAAGCACCTTTCAGTTGAGGCACGACTTGCTGTACCGCAACCAATAAATTCGGTGCAGTTTTAAGAGCATGGTTGACCAAGTGCGCAACCACTTCAGTATCCGTTTGAGAGCTGAACATATAGCCTAAAGCTTCTAGCTCATCTTTCAGTTCTTGATAATTTTCGATAATACCGTTGTGTACGACAGCAACATTGCCAGAAATATGCGGATGTGCATTGTTTTCTGTCGGTTTGCCATGTGTTGCCCAACGTGTATGGGCAATACCGAGTGAACCTGTGACTTGAGAATCTAGTACTGCTTGCTCAAGATTTGCTACTTTACCGACACGACGCTCACGCAAGACCTGACCTTGACTAATCAATGCCAAACCTGCGGAATCATAACCGCGATATTCTAAACGCTTTAAACCTTCAATGAGGATATTGGTAATACTACGTTCTGCAACGCCACCGACAATACCGCACATAGGAACTTCCTCTTATTTTTTCAATTTCTGTGGACGTTGATAATTTTCTTTAGTGAACTGTTTAGAACGTTCCACAGCTAAACACTGTTCTGCAACATCACGGGTAATGGTCGAGCCTGCGCCTACCGTTGCACCATTGGCAATGGTGACAGGTGCAACCAATGAACTATTTGAACCAATAAAGACTTGGTCACCAATAATGGTTTTAAATTTATTGGCACCATCATAATTGCAAGTAATCGTACCTGCACCAATATTGCTGCCTGCACCCACTTCGGCATCACCTAAGTAGGTAAAGTGGTTGGCTTTGGAGCCTAAACCAATTTGACTGTTTTTCACTTCAACAAAGTTGCCAATATGCACTTCATTGGCCAATACCGCACCCGGACGTAAACGTGAGAATGGACCAATTTGCGCAGCTTCACCTACAACCGCTTGGTCAAATACGCTATACGGCTGAACTTTAGTGCCCGCAGCAATTTTGGTGTTTTTGAGGATACAACCTGCACCAATCTCTACGCCATCACCTAGTTCGCAATTACCTTCAATAATCACGTTAATGTCAATGCGAACGTCTTTACCTGCATGGAGATTGCCACGTAAATCAAAGCGGGTCGGGTCGATTAAATGCACACCTTGTTGCATCAATTGCTTGGCTTGGAAGTTTTGGAACTCACGCTCTAAGGCAGCCAGTTGCACACGGTCATTTACGCCTTCGACTTCAAAAGCCAATTCAGGTTCCACAGAGGCAACCTCTAAGCCATCGGCAATGGCCATCGCCACAATATCGGTCAGGTAATATTCACCTTGGGCATTGTTATTGCTCAGTTGAGGTAGCCACTCGTGTAATTTGGCATTGCTGACGCAATAAATCCCAGTGTTAATTTCCTGAATTTGACGCTGTGCTTCAGAGGCATCTTTATGTTCAACAATCGCTTGAATTTTACCGTTTTCACGTACAATACGACCATAACCTGTTGCATCAGCAAGCTTAAGTGTGACTAAGCCAATTTGCGTTTCACGTGAAACGTCGAGCAGCTTTTGCAGAGTCTGCTCTGTAATGCAAGGTACATCACCCGATAAAATCAGAGATACGCCATCTTGTGGTAAAACAGGCAAGGTGACTTTCACTGCATGGCCTGTACCCAATTGTTCTGCTTGTTCAACCCATTGGATTTGTTCATGTGTAAAGGCATTTTGTACCAATGCACCGCCATGACCGTAAATGGTAATAATATGATCTGCTTGTAGTTTTTTCGCGGTTTCAATCACGTGACCCAATAGTGGGCGTCCTGCAAGGGGTTGTAATACTTTGGGTAAATTTGAACGCATGCGCGTACCTTTACCTGCTGCAAGAATAATCACGGTGGTAGACATATTGAATCCTAGTGATGGCTAAACCAAAATAAATGATAAATAAATATAAATACACAACGCGGCCCAAAGGCCAGCAATAATATCGTCCAGCATGATGCCAAAACCACCCTCGACTTTACGGTCAATCACGCGGATTGGCCATGGTTTCCACACATCAAATAGTCGGAACAGGGCAAAACCTGCAATCACCCAACCCCAGTTGATTTGATCAACAAAAATCAGGGGGAGGAAGGTGATGGATTGTCCTGCAAACTCATCCCAGACAATGCGCCCATCATCATGCACGCCCATGACTTGTGCGGTACGTCCACAGATATATATGCCAATTAGCGACATGATGGCAATGGCAAAAAGGCTTGGAATGAAACCAAGCGCGAACCAAATGGGAATGAACAGTAGGGCAAAGGCTGAGCCAAAAGTACCAGGCGCTTTAGGTAGTAGACCTGAACCGAAACCAACACCACACCATACAATCAGTCGGTCAGTCCAAGACATGGCTTTGAAATTAATCGCGGGTTTGTGCAAAGTGTTGGTATCCATGAAAATGAAGTGAACGATCTACGCCATTCTGTTCAAAGCTTAAGCGGTCTTGATTGTTAATTTTACCGATAATATGAATAGGGGTATCTAAGGTTTGTTGCAAAAGTTGTTGATAATTTTGCGGGCTTATTGTAAAGCATAACTCATAGTCATCGCCACCTGCCAAAGCATATTGCCACTGCTTTTGTTGTGGTAATTCGGTTAAAGCAGGGTCTATAGGCAGTTGATCGAGTTCAATACATCCGCCCACCTGAGAGGCTTTCAGAATATGTCCCAAATCTTGAGCTAGGCCATCTGAAACATCAATCATGCTTGAAGCCAGTCCTTTGAGCTGTCGGCCAAGTTGGCAGCGTGGTGTTGGATAGTCCAAACGCTGTTTTAAAGGGTGTTCAAGATGGTCGAGCCCAAAGGCTGCATCACCAACTTGTCCACTGACACAAATGTAATCGCCCACTTGAGCACCTGAACGAGCAACGGCTTGCCCGTGTTCAATCCAGCCAAGTGCGGTAACAGTAATGGTTAGATGTGGACTCTGAGTCGTGTCGCCACCAATTAAGCGCACGCCAAATTGATCGCAACAATCGTGTAAACCCTGACTAAAGCCGTTTAGCCAGTCGTGATCAATTTGGGGTAGGCTCAAGGCCAATAAAATACTGTGCGGAGTTGCACCCATCGCCGCAATATCCGATAAATTTACTGCGACGGCTTTCCAGCCAATGGCATGCGGGGAGGTGTCGAGGGGAAAGTGTCGTCCTGCAATCAGCGTGTCAGCACAAATCACCAACTGTTGTTGGGGTGGAGGTGTAAGCAAGGCTGAGTCATCACCGACACCTAAATCGACAGCATCGGGATGCGGTCTGTTGAAATAGGTATCAATAATAGAAAACTCAGCCATACAACAATCGACTCAATAATTTGAATTAGTTGCTTTGTTGCTTTTCTTCTGCACGCAAGCTGTTGGCAAGACGGTCTAATACACCATTGATGTATTTGTGGCTGTCTGCACCGCCAAAGTGTTTGGCCAGTTCAATCGCTTCATCCAGTACGACACGGTATGGAATTTCCAGATGCTGCTGCAATTCGTATGCGCCTAAACGCAAAGTTGCCAGTTCAACACCATCGAGCGCTTGAATGTCACGGTCAAGCACAGGTACCAGCAAAGCATCTAAAGCTTCATGATTGGCAACCACTTGAGTCAGCAATTCATGGTAATAACCAAGATCCACTTTGTGCATGGCATTTTCCACACGGGTACGTGCTTCAATTTCATGCACTGGATTGTGGCTCATTTGCCATTCATAAATGCCTTGCACAGCAAAACGACGTGCTTTGCGTTTTGCTGCATAAGTGGCTTGGAGTGTTTGCGACATAGCGTTAAATAGCCTTTAACAAGTTAACCATTTCAATTGCAGTTAAGGCAGCTTCACTTCCTTTATTACCTGCTTTTGTTCCAGAGCGTTCAATCGCTTGTTCAATACTGTCCGTAGTCAATACACCGTTAATCACAGGTAAGCCTGTATCTAAACCCACCACGCCTAAACCTTTGGCACATTCGCCTGCAACAAAGTCAAAGTGTGGTGTGCTACCGCGAATCACTGCGCCGAGTGCAATAATCGCGTCATAACCATTCGATGCAGCTAATTTTTTAGCGACTACAGGAAGTTCCCAAGCGCCTGGTGCATGAACAACGGTGATATTATCCTCTGATACGCCATGACGTTTCAATGTGTCAATTGCGCCATCAAGCAAATGCTCAACCACAAAACTATTAAAACGACCGACTAAAATCGCATAACGGCCTTCGCTAGCGAGATGTAATAAACCTTCAATACGGCGAATTGCCATAGCAACCTCGATTATTTCTCTGATGTTGGATCTGCGGTGACGTATTCCACCACTTCTAAGTTAAAGCCTGATAAAGCATTGAAACGTAATGGTGAGCTGAGCAGCTTCATTTTTTCAACGCCTAAATCACGTAAAATTTGTGCACCCACGCCAATGGTTTGATATTGCTGAGACAATGCAGCATTGGCTTTGCCCTGTTTCGGGGTTTTTAGGCTATCTAGGGCTGGGCCCAAGTCCTGTAACTGCCCCTGACCAATCCACACCAAAACACCACGTTCGCTGTCTGCAATTTCTTTAAGCGAACGGTCTAAATTCCAAGTTGCGGAACCGTCTGCTTTGTTTAGTTTGAGCAAGTCACGTGTTGGATTAAAACCATGCACACGGACTGTGGTCACGCCTTCTTTAGGCTCGCCTTTGACTAATGCTAAGTGAATATCTGGGTTACCCAATTCACGGTAGCGATACAAGTCAAACGTGCCATATTCGGTGTCAATGCTTTGCTGATCTAGACGCTCTACAGTTTGCTCATTGGTCATACGGTAGTGGATTAAATCTGCAATGGTGCCAATTTTGAGGCCATGTTTTTCAGCAAAAACTTCTAAATCTGGACGACGCGCCATGGTGCCGTCTTCATTGATGATTTCACAAATTACCGATGCAGGCTCTAAACCTGCCAAACGGGCAAGATCACAACCTGCTTCGGTATGTCCTGCACGGTGCAATACACCACCTGGCTGTGCCATGAGTGGGAAAATATGCCCAGGCTGAACAATATCGGCAGGCTTGGCATGTGCAGCGACAGCGGTTTGAATGGTATGCGCACGTTCTGCGGCAGAAATACCCGTGGTAATGCCTTCAGCAGCTTCAATCGACAAAGTAAAGTTCGTACCGTGTTGTGCACCATTGGCATCAACCATTAACGGTAGGTTTAATTGCTGGCAACGGTCACGACTTAAGGTTAAGCAAACAAGACCACGCGCGTGTGTGATCATGAAGTTGATATCTTCAGGGCGAACGTGGGTTGCGGCAATGACTAAATCACCTTCATTTTCACGATCTTCATCATCCATGAGGATGACCATTTTTCCTGCACGGATATCTGCTACAAGCTCTTCGACAGTATTGAGCGGCATCAACCTTCACCTTCTTATTTGTCTGAAACGACATTGAATGAGAGAGATGCATAGTCTAACGGTTTTTTACCTGTTTTGCCTATGCTTATCATTTTCATTGCGTGACTTATGGTTATACACAGTGTCATCAGGCTTGGAAAGAGGTGAAAAGGAGGATTTGCTGCGTTGCTGTAGATTGTTTAGGCAATTAAGATGAAATGCAAAATCTGTGAAAAATAAAACTGTAGAGGGCATAGGATATTATCGCCCTCATTCTCGCCTTCACTTGAGCCCAGTTGGGTTTTGGGAGAAGGCAAGAATCAGAGATGAGATAATTCATTAAATTCAGGTATAAGAGAATTTCTGTTTAGCGCTCACGTAAGGCTTCTTTGGCTTTGTTGAATGGTTTGATCAGATATTCCAACACCGTTTTTTCACCCGTTTTAATATCGACTGTTGCGACCATGCCTGGGGTAATATCAAACGCTTGTCCTGCTTTGTTGCTGAGTTTGTCTGAATCGGTACGGATATAAACCCTTATCTTGGGATATTTTCTATTTCATATTACATCTTGTTTTGAGCGTTTTGGTTGTAAAATAAAACTGATTAAAAAATCCACAAAATGATCAACCTTTTTGACTGAGCGCTGAAAACATAAAAAATAAACGCTTTTCTGTGATTAATTGCACAATAAATGCAAAAAAGTCATGACTTGCATATCCTTAATTGTCTTTGTGTGGTTAGAATATAACAACTGTGCCCAAGATCTCTCACGTCTGTTATGAATATATTAATCGTTGATGATCATCCGCTGTTTCGCCATGCCTTAATTCAGGCGGTTCGTTATAGCTTACCGCAAGCTCAAATTCATGAAACTGCTGCAGTTAATGAATTGTACGAACGTTTGGAAAATGGACCTGAGCCTGATCTTGTTTTATTGGACTTGAATTTACCAGGGGCATCGGGCTTTTCTGCATTGGTGCATGTGCGTGCGCAATATCCATCTATCCCAATTATTGTGGTGTCCGCTCACGAAGAAGCATCGATTATTCAACGTTCAATTGCGCATGGGGCGATGGGTTATATCCCAAAATCGGCACATCCGAGCCATATTGGTGAAGCAATTCGTCAAGTTTTAGAAGGTGAGATTTGGTTGCCGCCAAACTTGGCTGCGAATGTTAACTTTGACCCTCGCGCTGCAGATGAAACAGCTTTGGCTGAACGTATTCAGTCTTTAACACCACAGCAATTCCGTGTATTGATGATGGTGGCAGAAGGTTTGTTGAATAAGCAAATTGCCTATGAATTAGATGTTTCTGAAGCGACGATTAAAGCGCATGTGACCGCAATTTTCCGTAAATTGGGTGTGCAAAATCGTACTCAGGCGGTATTGGCAATCAATGCGTTAAATATTGAAGAAAAGAAAATGTAAGATGTGACTGATCTGTAAAAGATGAGTTTAAAACCGCTGTGTTGATCTGGAAGATTGAGCAGTGGTTTTTTATTGGGTGTTTGGTTGATAATGACCTTTTTAGAAAGCTAATTCACTTTAGGATGTGACATTTGGCGTTCAGGTTGTTGATGTGCTTAAAAACCTAAAAGGAATATTGTCTTATGTCTTTAGCTGTATGGCATAAACATATTCAGGCTTTCATGTCGATAAAACTGACAAAAATCGACATGAGAGAGTTGTCATGTCGATGACATAAACATATTCAGGTTGTCATGTCGATAAAATGGGTAAAAATCAACATGAGCTGAATAGCTATCAGTCTAATGCAGGCGACATGCCTCTTTTGAGATTCTTAGGCTTTGATTGTATCTGTACCCATAAATCCAATAGTGTGAAGTTGTCCGCAGCGGGAAAACCCGCCACTAATAAGAAATACATAGAAGGACGAATATATTTTAATAGTAATAGATGAATGGTGATTTGAATAAATCATACCTAAGTGAGTAGGGGGCTTTCCCCTATATGGGTTCAACTTTTAGAATTCACGATAACCAAGCCCGCCAGCCGTGATATGTGCTAGATTTCGATCATAGGTAATTATTTGGCTTTCTTTTCCGATGGTTTTATTTTTCTGACTTGAGCATCTGTAAGCATTGCAATGATTCCACAGAATTGGGGGTATAATTTTGGGGGTAATTTATTATACCCCTAGTTATAACCCCAACTAGATCAAGCTTGCAATAGATAAAGTAGATTGCATTAGACATAAAAAAACCTTAAACCCTTTAGATTTAAGCTTTTTAAGATCACATGAGACTTCATGAGAATAATGTTTGGCGGTGAAAGAGGGATTCGAACCCTCGATACGCTATTAACGTATACACACTTTCCAGGCGTGCTCCTTCAGCCACTCGGACACTTCACCATAGGCGGTGGATAATAACCAAAAAATAGTACAAAGCCAAGTTGAAACATTTGATTTAGAGAAAAACTTTCAGCGTAGTGCTATGATTCTCAAAAATACCGTCTAAATCGAAGACACCTATGCAAAGTACTGCAAAAAAAGCAGCCTTACCCGTCATTACCTTGGCTGCACTCGGAGTTGTATTTGGGGATATCGGAACCAGTCCTCTGTATGCCTTCAGACAAACTTTTTTAACGGCGCATCTTGCAATTACCCAAGCCAGTGTATTGGGAATTTTATCCCTAATTTTCTGGTGCATGATGCTCACCATCAGCTTCAAATACGTCACCATTATTATGCGTGCCGATAACAATGGCGAAGGCGGGATCATGTCATTATTGGCATTGAACCTGCGCACCACCCGTATTGCCGAAGACAAAAAAATCTTCCTGATCGCACTTGGCTTTATTGGTGCATCCCTGTTCTTTGGCGATGGCATTATCACCCCCGCCATTTCAGTATTGTCTGCCATTGAAGGACTAAGTATTGCCACGCCTATCTTTAATCAATGGCTCGTACCGCTCTCCATTGGTATTTTGGCAGGACTGTTCATTGTGCAGCGTCATGGTACAGGTACTATGGGCAAATTTTTTGGCCCACTGACTTTGCTGTGGTTTTTAGCCATTGGCGGTGCAGGGCTGCTCAGTATCATCCAAACCCCATTTGTATTGGCCATGGTCAGTCCACACTGGGCGTTTAACTTTGTAGTAGAGCAACCCTTTGTTGCATTTCTCACCATGGGTGCGGTGATTTTAACCATGACGGGTGGCGAAGCACTCTATGCCGATATGGGGCATTTTGGGCGGATGCCTATTCGCCTCGCGTGGTTTTTGATTGTCTTACCTTGCTTGTTATTGAATTACGCAGGACAAGGGGCATTATTGCTACGTAACCCTGCAGCGATTGAAAATCCGTTCTATATGTTGGTGCCTGAATGGGGCTTATACCCGATGATTGGTTTAGCCACAGCTGCAGCGGTGATCGCCTCTCAAGCGGTGATCACAGGGGTATTTTCAATGGTCAATCAGGCCATTCAATTGCGTTATTTACCACGCCTGACTGTACGTCACACGTCCGATGTTGAACGTGGTCAAATCTATTTGCCATTCATTAACTGGGCCTTATTTATTTCGGTGCTTATCTTAATTTTATTATTTGAAAATAGTGCCAGACTTGCCAGTGCTTATGGCGTGGCAGTGACCATGACCATGCTGTGTGGCACGATTTTAATTTCAGTGCTGGCCTATGGTTTTTGGCGTTGGCCGATGTGGAAAGTTGCCCTTTTTGCAGTGCCATTTTTAACCCTAGATTTAATTTTTGTGGCTTCGACCTCGCTCAAAATTGTGTCAGGGGGATGGGTGCCAATTTTAATTGGCGCCATCATGTATACCATTTTAATGACGTGGAAAGATGGTCGTGCATTGGTTTTCAATCGTTTGGAAAAAGATGCCTTGCCGATAGACCTATTCATTCACAGTATTAGTATGGGCAATGAAACCAAATTTGTCCCTGGCGATGCGATTTTCTTGACAGGTACGCCTAACATTGTGCCACATGCCATGTTGCATAATATTAAGCACAACAAGGTCTTACATGAACGCAATATCATGGTAACGGTCATCACGCGTGATATTCCATTTGTGGCGCAGCAAGATCGGATTCAAGTCGAAAAACTGGATGATCGTTTTTATCGGATTGCCATGTATTACGGTTTTAAAGATCAGCCAAATATTCCAAATGCCTTGAAACAAGCCTATGAACAGCTTGAGTTTGAATTCGATATGATGCAAATGAGCTTCTTTATTTCGCGTGATCGAATTGTGCATACGGTGGGCGATGGCATGTCACCGTGGCGTGAAAAACTGTTTATTTCAATGCAGCGCAATACCAGTCCTGTGAGTGATTTCTATCAAATTCCAACCAACCGTGTGGTGGAATTGGGTAGTCAAATCGAAATTTAAAAACTGCTCAATAGATTTTAAAAAACCAGCATTATAAAGTGCTGGTTTTTTATTTTTAGCTCAAGATTGGTCTTAAACAGATCTTATTGTTCCGTATCACTTGGTTGTAGATGGCTTAAATCTATATCGTTTACATCTGCGCCCTGTGCCGCAGGTGCTGTGGTTTCAAGCCGCTTAGTCGTGGGCAGATTGACTGCTGCTTGTTCAGATGCAGCAGGGTTTTGTGGTGCAGCATTTAGCGCTTCTGCGGTGACATCCACATCATCGCCAGCATTTACAGGTAAATCGGCTGAAGATGACAATAATGGCGCAGAGGTGGCTTGTATGTGTTGTTCGCTCACTTGCTCTGCCTGCGCTGCGTGTTGCAGTTCGGATTCAGTCCCGACAGGCATCGTCATCGGTACATTGTCTTGAGCCAGATTGGCTTGTTCGGCTGAAATTTGGTTTGCAGGCTGTTGCGCTATATTTTTTGCTGGACTTGTTAAGTTTGTATCTGTACTCGGTACAATGCGTATCTGACCATTGGCGATTAATTCTTGTAGTGAGCCTGCTTGCCCATTAATCGTGGTGCTTATTTTGACTTTAGATAAACTTTCTAAAGTATCACCTGCTTGAATGGGTGGTTCGGCAAAGGCAGAAATGCTGATACTGCTACCAACCAAAGCACAAGCAAAAAGATGAAAACGCATGTATTTCTTCATCAAAAATCGCAAAAATAAAGTTAAAACCAATTTAAATCGTCAATGACATCCAGCTAGAGCAGCGCAATGCGCTTGGGTGTCGCTGAGCGATGTCTTTAAGGTGTATTTAGCTTGGCAGATTCGCTAAAACGGATGCAATCAAATCTACCAAACTTGATCTAGACTGATGTCAAAAGTGCTTAAAACTCAGGCTGTGTATGGCTTTTGTGGTGTTATGGCGCGGGTTTTGTTTAATTGTTAGACGAACAAGAGGTGCTTCATATACAAGCTGTGAGTGGATTGTTAAGCTCGGGCAAACTCTGCGGATTTAGAGCGAAGTCACAGTAACGGTTATGGCAAGAAAACGGCGCAATTCCAACAACATTTGGACTCAAATTTTCAATCAAAACAGCTTGAAAGTGCTACTCGGTGTAGTGGCAACAGGGAGTTTTGTGATTGCTTTTGGTCAAGAAAAAATTAGCCAGTGGACTTCACTGGTGCCGAGTTCAGGAAATAGTGCTTGCCTAACCCAGTTCTATCGAGAAACGCCGCCCTATTTACTGAAAAATAGCCTGCAAAAAGACAGCTATCCGCTGTGTTTTAATGACTTTAATGTGATGTATTCAGGGGTATCCAAAACCCCGTTATGGGTGGCAGAAGCCTTAACACCAGCGCGTTTGAGTCAGCGGATTCCACGTGAAGATAACTTTCACGAAGAACCGCGCGTCAAAGCCGAGCATCGTGCGACTTTGCTGGATTATCGTGGTTCGGGTTATGACCGTGGACACATGGCACCGAATGCCGACATGACCAACTTGGCAGCCCAGTTTGACAGTTTTTCTTTGGCAAATATGGTGCCGCAAGCCCCTAAAAATAATCAGCAGGTCTGGCGTGAACTTGAAGAAGCCACCCGAGCGGTGGTGACTAAGCAAAAGCAAGATGTGTATGTGATTACGGGGCCAAGTTTTAATGCCAAGCGTCTAAAAACCATTGGGCAGGGCGTTATTGTGCCGACTGCGGTGTATAAAGCTGTGTATATGCCCAAAACAGGCGCGATAGGGGCTTATTACGCGCCCAATAACGACTCGTTACAGGTGCAAGTGGTGAGTGTCTGCTATTTAGAAGAACAGTTGGGCATTAATTTATTCCCACAATTAAGTGAAGAACAAAAGCGCAATACCTATAAATTGCCTTTGACTGCAAATGCTGTAAAAGCCAATACACCGATTGCCTACTCACATTGGGATGCAGAAAGCCAGTGCGCAGAAGATGTATCTGCTGAGCAATTACAAGCCTTGCAAACCGAATTTAAACGCTCAGGCAGTAGTCCTGCATCGGGTGCTAGCATTGATGCAGATACCCAAGATGCAATTGTGAAGCAATTGATTGAAGCTTTATTGCAATATATTTTACAGTTGTTGAAATCTTAAACTGGGTTAAGATGATGGATATTGCATCCTTCATGCTAAGGTGAATTCAATGTTTAAACCGTTTCAAAATGGGACTGAATCACATGCGATTCATGACTTAACCTTAGAAAATGATTTAGATTGCATCAATGTGTATGGCAATTTGCAAATCAGCAAAGATCAGGCGGGTTTACAGGCAGCCAAAGCACTACAGGCTTTTTTGAATGAAGTTGTTGCAACTTTGGAGCAGACTCCGAATCTGCCTGAAAAGTTAGATCGTCCCGAAGCGGGTGAAATTGAAAATCCATTTTTATAATGGATGCCATCTCAAGATATTAAATCTACTTTAATCTGCTCATCTAAGCCATTAAAAAGCCCGCTCAAACGCTTGAACGGGCTTTGTTGTTTTGTGTGTTTTTAGATAAATCCCAGACATCTTGAAAAGCTGTGGATTTAAAGTTTTGAAGATCAGTCTTCAGCTTTTGCCATAGCGCGATACAGCACTGCACCAATCACCGCACCTACAATCGGTGCAACCCAGAAAGCCCAAAGCTGGCTGAGTGCTGCAGTTTCAGCAAAGAAGGCTACACCCGTACTACGTGCAGGTTTCACTGAAGTATTGCTCACAAGAATGCTGATTAGGTGGATTAACGTCAGTGCCAAACCAATTGCAATTGGAGCAAAACCAGCAGGTGCGCGTTTATCGGTTGCACCCATAATCACCATCAAAAAGCCAGCAGTGAGTACCACTTCAATCAATAATACTGAACTGAGGGCATATTTTCCTGGAGATAAATCACCATAACCGTTGGTCGCGAAACCGCCTGTGCCTGCAAAACCTGCCTGACCCTGTACAATCAGATACAACACCAGAGCGGCCAGAGTCGCACCAATAATTTGTGAAATAATATACGGTGCGAGTTCTTTGGCTTCAAAACGTCCACCTGCCCACAAACCAATACTGACTGCAGGGTTAAATTGACCACCTGAAATGTGCCCAAGTGCATAGGCCGCGGTTAATACGGTCAGACCGAACGCGAGGGATACCCCCACAAAACCAATGCCCAATTCAGGAAAAGCTGCAGCCAATACCGCACTACCACAACCACCAAATACCAGCTAGAATGTGCCAGCCAGTTCTGCGAAATACTTATTCAATTTGATTCTCCAGTGCTTATTTTTTGAGTTAATTGATCAAACTTCAATTAAATTTATCGCATTTTAGATCGATATTGTGATGAATTTAACATAAATTAAAGTAAAAAGAAGCAATCATGAAGCACGTTGCATCCGCCATTGTTGTGGTGTGTGCTGCGTCCATTGTTTAAACGCACGCTGAAAGGCACTTTGTTCTGAATAACCCAGCAATAGCGCAATTTCTTGCAGACTTAAATGTGGGTCTTGTAAATATTGTTCTGCCAGTAAACATCGTACTTCCTGCATACGCTTTTGATAAGTCGTGCCTTGCTGTTGTAAATGGCGCTGTAATTGACGTACAGAAATATGCAATTGTTGGGCAATATGTTCAATTTGATACATATTTTTTTGCAGACCCGTCAAAATGGCTTGCTGCAGGCGCTGATCGGTCTGGGTGCTATTTGGTAGTTTATCTAGCAAGGCCTGCGCCTGTTGCAGCAATAGATGCTGTAAGGTTTGATCGCCCTGATGAAAGGGTTTTGCCAACTCGGAAATGGGCAGTAACACTTGGGTAATTGGCTGAGAAAAACGCACTTTGCAATGAAAATACTGTTCATACAGCGCAATGTTTTTAGGTGCGGGATGATGAAAATGCACTTCGTGCAGGCAAATGTCCTCAAACTGCATAAAATGCTTAAGAAATTCCATCATTAAAGCAATTGCGATCTCATCGGTCAGTTGTGTGGTCATATGCACAGGCAATTCCGACCAACGGATAGATAAATAATCGTTTTGTGCTTCGACCTGCAACGGGCCGCCATCATAAATCAGCCGATGAAAATCATGGTAACGTTGTAGTGCCTCGCCCAAATGGTCACAGGACAGGGCTAAATAGGCAATGATGCCCAAATGTTTGGGCTGCACATATTTGGCAATTTCCAGGCCCAAGGCAGGTTGCGGTAACTGCTGCTCTAAGGTGTTAAGCAATTCGCGCCAAAGCGCATAATCAAAGCGTTCAAGATTTTGAATACTATGTAATTTTTCTGGAATAGGCAGTTGTTTTGCTTGGTAATAGCACATTAATAAATGCCCTAAGCCGCCATAGACCGAGCCTGTATATTCTTTGAATTGTTGCATGTGTTATCAATTTATTTTTGTCGTCATTTGTCAATGATATAAATTTCTTTGGTCAAGATCTAGTCTACTACTGCACCTATAGTGAACACAGCGGTCAAATCGTACAGGCAGGGAGGCGAGCTGATGTTAAAAGGATTTGTGGTAGGTTTGGTGGTTGCCAATGGTTTTGAATGGGTGGCACATAAATATATTTTGCACGGAACACATCGCCCGGGGCAGCGCCGTTATAGTCCAGTGCCTGAGAGTATGAAATCGCATTGGGAGCACCATCGTGAAGTGCGTAAAACCAGTTTTCATGATCATGGCTATGTTGAAGGCATCAGTAACTGGCGTACTAAAAATGAAATTGTGTCTTTGGCTGTGGTGGCTACAGTCGCCAGTGGTGTGTTCTATCCGATCTCTAAGGGCATGAGTCTGGCTGCTATTTATAGTGCAGCGAATTATTATTATATTCATCGTCGTGCGCATTTAGAGCCAGAATGGGCGGTTAAAAAAATTCCGTGGCATTATGATCATCACATGAACAGCAATCAGGATGCGAACTGGTGTGTGACTAAGCCTTGGTTTGATTATCTTTTAGGAACGCGAGTCATTTCAGCGCCTGCTTTACAGGAGCAAAATCCGCTAGGCATTGCCTTACATCAGGTGATTGCACAGGGTTTAAACCGTTTGTCTGCTGCATATTTTCCTGCCAAATGGGTCGAGAAAAAATTAGCTGTGGCAGAGCAGGTATCTTAACTATGTTGCAGCAAATGAAGGTTTGTAGTGACAGCTTAGGCAAGTCTTGTCGCAAATGGTCAATATTTTAGGTGTTTTTGGTCAATATTTCGGCTAAAGCTCTGCGTATATTGTGTGCAGTGAAATATCCACGGATGTTTCGGTTGAATATTGTGTGATGATGAATTGATTTTGTTGATTATTTTTTATAAGTCTATTTAAAAAGATAAAAGAACCTCAGCGCTGTGGTTTTTTGAGTTGATAGGAGTCTTCGGACTCCTTTTTTTCTGCCTAAATTTTACCTTTACTTCAATTTTAAGCTAAAAAAAGTGCAATCCTCAGATTGCACTTTTCACAGTTCGTTTGCACTATGATTTTACAAACGCATTTCAATGCCTTGCGCTGCCAAATATTGTTTGGCTTCTGGAATAGTGTGCTGACCAAAGTGGAAAATTGAGGCAGCTAGTACCGCATCTGCACCGCCTTTTAAAATACCATCTGCCAAGTGCTGTAAATTACCTACACCGCCAGACGCAATGGTGGGTACAGTTACACGGTCATTGATGGCACGCATGAGCGCCAAGTCATAGCCTGCCTTGGTACCATCGGCATCCATTGAAGTGACCAATAGCTCACCTGCGCCGTAGTCTGCCATTTTCACTGCCCATTCAATGGCATCAATACCTGTTGGTTTACGACCACCGTGGGTGAAAATTTCCCATTTGTTATCACCCGTTTTTTTCGCATCAATGGCAACTACAATACATTGCGCGCCAAAATGCTGTGAGGCTTCTTGCACAAATTCAGGGTTAAAGACGGCTGCAGAGTTAATGCTGACTTTATCTGCACCTGCGTTCAATAATAGGCGAATGTCTTCAACCTTGCGCACGCCACCACCAACGGTGAGGGGCACGAACACGGTTTCTGCCATACGTTCTACGGTACGATAAGTCGTATCACGACCATGATGGGTAGCGGTAATGTCTAAAAAGGTGATTTCATCGGCACCTTGTTCATTATAACGACGCGCCACTTCGACAGGGTCGCCCGCATCACGAATATCAAGGAATTGCACGCCCTTAACCACGCGACCATTATCTACGTCTAGGCAAGGAATAATACGTTTCGCTAGCATAAATTTTTCCAATTATTACAGCCGATTATGAAACTCACCCACACAAGCGCTACACCTTGGCAGATGGAGCGGGTATTCTATCAAACTTAGCTCAGGTTTTTCGCAGGTTTTCTATGTCGGTTTATACTCCTTTGACTTTAAAGGAAGTTCAGGTCTTTGCAGCGCCTTATGGATTGGAGGTGGTCGAGCTGATTCCCATTCAAGGGGGGATTCAAAATACCAATTATTTTTTGCGTTGCGACAATCAAAACGAGTACGTGCTGACCATTTTTGAAGAATTAGATCAGCAAGCGGCAGGCGAATTAATTCCTGTATTACAGCATTTGGGGCAAGCGGGTTTGCCTGTGGCAGTGCCTTTATCCTATTCGGGACAAGCCATTCACCAATTAAAAGAAAAACCTGCACAAATTGCACCGCGTTTAATTGGGCAGCATCCGACACTGACAACAGTGGCGCAAGTGGAAGCGATTGCGATTGCACAAGCCAAAATGCATGTGGCCTTACAAAATTTTCCTTTGCAGCGCGATCATGTACGTGATCATGCTTATTGGGCA
Source organism: Acinetobacter sp. YH12131 (assembly GCF_013418635.1). Lineage (NCBI taxonomy): Bacteria > Pseudomonadati > Pseudomonadota > Gammaproteobacteria > Moraxellales > Moraxellaceae > Acinetobacter > Acinetobacter sp. YH12131. The sequence continues at coordinate 137,565 of NZ_VPBQ01000007.1, forward strand.
GGGGCCGCACGCCAATTAAAACCAAGCATGCATGTGGCCGATCAAGCCTTACTGTCCAAACTTTTGGGCTTGTATGAAGCTTTAACCGCAGTCTATCCGCAGCGTCCCAAAGGTTTTATTCACTCGGATTTATTCCGTGACAATACCTTGTTTGCAGATGATCAGTTGCAAGGCATTTTAGATTTTTATGAATTAAATCAAGATGAATTGCTGTTTGATATTGCGATTACGCTGAATGATTTTTGTACCGATTTTCCTGAGCTGAGCTTAAATGAAAGCAAGGCGATTGCATTTTTAAATGCCTACGAAACGGTGCGTCCTTTAACCCAAGACGAAAAAGCCTGTTTGGAACTGTATTTGGCAATGGCGGCAGGACGTTTTTGGTTAATGCGTTTGCAGGTGGCTGCTAAAAATGCGGCAGAAGGGCGGACAGGCGCAGATATTTTGCAGAAAAATCCAGATGAAATGCGGAATATGCTGATTGAACGCTTAAAGTTTGTGACAGCTTGAGGGATATAGAACATGCGTGATCAAGGGCGTTTAGTCGAATGGTTTGATGAGCAGGGTTATGGGTTTATTCAGCCGAATGACCACCAAAAAGATCGCGTGTTTTTACACATTAAGGACTTCGCCCGACAAGGGCCACGTCCAATTGTGGGCTGTGCCTTGGAATATACCGTAACTGTGGATGAGCGCGGACGTTACCGAGCACAGCAAGCGGTGTATTTAAAAGCTTCGCAGACCAAAGCAGCAAAGGCATCTGCTGTGAGTGCGAAAACATCCAACATCACGCAAAAAATGCAGCCGATGCAAATATTATGTGTGGCTTATATTGTTGCTTTGGCTTTGCTGACGCTGTTGGGATTGCTCAGCGGCATGTTGTTATTATTCATCAGTTTGATGAATGCGCTGAGTTATTGGCTGTATGCACAAGATAAAGAAGCTGCACAGCAGGGTGGACGTCGTATTCCTGAAAATAACTTGCATATTGTGGCTTTTTTAGGGGGTTGGCCTGCAGCATGGTTAGCACAACAAAAATTACGCCATAAAACACAAAAACAACCCTTTGGTAAGATTTATTTTTGTACGATAGGCTTAAATATCTTTCTGATTTTATGGATGATTTCTCCGTTGAATCAGCTTAACATCTAATTGGGAATATTGTTCCAGTAACAGGCTTGTCAGGTGCATTATGTCAGACGCAGAGCATTCATATTCAGTAGATCAAGACCCACATCGTTCATTGACCATGATTTTATATGTGCTGTATATCATGGCGATTTTTTCTGCGGGGATATTGGCCGTGATTGCCTTAATCATCAACTATTTAAAACGTAGTGATGTACAAGGTTCAATTTTTGCCAGTCATTTTACTTGGCAAATTCGCAGCTTCTGGTGGTATCTGTTTTGGAATATTGTGGCCTTTGTGCCGTTCTTTTTGGTGTTCTTTAGTCCAGATGCGCAAAGCTTTGCCAGTATGACTTTGGCTGCGACACTTTTCTGTATCGCAGTGGTTGCTATTTCGTGGTTATGGATTGTTTACCGTGCTATACGCGGTTTAATTCGCGTGAATGATAATCTGCCGATGTACCATTAAAAATCCTACACTTATTTTAAATCACAACAGCGCTGCAAAGGTCGGGCTGTCGGGATGCCTGTATCAAGTGTTTTAAGGCATGGTTTATGTTCAGGTTTAGGTTTGGGGTTTAGTTTTAGATTCAAAAAGTTTAGGCCGCCATTCACTGATGAATACGCCTAAAACAACCAAAAGCCCACCAAATAATGCCAGAATGGGTAAACGTTCTCCTGCTAAACGCCCAATCAGGGCTGCCCACACCGGTTCACCTGCATAAATAATGGCGGCTTGCGCAGGGTCTACCTGACGTTGTGCCCAGTTCATCACCCATTGAATCACGGCACTGGCAATGCCTAAGCCGAGCAAAACAGCAAGGAGTGACCACTGAAATTCGGGCAATTGAGTTTCTCCAACCCATGGTGCAATCGCAAAACACAATAACGATGCACAACCCAGTTGGATGAGGGTAACGCGCTTTAAATTGACCCGATTGGCAAAATAGCTAATTAAAATAATTTCAAAGGCAATCGCAATTGAACCGATTAAAGTAATGGCTTGTCCAAAACTTAACTGAATTGCGCCTAAGCCATTGCCTGTTAAAAAGACCAAGCCTACAAATGCCAAAATAGCACCCAACCAAGTCATGACATGCGGACGTTGATCAAAGCATAACCACAGCAATAGCGGTACAAGCGGGACATACAGCGCCGTTAAAAAGGCCGATTCGCTACTGCTGATACTTTGTAAGCCAATGGTTTGAGTGACATAACCTAGCGCAATGACTGCGCCTATGGCAAAGCCTGCATAGAGTTCATCGATGCTAAAACCACGTAGGCTTCGCCATGAAATTAATCCCACAGCCAAAGTGGCTGCGGCAAAACGTAAGCCTACAAACAGTACGGGACTGCTGAAATTCAAACCGTATTGCACGGTAATGAAGGTTGCACCCCAAATTAAAGTAATCAAAATGAGCGCCAGTTGCGGGGCTTTACTGCGAAGCATTGGTGAAAGCTGAGACATATAATTTGTAGGAGATGAAAAACTTAAGATGAGCAAAATAAAATCAAAATAAAAAAGAGGTCCGCAGACCTCTTTGAAAATGCGCGGCAGAATTACAAAGATTGCTCATCTAAAAGCAACTGTGCTTCACGCAGGCTTAACGTGCCTTCGTAAATTGCACGACCTGTAATCGCACCTAAAATGCCAGGCTGACCTTTTAGGTTGCGTACGTCATCTAAATTGGTCACACCGCCAGAAGCAATCACGGGTAAGCCTGAATATTGCGCCAAGTTTACGGTTTGTTCTACGTTCACACCTTGCATCATGCCATCACGGGCAATATCGGTATAAACAATGCTAGATACACCTGCATCGGCAAAACGCTTAGCTAAATCTGTTGCCTTCACGTCTGTGACGTTGGCCCAACCATCAGTAGCCACCATGCCATTCATGGCGTCAATGCCGACAATGATGTGTCCTGCGAATTTCTTGCAGGCTTCTTCTACAAAAGCAGGCTCTTGTACGGCTTTGGTACCAATAATTACGAACGATACGCCTGCATCCAAATAGTGTTCGATGGTTTCGAGTGAACGAATACCGCCACCAATTTGAATAGGGAGATCGGGTTGTGATTTTGCAATCGCTTCAACCACAGGTTTATGAATTGGCGTACCTGCGAAAGCGCCGTTTAAATCGACTAAATGCAAGCGACGCGCGCCTTCATTTACCCAGTGTTGTGCTGTTGCCACTGGATCGTCAGAAAATACAGTATCATCTTCCATACGACCTTGTTTTAAACGAACACACTTGCCATCTTTCAGGTCAATTGCAGGGATGATCAGCATGCTTTCGCTCCTTGCCAAAAACTTATTGAATTCAATCTGTGCATTTTAACAAAGTATTGTTAAATATCTAAGCATCTGTTGTAGGTTTTGTTTTAGAGGGACGAATCCGCAATTTGAGTGAACTGTTTGGGATATGCTCGGGCAATAGACCCAAACGCCCCAATTCTTCAAATATCAACACAGGTGCGTAGGCATCGGCGGCAGCATAGGCAATTTGTGCTTCACTGAGCTGTTTGCATGCCCAGTTTGAGGTGCTGATACTTCGGCTTTTAGGGAAATGAACGTGAAATAATAATGCCATGGCATTTTTAAGCCCAAGCGGACTTTTAAAACCAAAACTGCCAAAACATTTGGATAGTTCAATCACGCTATTCAGTTGTATACCTTTTTTACGAAATAAATGGGCATCATTTTTCAGCCCAAAACCTACTTTAATTTGATCGCGATTGGCAAAAACTGGCTGCAAAAATTGCCAAATGTCATCATTGAGCTGAAATAGATAGGCTTTTTCTAAGGTTGCGAGCTGAATTAAATGCGGGCCTGTAGAAACTTCGCCTACATTAAACGTGGGTTTAGATTCAGAATCGAAACCCAAGACAGCTGCGGTTTTCAGTTCAGCTTCAATTGCTAGACATTGCTCTAGATTTTGAATCAGTACAATATTTTGACGCGCAATATTTTCAAACAGTGGCAATTGCCGAATTTCATCAGGGCTAGGCAGGGTACGCAGACGAGTGAGATCCATAACATTCAAAGCGGTAAAGAAGCGGTTTTAGCCTAAAGCGTTTTGCGGAATTTGGCAAAGTTTAAAAGATTGAAAATGCTGTGCAGGACAAAGATTGCAGCGAATATCCTGAAAAAATAGCCCAATAGATGGGCTATTTCGAAATATCAACCAAGTGGAATATTTTTGCTTAGACGTTGCTGAATATACCTGACAAGAAGCTGCCAATAATCGCCAAAATCATCAGCACAATAAAAATCCAAGCCAGTACTTTTTCCCAACCTGCAGTTTCACGTACCGCACCATAGCTATTTTGACGATCATCGCCAGGTGCAAATACCAAATATAAACCCATAATAATATTCACCAAAGGCACCAAAATCAGCAAAGATAACCAGCCAGTATGATTGCGGTCATGCAAGCGGCGGATGGTGAAAATAAAGCTAAAATAGAATGCCACGATATAAATGCTCACGAGCAAGATCATGCCGATGCCCATAGAGCCAGAGCCGAGCTCTAGCAATAAATTGGGTGCAACAACGGCAATAATTGCAATCAGTACTGCAAGCCCCAAGCTGAGCAAACAGTTCCACGCTAAAAATGATAATCGACCAAAACGCCCCGCTGCACTGAGTGCAGAATCTTCTACATATTGACTCATTGTTGTAATTCCTAGATTTTTTGAATTTTCTGTCGCATACCGTATATTTGCTCAAAAATCTTGTGAGATATCTCTCTCACATCGCAAACATAGACCAATTATCGACAGACCCTCAGTTTATTTTGAATAAAAGGTATAAAAAACGCTTTAATTTTAAACACAAATCAATGTGCAATAAAAGTGAAAAACATTCACGCAAAAATAAAGCCGAGATTAACTCGGCTTTATTGATTGAAGCATCCTGAATATTAGATATTCCATTCCACAAAGTTTTTTAGTAACTGCAAACCAACAGTGTGACTTTTTTCTGGGTGGAACTGCGTTGCAAACAAGTTGTCTTGATGCAGGGCTGTACAGAAAGTTAAACCATAATCACAGGTCGCGGCCACGATTTTTTCATCTTGCGGTTCAACATAAAAACTATGCACGAAGTAAAAACGCGCATCTTGTTCAATGTTGTTCCACATAGGGTGGCTCGGGTCACGTTGATGTACCTGATTCCAACCCATGTGTGGCACTTTTAAACCTGCTACTTCAGGAAAGCGTTTGACTGTACCTGCAAAAATGCCCAGTGCATCTGCTCCGCCATTTTCTTCGGAATGTTGCATCAGCGCCTGCATGCCTACACAAATTGCAAGTACAGGTTTATTAAAGACCGCGTTGCGTACCACGTCATCAATGCCAGCTTCATGCATGCCTTGCATACAATCACGCATAGCACCCACACCTGGAAACACAATTTTATCGGCTTGTGCAATCAGTTTTGGGTCATTGGTCACATCTACCGTTGCACCCACATGCTCTAAAGCTTTCGCTGCAGAGTGTAAATTTCCCATGCCATAGTCAAGAAGGGCAATTCGGGTCATTAGAGTGTTCCTTTGGTTGATGCCACTGTATTTTCAGCACGCGGATCGACTTCACATGCCATGCGTAAAGCACGTGCAAATGCTTTAAATACGCTTTCAATTTGGTGGTGGCTGTTTTTACCTTTGAGGTTGTCGATGTGCAGTGTCATTAATGCATGGTTGACAAAGCCTTGGAAGAATTCTGAGAATAAATCCACATCAAAAGTACCAATACGTGCGCGGGTAAATGGAATATCCATAAATAAACCCGGACGACCCGATAAATCGACAATCACACGGCTTAAAGATTCATCAAGTGGTGCGTAAAAGTGACCGTAGCGTCGTAAACCTTTTTTATCGCCCAAAGCTTGAGCAAAAGCTTGTCCAAGCGTGATACCACAGTCTTCTACAGTGTGGTGATCATCAATTTCCAAGTCGCCATCACAATGAATATCAATATCAAACAAACCGTGTCGCTTGATTTGATCAATCATATGGTCTAAAAATGGAACTCCAGTGTTGAGTGTGCCTTGACCCGTACCGTCCAGATTCACACGAACTCGAATTTTAGTTTCGTTGGTATTTCTCACCACTTCACTGATACGTTGGGTCATAGACACGTTCCTCAAAAAACGTCAAAAATGATTGATGTAAAATGTTTTCGCTGTGACGAAGTCTCAGCATATTAGATTGCTCAGGAGGGTTAATCAATGCCTATTACCGTACATGCCTATACTTCACTGGAAAATACCGAAGTGCGCAGCCAGCTTGAGCGACTGTATGATACCAGCCCTGAATTTGGCGATGGGCAAGATGCGGTAAGCCAACTTGAGCAGAACTTGGCTCAGTATACCCTACTTTACACGGCAGAATTTAATACTAAAGTGATTGGTGCGATTTGGTGCACAGGGCAAGATGATCATCGTACGCTTGAATATATTGTGGTGCATCCTGCAAACCGTGGTCGAGGTGTGGCAGATCGTTTGGTGAGTGAGGTGTGCCGTATGGAAGAAGCCAAAGGTGTGCAGCACTTTCAGCCGGGTTGTGGTGCGATTCATCGTTGTTTGGCGCATTTGGGTAAGTTGTGAGTTTTTAAAAAGCTGACGTTGTGTCTGTCTTTTCAGTTTATCCGTATAGGTCAAAATTAAATTAGTATCGAAAATCCCTTCTCTTGCGCCATATATGGCTCAGGGATGAGGAATATCTTCCGTAAGAGGATGATGGGGGATTGAAGTATGGTTTTAATCGGATTTGTGAAAGAAGTTTATCCACTGGAGCGAAAAACCTCGTGGTTCAGCACGAGGATATAAGCGACTGGAGTAAACCATATGAACGACACGAAATGTCGTTTTAAATACTTGTACTATAGTCACTATTAAGAAAAATACTGTTAAAATAATTGGATGAAGACACTCAAATTACGCATAAAAGACAAACATTGCAAGGTGCTAAATCAGTTAGCATCCGAAGTAAATTTTGTCTGGAATTATGTCAATGATTTGTGTTTTAAGCATCTACAACGTAAACAACAATTCTTTTCAGCATACGACCTTGCAAAATACACGAAAGGCACATCGAAAGAATGCAACTTGCACAGTCAAACTATTCAGGCAGTGACAGAAGAATTGGTCACAAGACGCAAGCAGTTCAAAAAAGCAAAACTAAAATGGCGTGTCAGTAATAAAAAATCAGCTATACGTTCACTGGGTTGGATACCGTTTAAAAAGGTTGCAATCAAATATGCTGATGGCTATGTTGAATATGGCAAGCATCAATTTAAACTATGGGATAGTTACGGATTAAGTCAATACAATATCAAAACA